>PNKB01000014.1 GCA_013997645.1 Cyanobacteria bacterium PR.3.49
GGCGTCCTTACTGGTTTCGTCCTCAATATTTTTCGGTCAATTTCCGGCACAAGCGAATTCTTCACAAGAAATTGCTCCTCTGCCGACAACAAACACATCTGCGACAGCTCAAGTTCTTGCGCAAGTAATACCTAATTTCGGCATTGTCACTCCCTTCCTTCTGCGCGGCGCACAGCCATCCGAGCAGGGCTTTACGGCGCTCAAGGCAGCAGGCGTCAAGACGGTGATCAATCTGCGCGACGGCAAGAAAGATATCGACAATGAAAAAGACATCGTTGAAGAGCTCGGGATGAAATCCATCAGCATTCCGCTCAGCGTCTTCAAAACAGTGAATGATGAGCATATCGACAAATTTCTCAAAGTGGTCAATGATCCGAAAAATCAACCGGTATACGTGCACTGCCGGCAGGGTCAGGATCGCTGCGGCACCATGGTCGGAATTTACCGCTTAACCCAGCAAAATTGGGATTCTGATCAAACCTACAAAGAAATGCTGAAATACGGATTTCATCCCATGTTCTTTGGTCTGAGCAACTCCATGTACAGAGTGGCGGAAAACATGGGCAAGCCTGGTACACCTCCTACGACCAGCGAAATTTATGAAGATTTGAAATCAAGATTCAAACGCGCAATCTCATCGATGTAAGCGTGAAGAATTATTGTTAACTGCAACTTGTGTGCCATGCTGCGGGGTGACGTGAAAACGTCGCCCCTTTGGCTTTTACGCATTTAAATTCTGCCAGGTTCTAATGCAGTCCAAGGAAACACTATCCATAGGAACTGCCCTCAAAAAGCTAAGTCTTTCAACATAGAAGCCGCCTGACACATGAGAAACGCCAGGCAAAGGAGCTTATATGTCAGACGAAAAGCAAAAACGCAACGACGAGAAACAAGATGAGCAAGAGCAGAAGGACAAAGACTTCGATAAGCAACAAAATAAGCCCGACGACGAAAAACAAAAGCCGACGGACATCAGCGAAAACGAGTCCGGCCCGAAGAAAGCTGAGAAGAAGCACGGCGGAAGCTGTTGTGGATAGAAAGAAAAATCCCGTCCGATAGACGGGATTTTTTTTAAGCAGCTTTAAGTCCGAGATTTTCAAACAGGTTTGTCACTGTTCTCTCGATGGCGCCTTGCGACTGCATTCTGCGAAGTCTGCGCTTATGGGCTAATTTCCATTCAAATGCACTGAAAAATTCTTCTTCGGCCTTTTCCACTTCTTCGGGAAAGTCCTGTTTGACGCGATCCAACCATACCGAAGATAGCTTTGGTTTCCTAATATTCGTTGGTTCTAAAATCATGGGATTCCACCTCGTAATCACCCACATCATCCGCAGTTAAAGACTTAAAAATTTTCTGAAAGTTCCATAAATTACCGGACGGTGGGCATTCTCAGCTCCCTCGCAAGAGGGTAGCTTTTTTTCAAACCGCCTATCGATCAGAAAAACGAAAATAGCAAACAGGAAAAAATCCGTCACACAATGTAAGAAAGTAGTCGCATTTGCCGAATCTGCGCCCAATTCAGCGTTTCAAAAGTTATATTGACTGTAGCGGTATTTGCGGGCGTGGCGTGAATACTGTTCGTCGAATTTGGCTAAACGAATCGTCTTTCGCCGAACTTGCAGCGACAAGTCGCATTCGAAAAACATTCACTTATGAGGTGAACGACCTTGCGCCCCTACATAATTGCAATTCTTCTACTAAGCTGTTTGCCGCTGAGCATTGCCGGAGAAGCGAAAAATCAATATCGCATCAATCCCTACCAGCAGGGGAAATATGATAGCGCCAGCGCATCACCGAAATTGAAACCGCTGAGCGGTCAGGTGGAAGTGCAAGACGAAGGCTCACTGGTTGATCCTCAGCAATTCGTTGGTGCGCCGCGAGTGCCTATGAATGGCAGCGCAGGTCGCGGCAGATTGGACGGCGGCTTGCGAGATCGCGGTCCTCTCCAATCCGGTTTGGACGACAATGGACTGCAGTCGGGTGTCGAAGACGGCAATTTTCAGCCGATGAATGCAGGTCTGGATCAGATGCGTTTTACGCCGAATATTAACGCGACACGTTTGAAGGGCGACCTCAACGACCAGGAGTTAAAACAACTGGCGACGCACGACATTGTGATCATGCAAGATCGCTCCAGCTCCATGGGCGAAAAAGATTATTTTCCGATGGTTTCAGACAAAATTTCTAAATGGCGCTGGTGCATGGCTCAGAGCATGGATTTGACCAGGCAGACAAATCGACTACCGAAATTCGGCTTCACTCTTGTGGTTTTCTCAAGCCAATACGACGTCTACAACAATGTCAGGCTGCAGCAATTGCCGCAGATTATTGCCAACTCTCGCAATGGAATTTTCATCGGCACAAAATTAGCCGCTCCCATGCACGATCAATTGTCACAGTACTTTCAGCGCCGTGCTACTGGCAGGGCACGTCCTTTGATTATCGCCGTTATCACTGACGGCAAACCTCAGGACGAGCACGATCTCAGAGATGTGATCATTCAGGCTACGCAGCAAATGCGTCATCCCAACGAAATCAAAATCAAGTTTTTGCAAATCGGCAATGATGAAGAAGGCACCAAGAAGCTGAACAAGCTCGACATGAAACTGGTTCACAAAGGCGCTCGCTTTGACATCGTCAATGTCGAGTCTTTTGGCGAATTGGCGAATGAAGGGTTGCCGCGCGCTCTGCTGCGTGCTATTCGCGGATAGCTGATTAGGTCAACTCGCGAAAGTTTCGGATCAACTTTATCCGCAGCTATTTCGTTTGAATATCTTCAATTGGTTTTGGTCCGGTGGAGATACCCGTCTGCATGTCGATCCGCGTAACCGTATTGGTGGCTCGGTCCTTAAGCTGCAAGTACGCGCGGTCATTCTCGATGACGCCGGTGACCTGTTTGTAGATGCCTTTGGTCTGCAGATCATACTGAATTGCCGATGCGAGATGTTTTGTGATCAGAGGTGGTGTATCACGCATCAATTGAGCCAGTTTGTTCATATCACCATCTTTGATGGCACCGGAAATATTGCCTACAACTTCCAGCTGCTTGGGAGTCAATGATTTAAGATACGCATCCTGACCTTCTGCTATTTTGCTGAGCGTTTCTTTGATCTTCTCGGTGCTGAAACCTGGGAAGGTGGTTTCTTTCAAGCGCGCCAGGCTCTCAGGGCTGGTGTCATTCCGGAAAGATTTATGAAACTGATCGAGCAATTGTTGATTCGTAGGTGCGGGGTAATCCTGTGCTGTCTCCGGTTGGCTGGTACCGGCGAGATCGGCAAGCAACTGTTCGTTGGAGGCAAACCCTGAATTCTCCGGAGCGGCATTGAATGTGCCGCTGATGGCTTTCATCTCGCGCCCCCCGACTTGCAGGGATTCGGATTGATAAACCAGGTTGGAAAATTGTCTTTCGGTCGGTGTGTAGGCTTCGCTGGCTTCAAAGGAAGAATTGTTCAATGTCGTGTCTCCGCAAGGTGGGGACGCATCGTCAGGCGATGCATGGATGGGGGTTCCATGACATTACCCTAGCGGTTGGACATTGAAGGGACAGCCAGGCCTATTTTTGCAGGAGATAGAACTCGTAGCCGTACTGCTCGCCAAACTTGCGATATATATCTATTTCTTCTTCGGCATTGGCAATTGCAGTTTTGAGATCTTCATCACTGCCGGCTTCAGCCTTGAGCTTCTCTATGTTTTTCTCCAGCGGATCATAATATTCGCTCCACCAGCACGAATCAGGAATGGTGAAGTGCTCAATACATGTATAGCCAGGATATTCAATGGCTTCGAGATTTTCAGCTACTGAACGCATTTCAGGATAATGCTTTTTCCAGAATGCCACCGCTTCCGGTGCACGCTCATCGGAAAACCAACTCAGCTCTGTGCATGCCACCATTCCGGTCTTGGATAACAATGGACGCCATGATTCGAGTGCACGATCGAAGCCGACGCAATAAATTGCACCTTCGGACCAGATCAGATCGATACTGCCGAGGTCGGCTTCCACCGTCGCCATATCGCCGCATCGAGTCTCGATATATTGGTCCAGCTTTCTTTGCTTGGCTGTTTCGCGCAGTTGCTCGAGAAAACTTTCCTCTTTATCCACACAGACAATTTTTTGCTTGAGCATATAAGCAAGAACCAGTGATGCGCGTCCGGGTCCGCAACCAAGATCGAAAATCTTCGCATCGGCAGGCAGAGCGGGCAGCCGACCTAAGGTCTCGGCCGTGCAGACATCAGAGCCGGGACCCTGGCGAGGCAATCCGGCATGCAACCGCATAAAGGCTTCGCGTTCTTTCGAGTTATTATCCATTCAAAAAAGCCTCATAGGCGGGGATCGACCGGTTCGGTTTCCATGGCGAGCACACCAAACACACATTCGTGCACGCGGTAAAGCGGCTCCTCTCGCACAAAGCGCTCGAGCCCTTCCACACCAAGCGCGAACTCCCGCGCCGCAAGAGCTCGTTTTCCTCCAACTCCTCTGACTCGCAAACGACTCAAATGCTCAGGCGCGGTGTACTCAGGACCATAGATGATTCTCAAATATTCCTTGCCTCGGCATTTGATGGCAGGTTGTACAAAGCCTTTCGATCCTGTGGCGATGAAATCGAACGGCTTCACGACCATTCCTTCGCCACCATTATCAGTCAGCTCCTGCCACCAATCGATAGCGTGCGCCATTTCTTCAGGGGAAGTCACATCAACCACTTTGTACGGCGTCGCTATCAGCATGCCCTCGGTAACTCCCGCCAGTTTAGCAAGAGTATCCATGTGCCACTGATGATTTTTATCGAAGTAGGTCTTCTTTTCAGTAGCCAACAGGTGAAATGGCGCCAGTTTTAGATCGTCAAGTGAGTTGACAGTCCAGCAATACTGGCGATAAGCGTCACGGAACTGCTCGGTGCACTTCTCGCGTTGAGCATATCTATCCAGGAGTTCTTCTGCGCCGGCGAGCCGAGCGGCGGTTTGTTGCAGAGCGTACACGGCCGCGTGAAGTGAAACGCGCGCCGCTGCTCCGACTGCGGCGTATTGTTTGCGCAGCAATTCTTGTGCCTTGGCAGACCAGGGCATCAATTCGCAATCGAAGATGAACCAGTCCGATTGAAATTCATCCCACCAGCCGCATGCATCAATGGCCGCATGTACTTTAGAAATGAATTCGCGCTCCAGCTGAAGATCATTGAAGAAACGGCGTCCGGTGCGCGTATAACAAATGCCGCGGCCCTCGCCATAGACTTTGAAACGCTTCTCAGCCGCCTTTTCATCTCGGCACACTATAACTACCGCGCGCGAGCCCATGTGCTTTTCCTGGCAGACAACTTGAGGAATGCCGGCGTTCATGTAATAACGCAGAGCTTCGGCGGGATGTTCGAGCATGCCTTCTGCCGATGTCGTTTCGGAAGGAGACATAGTCGGTGGCAAGTAAACAAGCCACTTGGGACTGACGGCAAATCTCGACATTACTTCGATCGCCGCCATGGCATTCTCTTCACGCACAGTAATCGAGCGTTGCAGGCGCGTTGTAATAATGCGCTTTCCGAGCACGTCTTGAATGTCTAGCATGTCCGTGTCGCGAGCGGAACCATTATCGAGCGCCGCGCTGCTTTCACCTTCAGGAAGAAACGGTTTGACGGATTCATAATATGTGTAGGCAGCCTTCACGGAAACAAGCTCTTTCTCAGGGTATCTGAGTGCAGTAAGCTTGCCGCCAAATACACAACCGGTGTCGAGGCAGATCGTTTTATTGATCCATTCGCTTTCCGGAACGGGCGTGTGTCCGTACACCACCATGGCATGACCGCGGTAGTCCTGTGCCCAGTTGTAGCGCACCGGCAAGCCATATTCATCTGTCTCTCCGGTGGTTTCACCATACATGGCAAACTCCCTGACTCGCCCTGACGAGCGTCCTTGAAATTGTTCTTTCAAACCGGCGTGCGCCACAACAAGATTGCCATCATCCAATACATAATGACTGACCAATTTATCCATGAATTTGAGCGCTTGCTGCCTAAATTCATCCGAATGATTATCCAACTGCTCCAGCGATTCCTTGAGACCATGCGTGATGCGCACATCTCGACCCTTCAGCTTTTTGATCAGCTTAGCTTCATGGTTGCCAACGACGCACAGTCCTGTGCCACCATTGACCATGCTCATGACCAATTGAAGAACTTCCGGTGTCTTCGGTCCGCGGTCGACAAGATCGCCGACGAAGACAGCTTTTCTTCCTTCCGGGTGAGCGAGCACACCGCTCTCGTTATGAGCGTATCCGAGCTGATTGAGCAAGATTTCCAACTCGTCGTAGCAACCGTGAATATCACCGATGATGTCGAAGGGACCTCTTTCATCACGTTTGTTTGTCCACAGTTTTGTGCGCTCGATTTCTACGTTGTCTACTTCCTCCTGCGAATCAAGAATGTATACATGGCGGAAGCCTTCGCGCTCCAGTCCGCGCAAAGATTTACGCATAGCCATATGTTGACGGCGCACCACATGCTCGCCAAACTGCCTGTCCGGGCGCTCTTCATTGCGGGCATGACAAACTTCGCGCGGAATGTTGAAAACAATCGCCACAGCGAAAACATCATGCGCCTTTGCGGTGGCAACGACCTCTTTTCTGTCTTCGGGACGAACGCTTGTCGCGTCGATGACGGAGAGTTTGCCGGCCGTCAGTCTTTTGGAGGCAATATAGCGGACAAGATCGAAAGCATCTTTGCTCGCGCTTTGATCGTTTTCGTCATCACTGACCAAGCCGCGGCAGAAATCCGAGGAAATAACTTCCGTCGGCTTGAAGTGCCGCTTTCCAAAGGTCGACTTGCCGCAACCGGAAGGACCGATCAGCGCCACAAGACAAAGTTCGGGTATTGAAATTTTCATAGTGTGAAAACCCCCATTTGTGTTGGAGGACCATGCTCAGGATCTTCATCGCCGATTGGAAGAAACTGAACTGAGTATTTATGGCGCGCGCAAACTTCGTGCGCCCACCCTTGAAACTCAGCTCGGGTCCATTCAAATCGATGATCGCGATGGCGCAGTTTGCCGGCCGGCAATGTCTCGAACTTTACGTTGTATTCGACATTGGGAGTAGTGAGAATCACTGTATTCGGTCTGGCAAATTCGAAGATGACTCTTTCGAAGGCGGACAGCCTCGGAGGATCTAGGTGCTCGATTACTTCAATGCAGGTGGCCGCGTCATAACCGGTCATTCTTTTATCTCGATATGTGAGCGAGCCCTGTATCAGTTTCAATCTTTCCTTTTGACGATCTGTCATTTGCTCATAACGCAATCTTGCTCCGGCAAGTTCCAGCGCCCTAAAGGAAACATCGACACCGACAAGTTCGGTGAATTCCTTCTCGGCAACAAGCCTCTCCAATAGCCGTCCTTCACCGCATCCAAGATCTATAATGCGGCGTGCCGATGCTTTTTTAAGAACCGACATTACACTGCCGATTCTGCGTTCGTTCAAACTCAAAGGACGCTCTACCGCCTCCTCTTCACGTGAATGTGTTTCTTCAGCGGCATCAGGATCGAGATCTTCATCCTCAGTCAGACGTTCTAGAGCCAATCGCGTCAAGCGCCGTTTGCGCTGCAGATACCTGTCGACGATATAGTCACGGTGCGGGTGACCAGACAGCCATCCTTCGCCGTGTCGCAGCAATTTATTCACCTCATCTTCGCCGACCCAATAATGTTTTTCATTATCGAGAACGGGAATGAGCACATAGGCATGCGTCAAAATATCGTGCACAGTGGTGACGGCACGCAGGGTCAAAGAGTAGTATTTGCTCTGCCCCCACTCTGGAAACGCTTCATCAAGCGCATGGCGCTCGACCTGTAATTCATAGCCGAGCGGCTCGAATACGCGCTTTAGAACTTCTTCTCCTGCGCCGCAATCGACGCACGAAATAGTCAGCTCCAGAGGAATGGCTGTGGTCGCCAACTCCGGCCTTTCACGACTTTTTCCTGAAAGAGCCGAGCCGAAAACTTGAGCGATCGCCACGCTTAAAAATGACGACGCCACATATGGTCGATCGTTTACATATTGATCGAGCGCACCTTCGCCTTTGCCGGCGCCGCCCCTGACGAGACGCACCGGATCTACATCAAGCAGCAGGGCCACCCGGCAAAGCTCGTCGCTGGCGTCGGGATAGAAAACATGCACTTTGCCGAACGGCAATTCAAAAGATTGCACACCGGCTGGATTTTTGTAGAGCAAAAACCCGAGGTCGGTCGCAGGTTTATGTGTAGTTGCTAGTGTTAAAAGCACATCGTCACCTTTTATTGGCAAATGTTTCGGCAAAGCTCGCTGCAGCTGCATACAAGCGCAAAAAAATGAACGCGTGTATGAACGCAAGCATGAACGCGATTAAAAGTCACATCATTCAATTCCGAGCGTGGGCAACCGCCGGTCTTACGACCTGGGTTTTGGCTTCTTCTTAGCTTTTGGCTTAGACTGCCCTTTCGGCTCATTTGACTTAGTGGTCCTTTTCTTTGCTGGAGGCGCAGCTTTCTTCTTTTGCGCCGTCGGTTTTTTAGCTTTGGAGATCTTCGTTATCTTTCTGTTTTGCGATTTTTTCGGCTTGGCCGTCCCGGTCTGTTTGGAGTCGTCTAAATCTCCCTTGGCAGACAAATCGTCAACGTCTTCGTCATGATTCCTGGTTGCAGGCTGTGCCTTTTTGGCTTCAGGTTCGGCTTTTTTAGTTTCGGGTTCGGCTTTTTTGCCTTCGGGTTGAGCCTTTTTTACTTCAGATTCAGGCTTTATCGCTTCGGGCTGAGCCTTTTGGGTTGGCGATGCCGGTTGCGGTTTGGCTGCAGAACGCGGTTTTAGACCAAGAATATCTTCGGCAAAACTCTTATATTCCTCGGCAACTTTGCGCACTTCATTGGACAGGTCCGCAAATGTGTCCAGCGATTTGTCGCTCGGCCTTTCCGCCGTTCGCTCGCTGGCTTTCTCCTTTGGCTTTTCTCCGTCAGGAACAATTTTTGGCTTTTCGCCTTTAGGCACGAATTGCGGCATTTCATCACCGCAGCGCGGGCAGAATTTCATTCTCTTTTCGGTCGACCACTTGCAGCCGCAACCGGGACAGAAAATGTCCTGAGCAATCTTTTGCCCGCAATCGGCGCAGAAAGTCGCAATCGGATTGCTTTTTCCGCAGTGGGGGCAGCATCTCGGCGCATCGACCGGCTCTGCGGATTTGCCGCCGTCTTTGCGTTTTTCCTCGGCTTTCAGTGCCGCCTTCTCGGCTTCGGTCAGGGGTGCGCAACCCTGACAGAGATTGGCTCGCGGGTTATAACAACTCTTGGGACACACCCACTTCAGACAGCGCGCGCAATGCCGGAAGTGCTTTTGCGCCTCTTCCACAGCGTTGGTGTACGCTTCAATCCAGGCTTTGCCCTTGAAAAACAGGCGAGACACATCTTTCTTCAGCGTGTCGAAATCGAAGTCTTTTTCTTTTTCCTTCTTCCAGTCGGTCGCATCCCAAATAGATGTCACTACGCCCAATGCATGGATGCGAAACGGCGTCAGATATCCTTTGTTGCATCTGTCGCAGAAAAATTCGAATTGGAAGCCCGTGTTTTTTGAGCGATCAACATAACGCCGGGTGAAAAATGAAATATCCATATTTACTCAGATGGAGAACCTTATATATAGTTCCCTGCCTCCTGAATAGTATATCGTAGCAAAATTTTCCGCAAATTCCCCACCATACGGGGTTTACCGCCCCAGACCGACTAGCGCAGCGAACTGGTCATGTCGCAGAAGAAAGTCTCACCGGCAATGGGAATCGACTTGCGCTTGCCGCTTGCCGAAATTTCCAGATCCAACTGGTCGAGGTTAATAGTATGCAGAGAAATATCCGAGTAAGCCCGATAGTGAAAAGCCTTGTTTTTCAAATCTTTGATCAATATCCATTGAGTAAAATCAGAATGCTCACCGTCACCATCTGTGGTGCGGACAACGCCGAGCGGAATGTCTACGGAATTGAGAATGTGCTGCGCAAGCACAACCGCATTCTTGCTGTCGGGGGGCTGTTTTGAGAATGCTTTGTAAGCGAAAGTATGGATAAAACGCGACGAGGGCAATGGATTGCCAGGCATGCCGATCAGTCCGCCGCCCTGCCCGACCAATTTTGCACCAGGCAAGTTGAAAAACGCGCCTTTGTCCGAGTAGGGCGTCAACCCGAAATAATTTTCCAGGTTTTTGCACTGCCAATCAAACGTGGGAGCGTTGGTGAGAACGCCCTGCGGATTATCGAAAATCTTGAGCTCGCCGTCGGTAAATTCGAAAACCGCGCTCTTTCCACCCGCATCATGCAAAGACACGTGAATCGTCGGAATCCCGCCCCAATCCTTAAGAGAAGGGGCCCAGACGCGAATATTCTTAACGGCGGCTTTGGCCTCTTCAACGCTGGAGAAGCTGCCGAGCAGCCAGTCTCCAAAGTCCAGCAGTGAAATCGCTCGACTCTCATCACCTTTGCTTATCTCGTGATACTTGCTTCCAGGCAACCAAAGAAAGCCTATGCTCAATCCTTTTTCGTTCATGCCGTCCAGAGTTGGGCCCGAACTGCCGCCATCCACGGCTAAATAACCATACCTGGACGTCCATTTCAGACCCGGCATTCCTCCCGGAGACTGAGATTGCACGGTCACACCGCGCGGATGCTTGTTGACCTGGGACTTTAAATCGACGCCCCATTCCATTGATCTTCCGACCACCACCGTGCCGTCGGCGGCGTTTAAGCGAAAATCCGTGCAGGCAAGGCTGGGCAGACCGCTGGACCAGACAAACAGACAGAAAACCAGCAAAAGTGCCGACAAGCGAGAGTTTGCCATGAAACCTCCGGAAAATGAGGGCTCGATTGTAGCTTGCAGAAGAGGGTGAGGCAAACACTGATTTCGTTGTCAGTTTGTCCAAAAAGCGGGAGTTCCGGATACATCCGAGCACGGCTCAAATACCTTCCCCGTACCGGTGATTCACACAATGTCAGAAATACTGCAAGCGCTTGAGCACAACGCTCAAGCACAAGGCACAACCGATGAGGCAGTGCCCGCCGTAGATATGCGAAGCGCCAGGGTCCTGCCGGAAATGTCCGGCTCAACTGATTCTTCGACTTTACCAACAGCCACAGTGACGGCCCATCATATCGAACTGGGCGACTCGGCAGGCTCAATGCTCCAGAGCACTTACGCACTGGACTTGGACAATGAAGAGGGTCATGGAGTGCGCGATTTGCTGGCCCAATTGCTGGACTATCCGGGTCCCAGAGACGGAGTCGTTCCTGATAGCTGGGGCACGCAGCAGCGCTCCGAATTCAAGCGGGTCAGCCCGTCGGTCGATTCGATTTATACGCTTAATCCCGTTGTGGAAAGCCTCATAGACAGCATCAGAGAAGACTTCAAGAAGGTCCTGGATTCGCGTCAAGCTTGAGTCTCGGCAAAATTAACCTTTTCAAGCGCTGCAAATCCGGGGCGAGAACCTCCGGTTTGAGCGATTGAAAGCTTTTGCTTTGTTCGGTTTAAAATAGAAATTCATCTATATATCAAACCGGCGAGGCAAAGATTGAATGAAAAAACGTCATCTTATCAATGCAATCGCGGCATCTCTTGTTGCAATTCTACCGGCAGTCTCAGCCCCCGCCAATTCATATAATCAGGCAGTGGCAGACTATAACGCCGGCAGATACGGGCAAGCGGCTGCCGCGTTTGAGACTATCAAAGCCAGTTATCCAAATAATGCTTTGACACACTATTACCTGGCGCTCTGCCGCCAAGCGCTTGGTCACTTCGACAAAGCAAGACAAGAATACGAATGGGTATCGCAGTATGGAGATGCAAGCCTGAAAGGTCTTGCCTCTCAAGGTCTTTCAAGAATGTCGGGCGCAAAAACATCGACTTCCTACTCAGGTGGATCGACAAGCACTGCATCTGCCAGTCCTGGTGCTGGAAGCCGCCCTCCAGCTAACGCAAAGGTGAAAAAGATTCTCGAATTCTACGCAGATTGGTGAGGGCCGTGTAAAAGATTCGCCCCCGTGTTTGAGGCGACCCAACAAAAATACAGAGACGTTAGCTTCCAGGTTATAGATGTTGATAAAGATAAGGCGACCAGCGACAAATATGGAGTTTCAGGAATACCACATCTAGTCTTTCTTGATGGTGGTGGCAATGTGTTATACAGCGGCGGAGCATTCTCGGATGAAGAATCCTTCTCCTCAGCAATAAACAAATTCCACTGACAAAACAATTGCTGCCACCATCAACGGGTACTAGAACCTAATACAAAGTACTTTACGAGCAGGCAGCAATGAAAAAACACCAACAAGGAAAAGCACTGATAATAAGCACCCTGGCATTTGCTTTCATAGCAGTACAGGGTGCTTTTTCTGCGCCGAGTTTCAATCAAGCAGTGGCAAATTACAATGCAGGGAAATATGGACAGGCAGCAGCGGAGTTTGAAACTCTGAAAGCAGCTTATCCGAACAACTCGATGACACGCTACTACTTGGCACTATGCCGGCAAGCGCTTGGCCATTTTGACAAAGCGCGCGATGAATATCAATTTGTTGCCACCAATGGCGATGCTCGATTGAAAGCAATGGCACAGCAAGGACTGTCCAGAATGTCCGGGGCAAAAACTTCGGTTGCTTACTCCGGCAGTACGGCAAGCACAGCTTCAGCAAGCCCGAGTGCGGGCAGCAGACCATCGGCAAATGCGAAAGTGAGGAAGATCCTCAAATTTACAGCCGTATGGTGCGGACCATGTAAAAGATTCGCACCAATATATGAGGAAACAAGCAAGAAATTTAGCGATGTAAAATTTGAAACAATCGACATCGATCAGGACAAGGCAACAGCTGACAAATATCAAGTTCAGGCCATACCGCATCTGGTATTTCTAGATAGTTCGGGAAATATCCTGTACAGCGGCGGAGCATTCAATGACGAAGAGTCATTCTCTGAAGCAATCAAAAAATTCCATTGAGTACACCAATAAATGAAAACAACTAAAACGATAAAAGCATTGATAGTCACCACAACGGCTCTTGCCTTCACGGCCATACAAGGTGCTTACGCTGCACCGAATTTCAATCAGGCCGTTGCCGACTATAACGCCGGAAGGTACAGCCAGGCAGCTGCGCAGTTTGAATCCGTCAAAGCAGCTTACCCAACTAATGGACTGAATCGCTATTACCTGGCACTGTGCCACCAGGCCCTCGGTCATCTCGAACAGGCGCGTCAAGAATATCAGTATGTTGCCACCACCAACGATGCGCGATTGAAAGCACTGGCGATGCAGGGCATGCAAAAATTAGGCGGCGCCAGAGCATCAGCGACTCCCGGTTACAATCCCAATCCGGCAGCAGTAGCTGCAGCAAACGCTGCGATGGCGGCGATGAAGAATGGACAGACGGGCTCCAGCACAAATCCCAATGTCATGCCGGTCAAAAAGATCTACAAATTCACCGCGCCCTGGTGCGCATCCTGCCAGCGATTTGCACCCATTTTCGAGGCAGTGAAACCAAAATTCAATGACATCACTTTTCAAGAAATTGATGCAGATTCAAATCCAGACTTGAAAGCACAATTCCAAGTCTCCTCAATTCCGAGACTTGTATTCTTCGATGCAAACAACAAGGTCATTTATAACGGCGGCACGCCGACGACAGCGGATGGATTCACAAGGCTAATTCAGAGATATAAATAGTACACTATTCCACAATCTCGTGTAATAGTGTACAATGTCAGTATGAATACCAGAGTCAAAATCAACAAAAAGCAGCAAAACTGCTGCCCTGTGCACTTTACATTCCCTGAACAGGAGCCGATAACGACAGATCAGGCGTCAGAGTTGGAAGATTTGTTCAAAATACTCGCTAACGACACCCGCCTGAGGCTGCTTCACACTTTGGCGAGAGTGGAAGAGATGTGCGTCTGCGACTTGGCCGATGCCGTCGAGATGACTCCTCAGGCTATTTCAAATCAGTTGCAGAGACTTTCGGATCGAGGCATTGTCTCCACTCGCCGCAGTGGAACCATGATTTATTACAGGGTTGTCGATCAATGTGTGATCGGTTTACTACAAAAAGCGATGTGCCTGCTCGCAGACAGCGAGCGGCGCGCCGACTCATAGGAGGAAAGTGAAGATGGCTGATCAATGTTGTCCTTCAGCATGTTGTGACGGAAAATCATGCGAGCCGTGCAAAGGCTGTGACTGCTGTTGCTGCTGCTGCACCAACTACAAAGAAGGTGAAAAGTGCAGCTGCTCGCCGTCTTCACCGTGTGAAATGCCAAACAAATAGTTAATTGAAAGGCGCTTTTTAAGCGCCTTTTTCTTCTTCAGCGTTGGCAGTTTTCTCAGGCTTTTTCGGATGATTTTGATCGAGAATTGCCAGCGCTTTGGTCGCATCAGTGGAGCACTTCATTCTCAACACACCGCGACTCTTCGACAAAACAAAAATGTCCGCTCGGTCTTTCTTTGCTTTTCTAATTGAAAGCGAAGATATGTCTTCGTAAGGCATGTCTTCGATCGAAACGAGCAGGTCGCCGACATTGTAGGTGATTTTAGGCGTGTCGCGAAAACGCGCCAGCGGCAATCGCAAATCTTGATACCAGTGCAAGATCCAGCCGGCGACAACAAATACAAAGCCGAGAGCAACAAAAACATCAAAACGCCTTGCTGCCGATATAACAACGTCAATTGCCAGAAAAGCGAATATCAATTGCGCCGGTAGATTGGACAAATAGAATTGCCCTGGTGTGTTCTTCTGCTCGCTGACCATATTCTTCCCATACAATTGCGTTCTGCCGCTCTCATCGTGTGTGAAACGGCTGCGGATTGTGAGGATAAACGCGCGCTTATCGGTGAGGGCGTATACAGTTTGTCGAGCCCTGAGTGGAACGAAAATAATTTCAAGAACACCAATTAATGCAACCAAGACAAGCAAGCCGATTAATCCCGGCAAAACAGCCCCCTGGCGATCTCCGGCTTGCCCCATGACGCCCACACAAAAGAGGAACAGACCGGACAGCCAGATAACCGATGCAGGAACGATTGAAGAAATAAACTTGTCTGCGTCCGGCTGAGCGCACCAGAGAAGTTTTTCTCCTGATACTAATTCGTTTTCAACTAATTGTTTGAGCTCTGGGATCATTTTTTCATTAACAACAACGCATCGGGGGAGAATCAGGCGGCGCATCGAATGCAACAGCCCCATCAATGTTCGTTTGTTCCGTCACTTCGTCCGGACCTGTAGGTATTGCATTTGGCTGCGATTTGCCGAACCAAATACGCACCGCTTCTATAACTATAATCAAAACGAGCAGCAAGAAGACACCACCCATGGCAGCATCCAGATAGTCGTTAAAGATGAGCACATTTTGCGTATGCACTTCGGCTTCCGGCAGCCCTTGCGCGATCTTGTCTTTCAATGACTGCGCATGAGCCAGAAATCCGAGCTTGGGCTCGCTGCTGAATATCTTGAGATAGCCGGCGGTAAAAGTTACGGCTAATAGCCAAACAAGCGGAGCGACGGTGACAAAGCAGTATTTAGCCTTGCCCATTTTGATTATCACAGTGGTGCCTATGACAAGTGCCACCACGGCCAACAACTGATTGGCAATTCCAAAGAGCGGCCACAAACTGTTGATACCACCAAGAGGATCGATGACTCCCTGATAAAGAAAATATCCCCAGCCACCGACAACAAGGGCAGAGCTAAGGATGATTGACGGATACCAGCTCGTCCGCCCAAGCGGTTTCCACAGCAGGCCAAGAAAATCTTGCAGTAAGAAACGGCCGACTCGGGTGCCTGCATCGAGACAAGTGAGAATAAATAGCGCCTCGAACATGATGGCGAAGTGATACCAGAACGAAACATCGAGTGCACCGCTGCCGGCAACTTTCGACACAGCGTTGGAAAAAATGTTCGCCATGCCGACGGCCAGCGTAGGACCGCCGCCGGTTCGCCCCATCAAGCTTTCCTCGCCGACATCCTTTGCCAGTTTTTCCATCTCTTGCGGAGTGACTTCATAGCCCCAGCTTGAAATGGTGGCGGCTGCTTGGACCACATCCTGACCGACAACACCTTTGGGGCTGTTGATGGCGAAATATGTCCCTGGTGCCAGCGTGCACGCGGCGATTATCGCCATAATTGCCACACTGGATTCGCCCAGCATGCTGGCATAACCAATCGGACGCGCGTGCGGTTCTTTGGCGATCATTTTCGGCGTGGTGCCGGAAGACACCAGAGAGTGAAAACCTGACACCGCACCACAGGCGATGGTGATGAAACAGAAAGGAAATATATTCCCGTAGAAAAGCGGACCAGTTCCGTCAGCAAATTTTGTCAGCGCCGGCATCTGTAAAACCGGGTGGAGGACGAGTATTCCAACCGCCAGCAATACAATTATGCCGACTTTCAGAAACGCGGAAAGATAGTCGCGTGGAGCAAGCAGCACCCATACAGGCAAAACCGAAGCAAAGAAGCCATAAGCCATAATCGACAATGAAAGATTCACGCCTGAAAGAGTGAAAAACGGCGCCAAATTCGGATCTGCAGCTACATGCTTACCGGCGATTACAGCAAGAATTGTCAGCACAACGCCAATTAGAGAACCCTCGAGTATTTTTTCAGGGCGCAAAAAACGCATATAAATGCCGACGATCATGGCGATAGGGACGGTCATTAAGAGCGTAAACGAGCCCCACGGGCTGGCCTTGAGCGCATTGACGATGACCAGAGCAAGCACTGCCATGAGAATCATCATGATGAGCAGAATGGCAGTCAGTGCCACTACGCCTGCCAAAGGACTGATTTCCTCTTTGGCCATCTGTCCCAATGACTTGCCTTTGCGGCGCATCGAAGCGCAGAGAATGACAAAATCTTGCACCGCGCCTGCCAGTACTGCACCCGCTATCAGCCAGATAGTCCCGGGAAGGTATCCGAATTGAGCTGCAAGAATCGGGCCTACCAGAGGTCCGGCACCGGCAATCGCCGCGAAGTGATGCCCGAAAAGCACCCACTTGTGCGTGGGCACATAGTCTTTTCCATCGTCCATGGTTATAGCTGGGGTGACATTATCGTCGCTCAGCGCAAATACTTTCTCAGCGATGAATTTGCTGTAAAAGCGATAGGCGACAGCAAAGGTGGCGACGGCTGCCGTAATGAGAAAAACGGCGTTGACCTTTTCTCCATTGTTGAAGGCAATAACGGCAAGCGAGCCGGCGCCTACCAGGCTCACCGCCACCCACAAAACAATTGACATCACTGCTGGCACCGACGGTTTCCCTTCAGAATCAAAATAGATTCAATAGACACAAGAACTATGGACATATTTGCAGACTTGCGCCCGTATTTCCTGAATGTTTTTCAATTGCCTAGGTGAGAAGCCCTGCCAGCGCGGCCGAAAGGTAGCTTGCCATGGTGCCGCAAATGAGTGCCTTGATGCCCAGTCGAGCCAGATCGGCGCGGCGGCTGGGGGCAATTTCGCCGATGCCACCGATTTGCATGGCTACGGAGCTGAAATTGGCAAAACCGCAAAGCGCAAATGTGGCGATGGTTTCAGCTTGCTTGCTCATGTGGTGAGCCTGCGGATCTTTCAACATTGCCGACATGTCCATATATGCAAAAAACTCATTGATTGCTAGCTTCTCGCCCATCAGCTTTCCGACTGTTTGCGCATCTGCCCAGGGCACACCCAGCAGCCACGCGATGGGCGCAAAACCCAGACCAAATAAATCTTTCAATTTCAAATTGCTGAGGTCGACTCCCAGCGAGGCAGCGTTCATTCCCAGGCTCGCTAAACCGCGCCCGGCAAAGCCGATGCAAATGTCGCCCAGGTGGATGAGGGCGATGAAGGCGAGGAGCATGGCGACGACGTTAAGGCCAATCCGCAACCCGTCGGACGCACCATGCGCGGCCGCATCGATGACATTGGCGTTGGTTTTCTGAACTTCAATCTGCACTTTGCCTTTCGTCTTGGATTCTTCTGTTTCCGGCCAGACAATTTTCGAGATCACAAGTCCGCCCGGCGCGGCCATAATGCTTGCCGTCAACAGATAAGACGCCTCGATGCCCATGCCGATATAGACGGCAAGCACGCCGCCGGCCACGCAGGCCATCGAGCCTGTCATAGAGGCCAGCAGTTCGGACATGGTCATCGAAGCCACATAAGGACGAATAAGCAGCTGCGCTTCCACCTGACCAACGAATACGCTGGCGGCATTGGAAAGCGCCTCGGCACCGCTGGCGCCCATAATGAATGACACCACCCGCGCCACTATTTGAACGACGCGCTGCATAATCCCCAGATAGTAAGAGATGCTCACCAGGCTGGATACAAAAATAATTGTCGGGACAACGCGAAAGGCGAAAATAAATTCGGAGCCGACGCCAAAGGCTTTGTCCAACTTTTCCTTGTCTACCAAAGGACCAAAAACAAAGGCTGCTCCTGCGTCTGAGCAGTGCAGAAGTTCTGTGATTCCATCGCCCAGCGCTTTGAACATTTGCTGTCCGACTTCGACTTTCAAAACGAAAACCGCCAGCAAAATCTGCAATAAAAAACCGCTGCCGATCAATCTATAGTTCAGCTTTTTGCGATTGTTGCTCATCAGGAATGCGAGCCCAAAAATGCTCACCACTCCCAACAAACCAACTAGTTTTTCCGGCACAGCGCTATTTCCTGGAAACGACACCGCCAATATTATGTCAGCATCGCAACATTTGTTTTCGTTCCAATTGGGCTCTCACGAAAGTTTCAAAATCGAGGTTGACAATAGAAACATCACCTCAGGACATAGAACGATGCCAGTATCAATGACAGGCAGCGGCTTTGCGACGACTGCCGGATTGCCCAAACTGCCCCCAGCCAAATCCCTTGCCCGCTGGCAGACTGCCGGATTGCATCCGGAGTGCTACAGCCCACAGCGAAGAAGTCGCGCTATGCAGGCGACAGACGTTTTCTATAAAATTCTCGGAATTCTCTGGCTTCTGACAATTGTGGTTTTCTACGCGTATATGGTCGTTTGCGTACGCTAAAGGCGTCTTCTGGGGCGATCAAATACCTGATACTCTTCTGCGCGTGTCAGGGTTTCACTCACTCTGGGCAGCTCATGAGGGCCGAAAGGCGGCAGCGAGCGGACTCCCTCGAAGTGTCCTGCGCGCACGGCTTGCGTTGAGAAGACAAAATCACCGTTTTGCATCCTTGCATTGGTCGACGTGCCCAGAATGTCATCGAGCATGTACTTCTTCAAATCGGGATAGATGAAGTCGGAATACTCTACTTGAGCGCAATTGTCGGTCTTCATCAAATAACTGCCCACGAAGATGTCGTGATCGAGACTGACTTTTGCTGCCGGATCAGGCGCATTACCATCATGTCCGTCCAGAGTATAGACAACGAGCTTATCGGGATAGAGCGGCTCGAAGGCGAATCCAAGCGGCTTTGCAGTGCCGCTGTCACTCGAGTTGAAACAGCAGAGTGCGACCGGACAGTTGTACCAGGAGTTGAAAGTGTCGAAAACCAGAGGATTGACCTTTGGTCTTTTCGACTCTTGAATTTGCGGAAGCACTTCAGCAATGTCTTTTGCATGCTCCGCAAGGACGATGTCGTAGATATCGAATTGCAAGAAAACCATTCTGCCTGTGGCGCTGCGCTCCTGTATATCCAACGACCAGACCTTGTCCATAAAAGGCGGCACAGGAGGGACCAGCGCTTTGGAAATGTCGTCGAGAATTTTTGCCGCGTTCATAGTGTTGAGCAGATGAATCGATTCCCAGCTGCCCAGCAAAGGAATGATCAAGCAATTGCCCTCGCCCGGAAAAATCTCCTCGGGAATCGGATGCGGAAATGGTTGCCCGGTCTGCTCCTCGACTGCCTTCACAACGTTTTTAACCGAAATACCTGTCTCGCGCATCGGCTTTTCGCAAAATTTGAACCATTCAGGACTTTGCAAAACACGCCCGATGCACCATTCGAGAGTTTCCGATCTTTTTGGATGTGCACTGCCGACATTGTTTTGATACCAGAGAACATGATTGACTTTCCCATCAACCAGGACTTCCCAGGTGCCTGTGATCGTTTTACTGAAAGACGCAGGCCAGGCAGAACAACACATCAGACTTAGTCCTCCACTGCAGAAAAAATCCTTTGACACTAGAAAATAGAAGTGTAGGCGTCTTGCCTCACTGCCTGGTGACCTTCTCTTTTAATTCCGGACGGAGCAAAGGGAGGTAGTGCGCGAAGTCCCTGAAAAAGCCCCTTGCGTACCTGATCAGTTTGAAAAACAAAATCACCGTTTTCCATCTCTTCATGCAATCTCATGCCGAGAACTTTGTTCAATATATAAGGTCGCAAATGATCCGGAATTTCGTCAGTGTACTTAACTGCAGCAAACTGATCGGAATTCATCAGATAGCTGCCGACAAAAATATCGTGGTCCACCGTGACGATCTCGTTGGGTGCCGGAGGTTTTCCATCGTGCCCGTCCAGAGTATAAACAACAAGCGTATCCGGATATAGAGGCTCAAATGCGAAGGCAAGCGGTTTTGCATCGCCCGATTGAGCATTGTTAAAACAGCATACGGCGACAGGACATCCGTACCATTCATCCAGCACAGAAAATACTTGCGCATTTGTTTTGGGACGCTTAAGCGGATTGATCTCTTTTATAACAGCCGGGATGTCGCACGCATTTTCTGCAATCACAATGTCATAAATGTCAAACTGAAGAAAAACCAGTCCGCCCTTACTTCCACCCCAACCTCCCCCTGCGCCGGCTACAGGAGCGCCTCGAAAAACCGGCATTTCAATAGCCTTTGAAATGTCCTCCAGCAAATTTGGTGTGTCGAACGTATTGAGAAGACGTATTGAATTCCAATGGCCAAGCAAAGGAATGATCAAACAATTGCCCTCACCTTCGGCCAGCTCGAGCTCGGCAGGTTTTGCTGAAGGCGCTTGGGCGGTTTGCGGCGTCGCCCACTGCCCGGAATATTGCGGCTTTCCGATGCGATTCTGGTAAAGAAGCACATGCATTAGGCGGTCTTCGACTAAAACTTCCCAGGTTCCGGTAATCGTTCGGCTAAAGAGAGCCGGCCACGCAGAACAACACATCGATAAACCTCCCGGCAGATATTATTAAGCGCCATATGCTGAACAATTCACTATGCCCGACCGTAGCTGTTTTGAAGAGCCGGCCGGCAAGAATTTAGGTTATTTCGCATCAGATGGGCGTTTCACAGGCATGCCAATAATAGGCCGCCGCCTGAGCGAAGGCTATGATTCTCCGCATTATCACCCTTGGAGGTTCATCAAGATGAGCGGCTCTATCGAACGAAGACTGGATGGCTCAATTGCATTGACGATCGACGGTGACCTTCAATTTGACAGCAGCGATGAACATATCTATCACGAGGGGCTGGTGTTGCCGGCGCTCGGAATTGCGCTCAATAGAACGGCGGAGCCGCTCAATGTGCTCATAATCGGCGGTGGCGACGGGCTTTCCGCCAAGCAAGTTTTTAAATGCGAGCGCATCAAATCAGCCACACTTGTTGATTATGATGCTGAAATTCTTTCGATGGCGCGCAGTGAGTTTGCAGAAATCAACGAGAGAAGCATGCTTGATGCTCGCCTGACAGTCGCCAATGAAGACGCCTGGACATTTGCTGAAAACGCAGTTAGGAAAAGCGAAAAATACAATCTCATTATTGTCGATTTGACTGTTGCCGACGAAGTGGAGAGCGCAAAATTTCACAGCGTGGAATGGTACACGATGTTGAAATCGCTTTTAACCGACAATGGAATTCTCGCCACCAACGGTGTTTCGCCGCAGGCAACACCCTGGTCTTATTGTTCTATTCTCAACACGATTCTCATTTCAGAATTGCAAGCGCGTCCATATCATGTGGCTATTCCTTCTTTTGCTGCGCGCGGATACGGCGATGACTGGGGATTTTTCCTTGCTTCAGCTACGCCGATTACTGTTGATGAGCTGACCGCCGCGGACATGCCGCAGCCGAGGACATTTCTTGCCAGTAACGAGAAGGTCAGTGAACTATTCGACCTGCCGGAATCTCTGTTCGAAATTCAGCCGATGGCGCGTCCTGCGCTGGCAGGCAGTGATGTGCTGATCAGATATTTCAGAGCCGGAAATTTGATTGACGAATCCGGTGCGAAGAAAAACGCATTTACACTGAATTTCAACGCGCTATCGATCCCGCAGGCAGACACAGGAAAAGATGTGCTGCCGAAAGAAATAACAGCTGCGCTGGCAAAAATGTTGTCGGCTGAAAGCAGAGAAAACGGCGCAGAAGCGACTTCGCAAGAAGCTGTCTTGGAAGAGCTTTTGGAACTGGTTCCATCATTGGCAACAAGTCAGACACCCGAACTGGTGCGAGATTTTCTCAGCCAACCGGCTGCATTCCTGCAATCGGTAGACATTGCTGATCTTGTTTCACGGCTTACCGAGCGCGTCAGCGCACTACCGGCAAACCTGGCAGCCGAACTGAAATTGCTCGCGCAAAAACTCTCCGACTGGAAGGGCGATCAGCTCTCCCTGATGCAGATGGGACGAAATGTCGTGATGCTCTTATCACTAATATTGATCGTCGGCAATCTGTTGTATCCGGATATGGTCTATGCAAAAGGCGACCATGGGCACGCTCGTGGTGGGCGTGGCGGCGGCTGGAACGATGGCTGGGGCGGCGGCGGCGTGGAGTATTACAACCGCAGACAACGCGACGTCATCATCAACCCTCAAGGCGCTCCTGTTCCGGCGCGCAGAGGTCCGGCCGGTCCAGAGATAAAAAACTACGGCAACAAGCGCAAATCAGCTTTGCCTGACGCACAAAAGAAAGTTGTGCAGGAACTAGACGAGACGATTAATATGCTCACTGCAGAAGTTGAGGAAAGCAGAGTCTACTCGATGCTTCTTCTGGACGAACTGACGCAATACAAAAACAGTAAAGCTGCAGTCGTCAGTTATGGTCTGAGCGAAGTAAGCAAAGACGACGCGATTCGCCGCACGCAACAACTGGTCAACAAAGCGCGTCTAAAAATCGTCGCTCT
Source organism: Cyanobacteria bacterium PR.3.49 (assembly GCA_013997645.1). GTDB lineage: Bacteria > Cyanobacteriota > Vampirovibrionia > Obscuribacterales > Obscuribacteraceae > QKMZ01. The sequence goes on from PNKB01000014.1 coordinate 23,061, forward strand.
CAATCAGCAAATCGCAGATGTTGAAGAACAACGGGACGAGATCATTCTCGCCTGCAAAAGCGTCGACACAATGCTGGACAAGGACTCGACAGGAAATGCAGGAACAGATGCCGCTGAGGAAAACGCATGAGCGGCACCGAGATTCGTATTCTTGGTGAAATAGATCCCAATTCTGAGCTTGGCTCTTGCTGGGAATCGCTTGTAAAAGCTTGTCCGGAAAGCGGCATCATGCAGAGCTTGCATTGGGCCAGGATGAAACGCCTCCAGCGCATGGAGGCGATGCATCTTGGTTTGTTTGAAAAAAGCATTCTGGTTGGTGGCGCAATCTTCTATACAGGCAAGAAACTCAATGGCACAGGCATAATGGTGGCGCCGGAAGGACCGGTCTTGCCCTGGCATGACCCGGAAAAGTCTGCTCAGTACCTGCGTCTTCTCAAAGATGAAGCAGAAACTTACGCACGAGCCGGTGGAATAATTTCCATGCGTATCGAGCCGCGTTTGTTTCCTCCAGCTCCTCAATATTTGAGAGAGTTTGCCAGAGCGCCGGTCGATCTTGTGCCGAGGGAAACCCTGTATGTAGATCTATCAGGCAGTGAAGAAGCCGTTTTCGCTGCTATGAAACATAAAGGCCGATATAACATCAAGTTGGCTGAAAAAAATGGCGTGAGGATAAGCGAAAGCACCACAAGCGATGCAGTGCAAAAGTTCTACTCAGCCGTGAGTGAAGCGAGCCGACGCGATGACTTTGCCCTCGAATCTCAAGACTTCTTTGCTCGCTTGGCTCAAGCACTGATTCCCAGCGGTCATGCGACGTTCCTCTTTGCCGAACATGATGGCGACTTATTGGGCTCTCTTATTTTGATTACATACGGTGAGCGCGCCACGTATCTCTATGGTGGAGTGACCAATACCAAACGGAATCTTATGGGCGGATATGCTCTGCAATGGCAAGCAATGAAAAACGCGCGTCAGGCAGGCTGCAAAACGTACGACTTCTACGGCTATGTTCCGCACCGCTCGCCGGAACATGAGTATGCGCGCTTCTCGCAATTCAAGAGCCGCTTCGGTGGAAATCCTGTTCGCTTCACCGGAGCACAGGAGTACTTTTTCATGGACAATTTCGCAGACACCTTCATAAGAGCCGCAGAGGAAATCTCGAATGCTGCAGTTAAGTAAACCCGAAATCGGAGCGCAAGGAAGCGAGACGCAAGGAAAGAATGTGCAGGTGCACGAAGCGTCTGGAAAACACCTGCTTTTGACGCTGCGCGATTGCCAGGCTGATATTCTCAACGACCTGGAAAGATTGAGTGCTTTGACGCGTGAGGCCGCTGAAGCAACAGGTGCTACGGTTCTAAATCTTTGCGCTCAACCATTCGAACCGCAGGGTGTAACTGCCGTAGCAATTCTTGCAGAAAGCCATGCCAGCTTGCATACTTATCCGGAAGCGAACCTTGTCTTTTGGGACTGTTTTACTTGCGGAACAACTTGCGATCCGCAGAAAAGTATCGCCGTTCTACAAGCAGCACTGAAAGCGGAAGCGGTCAGCTTCGAAGTGGTGAGTCGGTCTTAAAAGCGAGATTTATCATAAGTAGCAGAGCAGAAGTTAGCAGAGCAAATTTTGTGGTTGATCGAAAATGAGCCTGGTATCGAAGGCTATCTCAGGCTCGAGATTTCACGTTTTGGTCATAAGTTTAAACCAAAGACGTTTGCAACTCTCCGCCAAGCTTGGCTCGAACAGGCCTCAGCCAATCCCCTGAACGGAGCCATATTAGGTAATGCAGCATCATTCATCGTCTGGAACGACTTTGAGACAGCCTCTGAATTATTCGAACGTGCTTACAATTTACAACCACATGAAGGATGGTTGGGATTGTTTGTGATCTATTGCAATTCTCAATTGTGGAGCCTTCCCGAGTTGTATTCGGATAAGATTCGCAAACAAATTATTGATGTCGGGCTTCGCTCACTTGAAACCGAATCAGGCGGCGCGCCGTTTTTAACATGTGAATATGTGTCAGACGCAGCACTCAGTTTGGGTTATTACGATATTGTGCGCAAGTGTGCGAAAGAATTGCGTGACTGGGATCAGACCATATGTGAGCAAATGGCAAACGGATTCCTGGGGCTGGTAGCGCTGAGAGAGAATAATCGTTCTCTGGCAGTTCAATTGATGTTAGAGATGAAGCGCGGCTATCAGCCTCAGGAAGTGATTTTTCGTCTTGCTAGAGAGTTATTTGATCTGGGAGAAAGAGAATCGATCATCCAACTGATAAAAAGTTTCAAGAGAAAGGTCAGGACGTCCGCCAGGAATCGATGGCTGAATCAAGTCGAAAATGATGAGCGCCCGGATTTCGATGATTGGTGTGTGTGTAGCGCTTGCATGGCTAAAGAAGCAGCACTCAAACAGGCAAAATGACTTAATGTTCGGCAGATCCATTTTTCAATGCGGCAATGATTCTCTCTTTCACAGATGGATGAGAATACAAAGTCGCCACCGCCCATGCAGGCGGGTCCATGTCGTCCAGATTGAAACGGGCAAACGTGGATAACTGGCGCGCAAACGCTTCAGGATTGCCGGTAAGTGCGAGTGCTTGCTGGTCTGCTTGCAATTCGAACTGCCTAGAAAAATAGTTCTGAACCGGCATGAAGAGAAAGTTTCCCGACAGCACAATAAAGAATGCCAGAGCAATCGTCGGAAGATCATCGACTTTCGAGATGCCCCATGATGGAGGCAAGCGCGGTATTATGGATGGTGCAGTCAGTTGCGCCGCAGCCGGTGCCAGGAGTAAAAAACTGCAGATCATAAGCAAGTTCAAACTTAGATGATTGAGCTTTATATGCGAGATTTCGTGAGCAATCATTGCTTCTATCTCGTCGGCGCTCAGCCGATTCACAACCGTTTCATACAAAACAAATCGCGACGACGGACCTGCTCCTGTAGCATAAGCGTTCAATTTCTTGCTGGCAGGAACGTTTTCAACCAGCACTTTGGCTCCATCCAAACCTGCTTTTTTGAAAATTGCATCGACACGCATTTGCACTTCCGGTTTATTTAGCGGTTTCAAATAACCACTGTTGTCTTCCAGGAAATACGGCATGACGAGTATTTGAACAGCATATCCGGCTGCAAAAAGAGCGCCAGTGTAAAAGCCCCAGTGCTTGGGAAAGCGCTTGGTCAGCACCATTGCCAGTGCGATCATCGGAATGGAATGAATGCAACCGGCGATGAAATCGATGAATTTCGAGACGATGTATGAGAAGGAAGTGTCGTTGGTCAGTCCGAATACCTTCTCTGGAGCATATTCGAGCAAGACTTTGATCGGCAATGAAAGGACAAAGAGAAAGGCCATAACGAACAAGCAATATGTTGCGGCTCTGACAAACTGCATTTGGCTGTCCTTCTCGACCAGGCGAGCGAAAGCCTTAGCCAGACCGCTTTGAAGCAATACGAAGCAAAGTCCGATCTGCCAGAGTGATACCGAAAGAAGGGCGAAAATTGAAAGCAGCGTGTAATCCTTCATTGCCTGGCTTGACTGAGTCACTTCCGCAACGTTAAGGCTCAATGGCGACCCCGCAAATTTTAGTGGGGAGTAGCGGCAGAAGGATCAGCCGGTGCGAATGCAGGCTTGGCTTCGTAAGGAGCATATTTCGAGCGCGTCGAAGGAGTAGATGGCGCGATAAAAGTGCTGGTGGTGCCCGGAGCAGGAGCAGATGTTGTCGAAGGTGCCGGAGCCGGCGTTGGAGCAGTCACAGGAGTAGAAGCAGGCTCGGGCGCAACTTGTGGTGCTTCTTTGGGAGTTTCCGGCGCTGGTGTCGCTGCCGGTACCACGGCAGGAGTAGCAGCCGGTGTCTCCACCCTCGGCTTTTCCAAAGCTTCCTTCGCTACTGCGGCGTCAGGAGCTGGTTTTGGATCATCGCCACCCAATTTCAGTCCGGGAAGCAGGAGGGGAGTATCGCCGTCCTTGGCAAGTTTTTCATCAGACTTGGTTGTTTCTTTTTCTTCCGGTGACGGCGTAATCAGTGTTCCTGCCGGGGTGGGAATAGCAGTGTAATAGGCCTTCATATACTCTTTCCAGATCTTTGCCATGACCACGCCGCCCGTCACGTTGTGACCGGCGATGGGCTTGTTCTCATCGTTGCCGCCCCACACGGCGGTGACGAGGTCGGGAGTGAAGCCGATAAACCAGATATCTTTGCCTTCATCGGCGGTGCCTGTTTTTCCGCCCACCGGACGATCGTCCAGCTTGGCACCAGTACCGGTGCCGTACTTGACCACGTCTTGCAAACAATCAACCAGTTTGGCTACCGGCTGCATATTGAAGACTTTGTCGTATTTACCTTCGAATACTTGAATGACTTGCCCCCGGTTGTTCTCGATTCTTCTGAGCATTTGCGGTTTGATGGAAACACCGCCGCGCACGAATGTAGAATAAGCAGCAGCCATATCGAGAGGCGAGACGGCCGAGCTGCCCAACGCCAAGGACAGGTTAGGGTCGAGTTTGGAAGTCACACCAGCCAGGCGTGCTGTTTCAACAATGCTCTCCATGCCGGCTTCTCTGGCTATCTTTACGGCAGGCACGTTGCGCGAAAGAGCCAGCGCCTTGCGCACTTGAATTCGACCCATGAATTTGTGATCGAAGTTTTTCGGAGCATAGTCCGGCAGACCCCAGGGCTGTTTCACCACCAGTGGTGTATCGTCGATTATCGAATCAGGATTGGCTGTGTTCTTAATGAAAGCGGTCAGGTAGACAAACGGCTTGAAAGAAGAACCGGCAGTATGCGGATTGGTTGCGCGGTTGAACTGGTTTTTCCAGAAATTGCCGACTCCGCCGACCATAGCAACGACCGAACCGTCACGCACTTGAATGGAAACGAGAGCAGCCTGAGATACGCCTTTGGGAGCCTTCTTGATCTGATCATTGAGAGTTTTCTCGGCGATCGTTTGCGCTTTGGGATCCAGATTGGTGTAAACGCGAAGACCTTGTTTGCGCAATTCAGCTTGACTGAATTCGGTGCGCAAAATTTCCAAAACCTGGGCAATGTAATAAGGATACTTTTGCAGCGGGCTGATGCCGCGCTTGAAACTCAGCTTTTCCGCTTTAGCTGCTTTTGCCTGACCGGCGGTGATGTAACCGTACTCGGCCATCTTGTCGATGATTTCTTTTTGACGCTCGAATGCTTCTTGCCTGTGAGCAGGCGATCCAAGCTCGGAAGGTGCTTTGACCAGACCGGCAAGGAAAGCCGACTGGGCTAGCGAGAGCCCGGCGGCGGTGCGGTCGAAGTAACGCGATGCGGCGCGCTCGATACCGTAGGCGTTGTTGCCGAAATAGACTTGGTTCAAATACATCTCGAGAATGCGCTCTTTCGGGTATTTGCTTTCCAGAGAATTGGCCAGATAAGCTTCTTTGATTTTTCTGTCGAATGTTCTCATGCCCTCAGTGAAAAAGAGGTTCTTCACGAGCTGTTGAGTGATTGTCGAGCCGCCTTCTTTGACGCGTCCGGCTTGAACGTTAACCAGCGATGCCCGAATTATGGACATGTAGTTGACGCCATGGTGCTCGTAGAAGTGGTGATCTTCTGCGGCGAGCATGGCTTGCTGCATCTGCTTCGAGACTTGATTCAAAGGGATGACGCGTCTGTCCTCGTCACCTTCCACGGTGCACACCATGTGATCGTTTTTGTCGAACACTTGAATGGCTTCGATTGGCTCATAACGCTCTACCAGCGTTATGTCCGGCAAATCCTGCAATTGGCGGAAAAGCGAAGCACCAAAATAACCAAGTCCGATGGCACCACATACGAGGGTAGTGAAAACCATAAGGCGAAAGCTCTTGCCGACAACACGGCCGAAGCCCCCTTGTTTGTTTCCCTTCGCCTTAGATCGGCGCGTAGCCAATTTGTGCCCTCTTTCAACTTCCTGGCAGTAATTATATCTATGATGGCAAGTATGAGCTTATTTGCTCATCTTGTGCGTAATAAACAAGCTGGTAATAAACAAGCTCGTTAAAACATGCGCAAATAGCAAGGGCGGTGCATGGCACCGCCCCTACAGATTTTTCGAGCCGCTTCGAACTACGCTCTTGGGTGCGTGTTCATGTAGACCTTGCGCAGACGGTCCATCGTCACATGTGTGTAAATTTGCGTTGTGCTGATGGTTGTGTGTCCGAGAAGATCTTGCACCACGCGCAGGTCGGCTCCGCCTTCCAGCAAGTGGGTTGCAAATGTGTGTCTCAATGTATGAGGCGTTATCGGTTTGTTGATACCGGCTTTGCGCGCATACTTAAGAACGATGCGGTGTACCGAGCGTGCCGAGAGCTTCGTGGCCTGACGGCTTACGAAGAGCGGGTGATCGGGTTGAGCGATGCGTCCGCCGGCCAAACGACTCCAGTGATTGGAGAGGTATGAGGTCAGCGAGGTGGCGGCTTGCTGGTTGAGGAGCACCACGCGCTCTTTCGAGCCCTTACCGGTAACTCTCATTTCCAACTGAGCGGGATCCCAATCTTTGACTCTCAGGCTGCACAGCTCGCTAACGCGCATGCCGGTTGCATAAAGCACGTCCATGAGCGCTCTGTCGCGAATGCCGAGCGAAGATTGATCCGGTGCCTGCAACAGTCTTGCGACTTCTTCTCTGTCCAGGCAGGCGGGAAGCCGTCTGGCCAGTTTGGGTCCGCGGACCATTTTGGATGGATCTTCTTCGATCAAGTGCTCGCGGCGAAGATAACGGTAGAAGCTGCGGATGGCAGAGATCTTACGAGCCACTGTAGGGCGGCTGTAATGCTCTTGCATCTGACGAATATAAGCTTTCAGCTTTTCCACTTCAGGAGAAGCCGATGACTCAATGTCATCACCGCTCTCTGAAGGGGGCGCAGAGCCTGATTCGTTAGATTGGCTTTCTAAAGATGGCGCCGGCGCATCAACTACCGCCGCGGCGGCATTTGTTTCGCTGACTTCAGCTGTTAGTAATTGCCTCAGATCGTTGAGATAAGCTCTGATCGTATTGGAAGAGTAATTTCTTTCTACTTCCAAGTAGCCTGCAAACTGGTCGAGCCAGGCTAAAGCTCCTGTTTGAGAATTCACGAAGACCGACTTTCTAGAATAAACGCCAAGTTCCAATAACTAATTATGGGTGGCGGCTAATCTTTGTAAAGCCCCCACCTGTGGAATTTTTCGGAAAGCGGTCGTGGACGATCTCGCTTGACAACAACGGGGATGCGTAGGAATCGAACCCACCCAGGACAGCGTTTATCTGCCCCACAACGGTTTTGAAGACCGCACGCCACACCAGCAGCGCTCCATCCCCAAAAGTGATCTTACAGGCAACCGGTTTCCAATATGCAGCCGATATTGTTTGCATAGAATCCGCATGATCACCCGATCTTCCAAATTTATCGCCACACTTACAACCCAAGTGCCCGATAAGGATCAGCCCACAGTGCCGCTGCGATCGAGAGCTCTTTCGAACATGCAAGTCTTCAATCGATCATTTCCGGCAATCTGAGCGTTTTTTCACCACAAAATATCCATTCACTACAAAGTCGCAATATAATTAGCAAAAATTTATCAATTCTTGCACACGTTGATTCGACTGGCTCCAGGTTTATGAGACGGATTTAACTCGACAAAACCCGAAACCCCTCACTTCAACATTCACAACAATTCGTTTGACAATACAATTAGTAGCTACGTATAGTTGCAAATTCCGGTTTGCGCTCACGTACCAACGTCGCATTGGTCTGTGCGAGCAAATCGCCGTGCTTGCATATTGTCAATGGTCCCCGACCAAGAACCCAGAGGTAATCGATGGCTTTAGAGTTAACGGAGCGCGTCAAGACCTTCGGGGTCGGCAGCTCACGCATCGCCGACTTGCCCGATTTGGCAGAAATTCAGAAGAGTTCGTTCAAGTGGTTTATCGATGAGGGTCTCGGAGAAGAGCTCAGAGCCTTCAGCCCCATCAAAGACTACACGGGCAAACTCGAGCTCCACTTCCTGACCAACTACACATTCGAAGATCACACAGAACCCAATAAGCCAAAGACTCCTGAGGAAGCAAGGGAACTAGACGCTAGTTTCACAAAGAAACTGCGTATTCAAATGCGCCTGGTGAACCGCGAAATCGGTGAAATCAAGGAGCAAGAAATCTACGTCGGCGACATCCCGATGATGACCGACCGTGGAACATTCATTATTAATGGCGCCGAGCGCGTCATTGTTTCGCAAATTGTCAGAAGCCCCGGCATCTACTACAAGCGCGAAATCGACACCAACGGTAAACGTACTTTCTCTGCGACTCTGATTCCGAACCGCGGCGCCTGGCTGAAGTTCGAAACAGACGTCAACGATGTCATCTACGTCAAAATCGACAAGAACAGAAAGCTCCCGGCAACCACATTGCTGAGAGCGCTTGGCTATTCGGATTCCGAAATGGAATCGCTTTTCCGTCACCGAGACTTCCTCAAGAAGACGCTGGAAAAGGACAACACCAAGTCCAGAGAAGATTCATTGATCGAAGTCTACAGAAAGCTGCGTCCCGGCGATCCGCCGTCTGTCGCCGGTGGACAGTCGATCATCGACAGCCGCTTCTTCGACGACAAGCGTTACGACTTGGGCAAAGTCGGTCGCTATAAGTTGAATAAGAAGCTGACTCTCTCGGTTCCCGAGCAACAGCGCACTCTCACCCGCGAAGATATCGTGGCTGCAGTCGACTATTTGATCGGTCTTCACTACGACGACGGTCAAGTGGATGACATCGATCACCTCGGCAACCGCCGCATCAGATCAGTTGGTGAGCTGCTGCAAAACCAATTCCGTATCGGTCTTACTCGTCTTGAAAGAATCGTGCGCGAGCGCATGACATTGCAAGACGTAGACACTCTCACCCCGGCCAACCTGCTTAACACCAAGCCGTTGGTAGCTGCAATCCGTGAATTCTTCGGCTCATCGCAGTTGTCGCAATTTATGGACCAGACCAATCCTCTGGCTGAATTGACCCACAAGCGCAGACTGTCTGCACTTGGACCGGGCGGTTTGTCGAGAGAACGGGCCGGATTCGCAGTCCGCGACATTCACCCCAGCCACTACGGACGCATCTGCCCGGTAGAAACACCGGAAGGTCCGAACGCAGGTTTGATCGGATCGCTCGCCACTCATGCTCGCGTCAACGAATATGGTTTCATCGAAACACCATATAGAAAGGTTGAAAACGGCAGAGTCAGCGATCAGATTCATTACCTGACTGCCGATGAAGAAGACAAATACCGTGTTGCACCGGGCGATGTGCCGGTCAAAGACAATGGTGACTTCGTTCATCCTCTAGTTCCGGTGCGCTACAAAGCCGAATTCGAAGAAACACCGCCGGAGCAAGTCGACTATGTCGGCGTGTCACCGATTCAAATTGTCTCGGTCGGAACGGCGCTTATCCCATTCCTCGAGCACGATGACGCTAACCGCGCCTTGATGGGCTCGAACATGCAACGTCAGTCTGTACCGCTCATTCAAACCGAGCGCGCATTCGTGACTACCGGCATTGAGAAGCAATCCGCAAAAGACTCCGGCATGGTCGTTGTGGCTGATGTCGAAGGCAAATGCGAATACGTTTCTGCAACTGCAGTGCATGTGCGCACCAAGGACAAGAGGCTGGTTAAGTACAGACTGGCTAAATTCCAGCGCTCCAACCAGGACACCTGCTTGAACCAGAAGCCGATTGTTGAAGTCGGCGACAACATCAAGCCGGGCATGGTCATCGCCGACGGTGCCGCCACCAAGCGTGGTGAACTGGCGGTCGGTCGCAACCTGCTCGTCGCCTTCATGCCCTGGGAAGGCTACAACTTTGAGGACGCGATCCTTATAAGTCAACGCCTGGTATTCGATGATGTGATGACTTCCATCCACATCGAAAAGCTGGAAATCGATGCTCGCTCCACGAAGCTCGGTCCTGAAGAAATCACTCGCGAAGTGCCCAACGTATCTGAAGAGTCGCTGCGTCACTTAGACGAAAACGGCATCGTCAGAATCGGCTCGCGTGTTTATCCTGACGACATCCTGGTCGGCAAGATCACACCGAAGGGCGAATCCGAACACCCGCCGGAAGAAAAACTCTTGCGCGCCATCTTCGGTGAAAAGGCAAGAGACGTTCGCGACAACTCACTGCGCGTTCCGCACGGTGAAGGCGGTCGTGTTGTAGGCGTCAAAGTGTTCGACCGCGAAAAAGGTGATGAGCTTCCGCCCGTCGCCAATAAAGTGGTTCGCGTTTACATCGCTCAAAAACGCAAGATCTCGGTGGGCGACAAAGTAGCAGGACGTCACGGCAACAAGGGTATTGTCGCCAAGATTCTGCCGACAGAAGATATGCCATTCCTTCCGGACGGCACTCCTGTCGACATCGTCCTCAACCCGCTTGGCGTGCCGAGCCGTATGAATGTCGGACAGACATTCGAAACATTGCTCGGACTGGCTGCCATGCTCACGGGTCTGCACTATGAAGTGCCGCCCTTCGACGAAATGCACGCCAAAGAAGCATCTTCGGCTCTCGTTCACGACGAGATCAAGAAAGGCAAGAAGCAAGCTGAAGCACCGTGGGTCGGTGATGACGGCAAAGTCATCCTGGCAGACGGACGCACCGGCGAGCCCTTCGATAACCCGGTCACGGTCGGCAAGATCTACATGATGAAACTCGTTCACCTTGTGGACGATAAGATTCACGCTCGCTCGACCGGTCCCTACTCGCTGGTTACGCAACAGCCTCTGGGCGGTAAAGCGCAATTCGGCGGACAGCGTCTTGGAGAAATGGAATGCTGGGCACTCGAGGCCTTCGGCGCTTCCTACTCTCTGCAAGAGATGTTGACCATCAAGTCAGATGACGTAAATGGTCGCTCCAAAGCGTACGAATCTATTGTTAAGGGTGAAAACCTGAAGCGTCCCGGCATTCCTGAATCGTTCAAGGTGCTGGTGCGCGAACTTCAATCAATCGGTCTTGATGTTTCCGTCGCCAAGCGCACGCGCGAAGGCGGTGAAATCGAAGTCGATTTGATGACTGAAGTTGAAGAAGTTCGCCCGCGCGGCATGCGTCGCATGAGTCCATTCGGTGAGATCGGCATTGAGTCCGAACTGGCTGAATTGAGACAGCAAGCGGTTCCGTCAGGAATGGTCGCAGTTTCCGAGGGCGATGAAGAATTGCTCGGCGGTGGCGGCGGCGGCGTCAGCGACGACAGTGATTCAGATTCGGACAGCACCGAATCCGACAGCGGCCTTATCGGCGGCGCAGTTGCCTCACTCGGTGGCGGCGTCGGTGCAGCTGATGAAGAAGCAGCGGATGACGAAGGCGCTGATGACGACTTCTAAATGACTTAACCGGAACGTTCTGAATGAAGCGGTTCTTCTTAAAAGATGCACTTCAAACATTCAGAACGTTCCAATCTGTTCGCAATAGCGACACTGGCCACACACAAGACAGGGCTTAAAAGCCCAATGTTCTGGAGGTCTTTCGGGTAAGATGCCTACAAGTATTGACAGGTTTGACTATATAAAGATCGGAGTTGCCTCTCCTGAGCGCATTCTGAGCTGGTCTCATGGTGAAGTAACCAAGCCGGAGACAATCAACTATAGAACTCTCAAACCAGAAAAAGACGGACTTTTTTGCGAGCGTATTTTCGGGCCTTCAAAGGACTGGGAATGCTATTGCGGCAAGTACAAAAGAGTCAGACACCGTGGTATCACTTGCGAACGATGCGGCGTTGAAGTCACCGACTCCAAAGTCCGCCGTCACCGCATGGGCCACATCAAGCTGGCATCCCCCGTCACGCACATCTGGTTCCTCAAAGGCATCCCGAGCTATATCGGTCTTTTGTTGGATCAACCTCTGCGCGACCTGGAACAAGTCGTTTATTTCAACGCATATATAGTGACCAACCAGGGCAACTCCCCTGATCTGAAGAAGTACCAACTTCTTTCAGAAGAAGAGTATGAGCGTTTGATCGACGATCAGAACATCCAGTTCGACGTCGGCATCGGTGCAGAAGCCATCAAGCAACTGCTCCACGAAATCGCCCGTCCCATCTACGAAAGACCGGACAACAAGGACGACAGAGGCAGACTTCTGGAATTGCCCGGACTGCGCGAATTGTCCAAAGAATTGAGAGATGAGTTGGCCTCAGCCGGCGGCTCTCAGCAAAAACGCGCCAAAATCATCAAGAGACTGCGTTTGGTTGAAGCACTGCTCAACTCGCACACCGACCCGACCTGGGTTGTTCTTGATGTTCTGCCGGTGACACCGCCCGACCTGCGCCCGATGGTTCAGTTGGACGGGGGACGTTTCGCCACATCAGATTTGAACGACCTCTACCGCCGCGTGATCAACCGTAACAACCGTTTGGCACGCTTGCTGGAAATGGGCGCTCCTGAAATTATCGTCCGCAACGAGAAGCGCATGCTTCAAGAAGCAGTCGATGCGCTCATCGACAACGGTCGCCGTGGTCGTGTCGTAGTGGGACCGAATAACCGTCCTTTGAAATCACTCTCGAACATCATCGAAGGCAAGCAAGGTCGCTTCCGTCAGAACCTGCTCGGTAAGCGCGTTGACTACTCCGGTCGTTCCGTTATCGTTGTCGGTCCGACATTGAAATTGCATCAATGCGGTCTGCCGCGCGAAATGGCGCTCGAGCTCTTCAAGCCGTTCGTCATCAATAAATTGATCGAACGTCAGATTGTTCAAAACATCAAATCTGCCAAGAAGCAGATTGAAAAGGGCTCGGCAATTGTCTGGGAAATCTTGGAAGAAGTAATTCAAGGTCACCCGGTCCTGCTCAACCGCGCTCCTACGCTGCACAGATTGGGTATCCAAGCCTTCGAGCCTGTACTCGTAGAAGGTCGCGCTATCCAATTGCACCCGCTCGTCTGCTCGGCATTCAACGCCGACTTCGACGGTGACCAAATGGCAGTTCACGTACCGCTTTCCGTTGAAGCGCAAGCTGAAGCACACATGCTCATGCTCGCTTCCAACAACGTCATGCTGCCGGCAACCGGCAAGCCGACCATCACACCGACGCAAGACATGGTGTTGGGCATCTACTACCTGACTATCGAAAAGCCGGGTTCGGACGATCCCAAGAAATGCCGTGGCGCCGGAATGCGCTTTGTCAGCCTGGCTGATGCGCGTTCTGCCTATGAAGCCGGTGTTGTCGATCTGCACGCCAAAATCAAAGTGCGCGATCGCGAATGCGGCGGCGTGACAATTGAAACGACGCCTGGACGCATCATCTTCAATGAAGTTGTGCGCAGCGCGATCGCTTCGGTCAACTAACAAGTATTTGGGCGACACGCTGCCGAGGCGCAGCGTGATTGCCTGAAACTAAAGTTTTAAACCTCAAATCTAAGCTAACCAAACCAAAGCAATAAAGAGGAACCCATGGTTACGACGCCTAAAAAAGAAGAAGTAATGGAGTTCATCAACCAGACAGTGGACAAAAAGCAGCTCGGTAAGTTGCTCGCCACAGTCTATGAGAAATACGGCACAGCGCGTACTGCTGAGCTCGCTAACTCTCTTAAGGACTTGGGATTTCAGTTCGCCACCAAAGCCGGCGTAACGATCTCAATCGATGACCTCGATGTACCTGAGGCAAAACGCGGCCTTATCTCCAGCGCCGAAAAAGAAATCGAAGCGGCACAAAGACGCTACGAGCGCGGCGAAATCACAGAAGTGGAACGCTACAACAAGGTTATCGACACCTGGTCCGCTACCACCGACCAATTGACGAAAGAAGTGGTCGACAATTTCGACCGTCTCAACCCGGTATACATGATGGCATTCTCCGGCGCCCGGGGTAACATCTCCCAGGTCCGTCAGCTCGTCGGTATGCGGGGCTTGATGGCTGACTCTCAAGGTCAGATCATCGACTTGCCGATTAAGGCAAACTTCCGCGAAGGCTTGAACGTAACCGAGTACATCATCTCCTCCTACGGCGCCAGAAAGGGTCTCGTAGATACAGCGCTCAAAACAGCCGACTCCGGGTATCTCACCCGCCGTCTGGTTGACGTCGCGCAGGATGTTATCGTCCGTGATCTGGACTGCGGCACCGTGCGCGGTATCGACATGCGCCCGATCAAAGAAGGCGACAAAGAAGTCGTTAACTTGGAAGAGCGCGTAGTCGGACGCAGCATGTCCGTCGATGTAGTCGATGTCGAAACCGGCGAAGTTCTTGCTAAGAGCGGCGAATCAATCAGTTTGATCTGGGCTAAGGAACACGCCAAAGCTCTGAAAAAACAGCCTTTCGTCAAAGTGCGCTCGCCATTGACTTGCGAAAGCCAATACGGCGTTTGCCAGAAGTGCTACGGCTATTCGATGACATCGAAGCGCCAGGTAGACGTCGGCGAAGCAATCGGTATTATCGCCGCGCAATCAATCGGTGAGCCTGGAACACAGCTGACCATGAGAACATTCCACACAGGCGGCGCCGTCGCCGGCGGATCGTCCCGTGTGCAGGTGAAAGCACCGCTCACAGGAACTCTGTCATTCAAGATTGCTTGCAAATCGGTGCGCACCGCTTACGGTGACATCGTGGAGCAAACCACTCGCGAAGGCGCAGTCAAATTCACCAATGAGAAGAAGGAATTGTCGGAATCGTTGCCGGTCGGCGCGTTGCTGATGATCCCCAACGGCTCTGAGGTAACTGCCGGACAGGTAGTCGCCGAGTACGACCCGCCGGGCATGAAGAAAAATTTGACCGAGCGGGCGTCGAAAGATATCACCGCCGACATCTCCGGCCGGGTCGCTTTTGCAGGCTTCCAGGCAGACGAAAAACGCGACCGTCAGGGCAACATCTCCCGCACAGCCAACCGCGCCGGTATCATCTGGGTACTGGAAGGCGACGTATACAACTTGCCGTCGGGCGCTCACGTGGTCGTCAAAGACGGTCAGGACGTGACTGCAAACGATGTTCTGGCTGAAATCCAAATCACCACTGAACACGGCGGTGAAGTCAGATTCGGACCGGAACTGGAAACCGAAGTCGTGAAGAGCGGACGCAAAAACGTCACTCGCCTGGTCAAAGGCAAAGAGATGAACATTGTCATCGCTTCTGTCGGCGCCGGCAACGCCAAACTCGAAGGCGCCAAACAAGGCTACACCTGGAGAGTCAACAAGCAGAAAGAAGCCTACACCCTTAAAATCGGCGAAGGCGAAATTGTTGAAAACGGCAAAATCATCGCCGAACTGGTTGAAGACGGCACCAACGTCGTCACTACCGGTGGTGAGATCATTTATGACGGCGTAGAAATCGACGACCGCAGAGTGGTGACCAAACCAGGTCGCGTGCTCTTCGTTCCGGAAGAAGTTCACTTCATCTCGAAGGACAGCTCACTGAAGATGTGCGAGACCGGCGAGTTGGTTACTGCCGGACAGGAAGTCGTCAAAGACGTCTTCGCTCACATGGACGGAGTTGTCGAAATCGTTGCCGACAACGACATCATCCACGAAGTAATCATCCGTCCGGGCGACCTGCACGGCATCAATGATCCGACCGAAGTAAAAGTACAAGAAGGTCAGATTGTCGATCCGGGCACCGAAATCCTGGAAGGCATGAAGTACAAAGATCGCAAGATCGTCAACGTCATCGAGCGCGAAGACGGCACCATGCAATTGCTGGTTCGCCCGGTCGAAGAATATTGGATCGAGCCGCGCGAGACGAAGTTCAAGCACCGAGCAACCGACGAGAAGATCTCTTTGCGTTCGGTCACTCAATTGCTTTTCCGCGACAGAGAAAAAGTTCGCAACCTGCAAGGCGCACAACTGACTCGTACGTCCCTGGTTTTGCAAATGCAAGGACAATTGACGACCTTGAAGGGCTTGGTGGAAATCACCGACGACCTCAATATCGTCGTTCAAGAAAACATCCTGTTGCGTCGTGAACACGACATCAACGTCACCTTGCTTTCCGTTCAACACGGCGACATCGTCGATGCAAAATCAGCAGTTGCCACCACTCAAGTTCTAACCAAGAGTGCAGCCCGCGTTCAATTGTCCAAGACAGACGAACGCAGAATCCTGCTCATCACGGAAGAACAACAAGTCGTGCACAAAGGCAAAGGCGCTGCCGTAGCCAAGGAAGGAGATCTCGTCAAACAAGGCGATGCTCTCACCAAGTCGACACCTTCTACCGTATCCGGTCAGGTCGTTAAGATCGAAGGTACCGACTACTTCGTCAGAAAAGGACGTCCGTATCTGATCTCAGTCAACACTCAATTGCAGAGTGAAGACGGAGCCCTGGTACAAAGAGGCGACTTGCTGGCAACACTGATCTTCGAAAGACAAAAGACCGGGGACATCGTTCAGGGTCTTCCGAGAGTCGAAGAATTGCTGGAAGCAAGAAAGCCGAAGGAAAGCGCGATTCTTGCAGAACGCGCCGGACGCGCCAAAGTGGTCACGGAAGATGACACCCATCGTCTCTATGTCGTCTACCCTGACGCCGGAGAAGAGGAAATCATCATTCCTGCCGGACTGAACATCGTTGTCGAAGACGGCGAAGACGTGCCCATCGGTAAAGCACTTACGGATGGTCCGCCCAACCCGCACGACGTGGTGCGCTTGCTCGGCATCGAAGCGGCTCAGAAATATCTGGTGGACGAAGTACAGTCCGTATATCGCTCACAAGGTGTAGAAATCGCCGACAAACACATTGAAGTTATCGTCCGTCAGATGACACGCAAAGTGCGCGTCGACGAGCCGGGCGAAACCATCTTGCTGCCAGGCGAATTGATGGAGCGTTTCAGCATCGATCAAGAAAACGAGCGCTGCAGACAGCTCGGCATCAGAGAAGCTACTTTCACGCCGGTCCTGCTCGGTATCACCAAAGCCAGCTTGAACACGGAAAGCTTCATCTCTGCTGCTTCCTTCCAAGAAACAACCCGTATCCTCACGGAAGCTGCGGTTGAAGGTAAGAAGGACTGGCTGCGCGGCTTGAAAGAGAACGTCATCATCGGTCGCCTCATTCCTGCCGGCACCGGATTCCAGGGTCACACCCAGGCGCCGGAAGAAGAGGACGAGGAAGAGGATATCTATCCTCCGATCGGCGAAGGCTCGTTCAACGTGCCTGCGTAAAGAATGTAGGGCGACGATAGTCGCCGGTACACAAAATAAGAGGCTGCAAGCCATCTTTGTAAGGGAGACGCTGAGCGTCTCCCTTGCCAATTTTTTGCTCGTGCAAAAACCAGGTGTTTTTTTCATTGATTTTGTTTGAATTCGCTTCTTCAATTGTTCACCTGCAGGTACTTCCAAATGACGCTCGTCCATCCATTCAGAAATTCCCGGGAATTCCTGAATGAACAATGCTTAAAATTCAGACGCAGCTTGGATTTCAGCGATTTTCGCTTCACCCAAAGAAGTTTCCCTCAAAGCACAGTCTCCGAGCGGGTTTTCAGCAAAACGCCTTAGGAAATTCCTGGGAAAATCTGAATGCATGGAAGAATGCGAATTTACTACACCCTCGGTTGTGCGGTTTTCAACCTAATTATCCATTCTCGGCGTCATGAACCAAATTTTTCGAGTATTCATCGGACTTTGCAAAATCACCGACATACGAATAGAAGTCGATCAATTCGTTTAATTCAGCGGCACTATCGCCGCGAAGTAAGAGTATTCGCTCGACTTCTTTCTTCTGCATGATTTTGAATAATCTCGGTGCAAAGCGCGCATACAACATAAGTCCAAATAAGACGGTGGTCGGCATTGCAATTGCAAACCCTCTTGCCGCAATAGTCCCATATGCTTCTCGGAAAAAGAAGAGACTAACCGAACCTATAGCCCCGAAAACAGACAGAGTGCAGACCAATCCAAGGATTTTTGGCACAGTTACCTTATCACGTTCGCGATTTTGCAAAATTCCCTTGTGCGAATAGATGCGCACGTTTCCACAGTGGCAAGGAATGAATTGCCAAACAATTGCCAATGGCAACAAGACCATAGTTCCTAAGAAAGCAACACTCGCGATCTGCTCGCTTATCTCGCTTTGAGCAAAACAGTAATAGGCAATTGCATAATTGAAGACGCACATCACCATTGCCAATCCGGAATAGAAAGAGATTCCATGCACCCTATAGCGATGGTGGTCATCACGCAGGTATTTCCGGTCTTCCTCGGCAATTTCAAACATCTGCTTTCTTGCCTTCAACTTTCGTTTGCTCAGCTTGCACAATCAACATTCGAGAATACTGGTCTGCTCTTTCGAAGTTACCAATGCGCGAGTAGAATTCAATGAGCTCTTCCAGTTCTCCGGCGGTCTGCCCTGTAAACGATAAAAGGCGCTCCACCTCAGCTACTGGCATGAAACGCTTTTTGGGCTTAACAACACTCGCGGCAAAGACTAATACCGCTAAAAGAGCAGTTGGCACTGCCATCGCTGCAGCAGAATATGCTTTTCCTGCTGGAAAAAATTGATGAAACAATTCAGCTAAAAGAGCGCCGCTGCCTAACAAGATGCCGATGATGCCAATGCAAATAGCGGATACAACTGTGATGCTCCTTAGGGCGCTTGGCAAAGATCGATTTGACGGCGAATCGTAAAACCGGGAGAACCAGTATCGCTCGCGCCGCGACAAAACTTTTATGAATCCGCATTGGCACGACTTTGCGGTTTGACTTATGAACAAGGCACCGCACGGCAGCATTATCATCATGCACAGTGTGCTAACAGCCAAGCTGATATCACTTCGGGTCAGATGATAGCAAGTCATCGATGCACCGAAGGCTACTGATGTCCAGCCAAAGAATTTTGGAAACTGACTCCGATGCTCGCTAATCGAATGTTCTCGATAAACAAACTGCATTTCTCTGTCCATCAGTGGAGGAGCGTAAATTAAATCGTGAACCGAACTTCCAGCCTCGAGTGCTCTGCGCTCGACAAACTTGGCATACTTAACTGCATCGGCTTTATCTTCCGCATAGCAAACTAAGGCGAGCAAAACAATCGCGGGGATAGAAATGGAAATTGCTACTGGATCAATTGTCAAAATAACTCCCTCTGTTCATATTCTTGATCATGCAATTCTTTTCGCCAAGCCGGTTTTTCCCTCTGCGGCGTGGAAGCGACTCAATAGCGGCCCTCTCCACGTCCCGGCCCGAAGGTCTTATACTTATGGCAGGCAACAGTTTTGGAAACCCAAAAAACCAGGAAACCCGGAAACCATGGAAAAACGGCAAGAAGGTAGCAATGTCGAATGGAAGCACCTCAAAAGAGTCTTGCCGTTTGCCCTTTTAGTCGTCCTGGCAATGATTTACGGACTTAGCTTCTTCTACGCAAATTTAAGCGAATCGAAGCAAAAAAAGCGGAGCGGCTCCGCGTACCAGCCGACCTTAGAAATTGATCCTGTAACTCATAAATACGTAGCAAAATAGCGCACGTGCCGAAATAGCGCAGGTGACGCATTGCCAATCGTGCGCGTCGATTTACTTCTTTTTCTCTGCGTTCTTCTTATCCAGCTTTGGATCGACCCATTCGCTGAAGCTGTCGAAAACGTCTTTGCTGACAGGGTCCACCATCACTTCGTCCTGGGTTTTCTTGCGAACATATCCTTTGGGTGCATCAACAGAAACAACCTGACCATCAGCCTTTACGACCGCGGTGGTTGAAAGGCTTTCAAACCATCCTTTGCTGGCATCTTCAATGAACAAGCGGAATGGAAGTCCTTTTACTTTCGGTGGAAGCTGGTATATCTTCGACAGTAGTTGCTGACTCTCAACGGGCGGCACGATGTCGCGAAACGTCCAGTATGTGGCTTTCACAATGAAAGGCGCGCCAAGTTTCTTGGACGCCATTTTTGGTTTTGAAGCCATCTTGTAACGCCAAAGTTGATGACCGAGATGCTGTGTCGGCCCGTCCAGTTTCCAGGTCGCGGAATTGAGTTCTACGCGTTCCGCACCGAACAGTCTGGAAGACATCTCGCCCTGAAATTTGGAAAACGGCATGACGCAATATGTCTGCGATTTCTTGTTGTACATGGTCACGTCCCAGCTCGGAGCTTTGGCCGCGATGACCACACCGGTTCGCAGGTTTTCGCTGCGAATGCCTTCGCTTGTCACAAGCGTTTTGTGAGGACCGCCACCTTCTCCATCCTGTGAAATCATCCAGGCACCTGAAGTTTTCTCCGCTGCAAAAACAGGTGAAGTCTGCACTAGTACGAGTGCCGTGGTTAACACTGAAGCAGAAGCAAACTTTAGTGCAGACGCAGACGCGTTGCCTGACAGCATCGCTGCGATGTGTTTCATCAAACCAGCCATTAGTTCAACCTACTTCATCCTGGACAAGCTGACCCATTCATCCCAACTGTTGTCGTGACCGTCGTAGTGAATGAAGTATTCGTTGTCGCGGCGCTTGAGAATTTTTGCCGGCCAAAATTCGTTTTTCCACAATACCTCGCATGCATCTCCAACTTGAAATTCACTGCGGGTGGTGGCAGGTGCCAGACCATTCAATGGTTCGCCATCGATCTCGCGCACTTTATCAAAGGCACACCATTCATCCTGATCGGCAGTGTCATAGCCGATTTGGACCCAGTGAATACGTGCTTGGTCATCCTTCTGTCCGATCAATTTGGCTTTGTACCATTTCGTGCCGTACTTAGCCTCGACAAGGCGCGGTATGACTTCATCGGGAAAGTTGACTTTACTCAGACAGAAGTTCGCTGGAAAACCATTGCTGCTGTTAACGCCCGCAGCTTGATTGTCGATCGATTTCATTTCCTGAGTAACGTACTTGGCGAGATCGATGAATGAAACTTTGCCGTCCCCGTCTAAATCGACAAATTTGTGACCGCGCAAACCATCAAGCAATGCTTGAGAGAACGTCCAATTGCTCGTAGAACTGACAGGCGGTGCAGCGGATGTCACCATGCCGAATTGATAGTTGCCTGGCTGTTTGTTTAGAGACAGGCCGATCGAACCGGATGAACAACAATCTGCAAAGAAGAGTGCTTGCGACCCGCGAAAATCCTTCTTCAATTTCGAGGCAATTTTCTTCGTCGAGATTGCGTTGTCGTTGGTGGAAACATCATAGTTGGCGTAATAGCCATTGCCGGAATTGTCCAACCATCCGTGTCCGCAGTAATAGAATACGAGCGTGTCGCCTTCACTGGATTTCTCGAGCAAGTCGTCAAAGCTATTTTCCAAATTGGACAGTGTAGCGTCGGCATCGGACAGATAGACAATCTTGTCCGACGGCACGCCTTGCGCGCGGAAAAATTCCGCCAACTCGGCGTCGCGGCGAGCCTTCGGTGTGAATTGCGCATAGCTTTTGTCTCGCCATCGCAATACGCCAGCAACAAAAACGAGTGTTTTTTTAGGATCCCAGGACCGCGAGGTATCAGCCGTCGATGCAACATTTGAGGCGCTTTGACTTGATGAGTTCTCGTCCGCATCGGCGGACAGCGGGCTCATTAAGAATGCCATCGCAATCACCAGAAAAACTGGGAGTACCGAGGGTTTCCGAGCTGAAGATTTCCTATCTGAAGATTTCCGAGCCGAGGACTTCCGAGCTGTGAGTTTCCGCATGGACAAAATCACGTTATGCACTGCGCCGCTCCTGCCGACCCGCGTCGGCTGAGAAGTAACTATGCCAAACGATGATTATCCTTTCAAAATCTGCTGAGCGTCAAACCGCTTGCGGATTCGATGAGTGAGAAAGTAAGTCGAGGCTTTTCTGCCCGGGTTGCACTTCTGGTCGAGCAGAAGATGCGCCAGGATCGAAACGGTCACGCCGACCCTGTAGGGCTGGCGGGTCGGTCCGCGGAAAAGGAGGAAGAAAAGAGCAAGCAATTCATATGAATGCAAAGGAAGGTAGAGTTTGCCACTGTAATGTTCGTGAGCTGCCTCGTTGAATCGCGCCCAGTTGGGCTTCCAGCCGTGTGCTCTCACGTAGTCAACAAGATGATCGAGGTCAATCAGCCAACCCACGAAAAAACTCGCCAGGGCAGCCGGGCGCGAGCGATAGCGCCAATAGCTCAGCGTTGCAATACCCGCTGAGGTGATGATATGTCCTACTGTTCTCATTACAATGGGCTTCCTTTCCGCCGGCGCCGGTTTGCGGCTAAAACTGTTAACGAAATAAGGCAAGTGAGCGCTTTTGAACCACAACCACCTGCCATAATTGTGTGCGTGCTAGAAGTACTGTGATATATACCCACTTTTACAGCATATTACGTGGAGCGCGCAAAAAGTAAACTTTCAAATTCCTGACCAGGCAAAGGGCTGCTGGGAATTTGTTTAAAAGTAAGACAGGCGAGCAACTCGCATATCCAGTTATGATGAGCCTTCGAAGCTTCGAAACAAACGGGTGATTATGGCTAAAGGAAAACTATTACTGGCTCTGTCGCTCTCAGCGGCATTCTCCATGCCAATGGCGTTGGCGCAACAGCCCAACCAGCAAGCTATCAGCATGTACAACCTGGGCTTGAACGCCTACAAACAGGGCTCAACCGAGGCGGCCATCATCTTCTTCCGTCGCGCTTGCGACATCGACCCTAATTTGCCAGACGCGCAGTACAACCTGGGCATGCTTTTCCAGTCACAGAAGCGCTTCAAGGAAGCAGTACCGCGCTTTCAGGAAGTGCTGAGAGTAAAGCCTCAAGACCCTGACGCCCACTACCAATTGGCAATTTGCCTTATCGATCTCGGGCGTGGGCCGGAAGCGCGACCGCACCTGGCTGCCATTCCACCGAGCAATCCGCATTTTGCCGACGCCCAGAAGCGTTCTGCAAATCTGGGTGAGGCGGTCGCAGTCGGCAATGATGTGCAATTGGCCGGAATGAATTCGGCTGAACCGCCCGCTCAGATAGCACCACCGGTCCAACCGGTTCAACAAATTCAGCAGCAAACGTCGCCGTACCGCCCGGCTCAACAGCAGCCGGCCTACCAGCCGCCCGCGTATGCACAGCCGGCCCAAGCGCAAGAGCCGCCGCAACAGCGCTATGTTCCTGCCCAGCCAGCCTACCAGGCTCCGCAAGCAGTGGCTTCCGTGCCGCCCGCTCAGCCGGTTCGCACCGCCTCAAACCCGTCGCCCATTCTGGCCAATTCCACGGTTCGAGTCATCGCCACCAATTTCAATGCGCCTTCGGGGCTGGCTTTCGACCGCACCGGGCATCTGTATATAGCTAATTTTGCGACCAATTCAATCGACCGCATCAGCCCGGACGGCAGCCGCAGCGTTTTCAGCTCCGGAGCCAATTTCAAAGGACCAATCGGAGTTACGGTCGACGACGCTAATAACGTTTATGTCGCCAATTATTCCAGCGGCACTATCGCCAGAATCAACCCCGCAGGCATTTCCACGATCATAGGCACCGGCTTCAAATCACCCTATTACCTCACGCTGGACCGCGACGGCAATTTGTACGTCAGCCAACAGGACGACAATTCAGTTGTGCGGATGTCTTTGCCGAAACCAGCACAGGCGAGTGCAAGCAGACAGTAAGCAGAACGCGTAGAAGCGGGCAACTCAGCCGCCGGCGAGCGTCCGGAACTTATAGAGCAGATTTTTCGGCTCAGAATTAATCTGGGCCGGCAGATTAATCTTGGTCGCGACGCCGAAGATTGTCCTAAATGTCACGATTTTGCCCTTTTCTCAAGCCTACACTGACAAGTGTCATTCCCCTGGCCAATTCGGCATTTCCGGACTAAAAGCCCGGCGGAATGGGTATGTAGAACACAGACTCGGGGCGGCTCGAGCATCGGTGCGTTTCTATCTATGGGATCCGAACAATTCCCTTCGACGTTTAATCGTGTAATGGCGGACCACTACGCCTATCTTGCCGATCAACAAAATAGACCCAGAGATCAAAAAGATCAAAGAGACCAGCAGACTCATCCTGCAGAGCAAAAGAGTCTGGTGGAAGACTTCATGCGCTCCGCCGTGCACTCCGCCGTTCAGACACCGGTCAATGCCGTGGTGCAGGCGGCAGACAAAGCATTTGGCACGAACATGCTGCCTAAAGTGCAAATCAGCGCGCTCGAAACAAGCGAGCCGGCGGCATACGGAACAGGCACTTACTGGGCGCAGCAAACCGGAGCTGCCCTCGGAATGCTCGTGCCATTTCTTGCTGTAGGCAAGGGCGTCAAAACCATGACGCGAGCAGGAATGACCGAGGCACAGCTGGCAACCCAGCTTTCGAATCGGACCATTTTAGGATTGTCGATGAAGGAAGCGGTTCTGACCGGTGCAGTACACGATTCACTATTACGACCGGTCGACGAGCACAATACACAACCGTTCTTAGTCGCCAAAGCTTTTAACGGCGCCAACGGCATGATCAACATGGCTATATTGCACGGTGTTGGTACAAAGTTCGCGCCGATGCCCGGTGCGGAAGTTTCGAAATTCTCAGCGCTTGTCAAAAATCCCTACATGGGCGGTCTTGTTTCTGGTGTCACAGCTGGTGGCATAAGCGCGCACACGCATTCTTATCTGGGCAATCTGAAATTTGATTCGATGGATTCGTTCAAGAAATCCGCATGGGAAGATGCGAAGTTGGCCACCTGGCGTGAAACCCATGAATCGGCAGTCACGATGGGCGTCATCGGTCTTGGATTTGGAACCTATCACGGCGTGAGAGGACAATTCAAAACAGCACGTCAGAACTTCGAATGGCAGAAAAATGGTGAAACCGCAGGTGGTGCAACAGAAAACACAGGCGGCCGCGATTTTAAAATAGTCGGCGGCACAAGGGCACTGACGCGCGGAATGGCACAATTTGATGCAACCGGCGAAACCATGCTGAAAGTTCGAGAACATCTCGGTGAAGGCAAAGGCATCAAGAGATATTTGAGAATGCAAGAGTATGGGCCCGAGCAGAAATTGCTGGTCAAACACAACAATTCCAATGCTCTGGTTGTTCCTGACGCTGCAAAATTGGCTGACTTGATCGCAATCTGCAAGCTCGATCCGACAATGTCCGGCAAGGCCGTGCTCGGCACGACAGCGTTGAATGACGGCGCGCTCTTCATGCGCGTCGGCGAAAACCGCATCAATTTCGCGCCCAAAGAACAAGAAATCAGAAAAGGAGAAAGAGCGCCCAGGCGCCTCGGATTGCGCGAAGGCTACAAAGTCGAAGAAGTGGCTATCAAGTCAGGTGAGGAGTGGACCAAAGCAGAACTTGCCAAACTTAGCGAAGGTGAGTTGACCCCAGAAATGGTGGCAAAACTCCAGAGTCTGAAAGAGTATCTGCCTGGCACCGATGCGGCCAATTTCGCAGAAGCAGTTCAGGGCACTGAGCTGGCCCGTATGAAGGTCGTCAAACGACTTGGTTTCGGAAACGATGCCGAAGTGATCGAGCTGGCGCCGCAAAAAGGTTTGCCGGACGGCGGAGCGCTCAAGCTGGTCAACAATTACGAAGGCGGCTGGAATGCAGAGTGGGGCAAACGTCCATTCGATGCGAAAATCCTGATGAATGGAAAAGTCTGGGAATTGGAATCGAATGGAAGAGATGCGACCGCTTACATACAAGAATTGGTCAACAAAGACTTTGATGATTCCCTCTGGCCTGCATTCGCTCGCAAGCTCGCCAAAGACAATCTGCAAGTTAGAGATCCCGGCGGCGACGGAGGGTTCCAATACGGTGTCAGCCGCAAGACCGGCAAGCTCGTCCTGACGGATTACGAAGCTGTGGACAGAAATACCACTCTGGAAGAGTTGATCGGACCCAGAGATCAAGAATCTATCGAACTGAGAGAAAGAGAGCTGGAGAAGGAAGAGGCGGCGGCAGAAACGCGATTCGACCAGACCAACGACATCGAAGCCCTTCGCAATGACGCTGAAGCATTTCCGAGAGGTTCGTGGCAAGAAGAGGTCTACAGAGAGCTCAGAAATGGTTCCGACGTAGAGACGGCATCACTCTCCGTGATCGCCTGGCGCGCGCAGCAAGGCGTTAATCCCGCGGAGCTCTGGACATCGGCGTCTCAAAAGGACGCGCTGGCAAAGACCAGACAAGTGTTCAAAGACGCGCGAGCCCGGGGCTTGTTGCACTAGTTTCATGACTGGCTAAGTCGTTTGAGAAGCTACTTCCTGACTGCCGGAAGGCGCTGTGTCTGACTTTTCTCTGTGGCAGAAAAGCAGGCGCTCTTTTTGTGCGGCACTCAATTGATCGGCCAACCACTGGTGGCGTTGGCGGTGGCAGCTGAAAATGATCACCTGGTGGTCTCTCGTCAAAACGTCAACAACAAATTCCATGATACGCAAGAAGCGCTCGTCATCTGATTCGCTAAAAGGCTCATCGAGCACAATCGGCAGTGGATTGTCCTTGGACAAATAGCGCGAAATCACAACGCGGGCCAGCCAGTGCAACTGTTCAC
>PNKB01000015.1 GCA_013997645.1 Cyanobacteria bacterium PR.3.49
CCAGATCAACGGCTTTCTTGTAAATATCCAGCGCTGTGCGAGCCAGTGGAAGATTGGTGTCGGAATCCGGACCGATCAATTCTTGCATTTCATCCAGAGATTTATTAATCGCGCGCACATCGGCTTGCCATGTTTTCCAGAGCGGGTTTATCTTTGACTCTATATTTGGTGGCACGGATGTCCTGCCATTCGTGTCTACATCATTGATGTCGTCCGTCAGAAGCTGAATGATAGGCTCGAGCGTGTTCATGTAAAAAACCAGCCAGTCTTTTCTGGGCGGCAAATATTTTTTCTTTTCTGAAATCATGGCCGCGCTGATTTCATTCGGGTTGAAGTGCAGTGCTGAATCGCCCGGTTTCACAACCACTCGTGTGGCTTCCAGGAACAAATTAATTGCCTGCTGTTTGACCTGCCCGACGCTCAGCCTTGTGTCGCGCAAATCGGAAAGCATTTCTTCCGGCTTCAGTTGCTCTTTGTCGTCGACTGTGCGGCGCCGTAAAATTAATTGATGCTCGCTCGAGCGCTCCTTAGACTTAGCGCTCGGCGCTGAATCTTCAGCTTTTGCCTGGCAGCTGAAGCCGGCAAGAGCAATGGCTGCTGCGACCACTGTAGAAGCATAAACTCGCTTTTTAGACATGCAATCTGTTTCCTCTTACTCAACTTTCTCGATTAATGCCGGATACCCTAGAGCGCAAAAAGATCTTCACTCAGCCCTTTGTTCGTCTCCAAATTTTGGAAAAGAACGACTGCATGAGGAACGCCGTTTTGAAATGTGTGCCAGCCGACCGGGGTTTTGGTGTCGTTGCTGATGTATAAGACCTCCACAATCGGGCTGTCCGGCGCAGAACCTTGGCGCAGGACAATAATGCTGACTTGCTCAGGGAATGCTTTCACGGTTGCCGAGCCGGTCATTGTCGCTGTGGCGCCGCCGCTCAAGCTGCTTTGCAGTTCGTCGTAGAGCGAGGCGAAATCGCTTTTCGCCAGGCTGTAACCGGTGGGCAATTGCAACGTGCGCGAATCTTCTTTGAGCGTGATTTTCATAAAGCTGAGCGTGCCTCCGCCGCATCCTTTTATAGTCCCTTTCGTATCGCGCGCTACAACCGAGCCGTTACGATAGTCCTTAGTCTTGATCGTGGCTTTGAACAAGCCGCGATACTTATAGATGTAGTCGGCCGAGCCGTAGTCTTTCCACGAGCCGCTCTTGCGAGTGTACAAACGGCAGTAGACTTTGTAGTCGCGAATCTTTGAAGCTTGCGCCTTGAGCGAATTCAAATAAGCCGGAGTAACTGCCGACTTGGCCATCGTGGTGAGAGCGCCTGCGTCGGGCAGGCTCGTTTCCGGATCGATGTCGAAGGCAGCGTCGGCAGCCTGGATCGAAATTGTGCTCAGCCAAGCGAATGCCAAGGCCTTAACCAAATTAGAGCGAAAATCCATATTCAGACCCTTATCAACACTTGAGGCGCCGAAGATATGCGAAGAGCTTAGTTCTAACATATTTTGGACGCAGCGCTATCCTCTTGCTCCACGCTTCTTACTCTTTGAAAGAACAAGTTTTTCAAGGTCACCGCAATTGCACTTGTGGTGAGGGTCGTACGCCATGGAGGTGCGGAAGGCTTTGACTGCTTCAGGCACCCGGCCTTCGCCCATCAGGTAGTAGCCAAGATATCGGTAGCCCTCGATTGACTTAGGATTGATCTGAATTGATTTGTTGATGTGCTGAAAAGCCTTCTGCTTGTCACCCATTTGCAAATGGCACCAACCTAAATACGCTTCTGCATACGCATCGGGTTTGGCATTGGCAAGCTGGGCCCAGAGTAAAGCCGCCTGCCTGAATTCGTGTCTGGTCGTGTGAAATTTCGCCAGCCTGTAAGTAAGCGCTCCTGATTGCGCGCGTTTCTTGAGGGATGAAACAGCTGCAGTAGATTGCGGTGGGACTTTTGACAAAACGGACTGGGCGGATTTTTCGTCAGCGAAAGAAACTGTGCCCATGAGCAGCGTAAGGACCGCCGCGCAAATGGCCGTGCTTAAAAGATTGAACTCTTGGTTCGATTTTCGTCTGGAATAAAAACGCTTATTTGAGGGCGCCAGTGTAATCGATTGGCAAATTTGCATGCGCAATGTGGCGACCGCCTTGAATGGACTGGCGAAGGAATCCAAGTGCCCAGTCGTGCAATTGATTCCAGCCTACCACTCTGCGCATCGAATTCATGCGTCGCCTTTTTTCTTCCACTTCCAGACTGAGCGCCTGAGAAATGGCCGTGGCAATATTGTCGGGACTGTTCGGGTCGACCAGAAGCGCTCCTTGAGACAATTCTGCCGAGGCGCCGGTCTGTTTGCTCAAAATAAGCGAGCCCTGTTCGTCGAGTCGGCAAGCCACATACTCTTTGGCGATCAGATTCAAGCCGTCTTTTATCGAATTGACAATCAGTACGTCAGCCGCCTGATACCAGGCAGCCAGGTCGTTTTGATCGAGATATTCGTTGACAGCTAAAATCGGCTGCCAGCCGTTCGATTCGAATCGCTTATTAATCCTGGCGATTTCAGAAAGAACGCTGGTTTCATATTCAGTAGCGGGTGCGCCTGAATATTTCACGGCATGGCAAACTTGAACGTAATGAAAGCGGCGCAGCCAACTTTCCTGGGTTTCGAGAAAGCGCTCAATGCCGGCCAGCTTTTCGAGCACACCCTTGGTGTAGTCGATGCGATCCACTCCGAGAATTACTTGATTAGCCAGCCTATGTTTTACGCCGATTGCTTCTGCTTTCGGCTTATTGATGCGAGCCAGCTTTTGCCACAGTGAAAAATCAAGGCCCAATGGCATTACCACCACTCTTGTGTGCGAGCGGCGGCGGCGCACTTCCATTTTGAGCACGTCGACCTGAGCATTGGGAAAAAGCTCTTTGACGGTATTCAGGAAATTGGTCGCGTATTCGGTGGTGTGGAAACCGATAAGCTTGTTGCTGAGCAGCGCATCGACGAGTTCTTTGCCGATTGGTGAATTGACGATCACTTCCGGTTCCGGCCACGGTACATGCCAGAACTGGCAAATAATCAGCCCCGCTTGCATGGACATCAGCGGCGCGGCCAGCGGCACTTGATAATCGTGCAGCCAGCACAGGGTGGGAAAGCTCTGTGAGGAAACGCTCAACGAATCGGAGGCGACAATTTCATTGACCTGGCGAAATGCCTTCCAATTTTCGGCATCGAAATTTGCTTTGTCCGTCAGACCATGCAACAGAGGCCAGAGGTAGTCCTGTGCCGCCTTTCTGTGCCTTTCAGCCAGGTGTGCAGGAATCTTTGGAGAATAAAAGGAAAAGCCCTCAGGTGGCTCGTCTTGCTGCGGCAGGGATTTGCCTTCGATGGCAAACCAATGCACTTTGGTGCCCAGACGTTTTACTACCGGTTCAAGGCTTTTGGAAACACCGCCTGACAGACCGGGTCCGTTGTAGGAAATCACTTTAAGGGTCGGTAAGAACAGCTCCAGTTCTTGAAAGTCTTCTCTTGATAGTGGTGTCAGAAGGGGTGGCGACTGGAGCGAAGAAGGCATTCTTGTGAGTTACTCCGATAATTTATCCCGTCTCGACTGCAGTTTAGATTGACGGGTGTGCAGGGACTTTGACGACTTTTCAGCGAATGATGCCGGATATAATTTGCCTGTCTTGCAAAATTTGGCGGCCTCAGCAAAGAGGCTCGCTGTCTCGACAGCGCGATTTTTTGTTTCCCGTTAACGCCAGCAGAAATCTCGCCAGGCGAGTCTGCTCGATTTCCCGAAGTCTGGACAAATAGACGCGGATGAAAGTTGGCGAAGACGTATGTCCGCTGCGTTTCACATTCGAGTGCCGCAAGTCACATTTTTCAAATTCCAGATACATATAAGGTAAGGTATATGCGCTGGGTAATCAAGTTGATCTTTGTTCAATTAATCCCGGCTTAACAGACTTTAACGAAGCGTCTGTTGGTACCACAGGCGGTGCGGTGTTGTCCGGTTAGTCGAGCAAGCCCGGCAGGTTGACTATTTCTATTCTTCCGGCTTTCACATCGACCGTCGGCACTATGGCGCGAACAAAGGGAATCAGCACTGTATCTGCTTTCTTGGGGTCCGCACAGCTCATCTCGAGAAACTCACCCGATTCGCCGACAATATCGCATATGGTGCCAAGTTTTTCGCCGCCCTCGGTCGCGTAAACATCCAGTCCGACCAGATCGCGCATCCAGAATTCGTCTTCGTAGAGGTCTCGAATCTGCTGGCGCTCCGTTGTGATTAGAGCTCCGAGAAGTTTTTCCGCTTGAGTGCGATCCGCTATGTCTTCCAGCTTCACCAGCATATGCCGTTTTTCGTACTTCATGCTGTCCACTCGATGATTGGACGTTGCACCACTGGCGGTACTAACCTTGACAGTTTTCACTGCGCTGAGAAGATCTGGATTGTTGGTCTCCAGGCGCACTTTCAGTACGCCTTTTAAACCGAGTGCGCCAATAACACGCCCGACAATGAAGTCGCCTTGTGAAGGTTTTTGCTTCTCTTTCGTCATTACGTGTTCTTCTTAGAGCCTGCACCGCCGGTGCTTTTGAATATTTCCTTCTTTTCAGACTTCCATCTTTTGAACAGTTGATTGTCGAAGTCGAACTGGTCCAAGACCCGCCCGACCACGAAATCGATTTGATCTTGAACACTTTCCGGTTTGTGATAAAACCCTGGTGAGGCGCAGGAAACAATCGCACCGGCCTCGGATAGAGCAAGCATGTTTTTCAACTGAATATGTCCGAACGGCATCTCGCGCACAACGATCATGAGCGGGCGTCTTTCTTTGAGGCAGACCGCAGCAGCCCTGTGAATCAGGTTTTCGGTAAGACCAGCTGCAAGTGCTCCCAGTGTTCCCAAAGAGCATGGCACAACGGCCATCCCCCTGGTTTTGTAAGAACCACTCGCCACCGTGGCGCCGTAATTATTCAATGAGTGCACTGTAAGCGGGACGGACGGGGGCAAATCGAGATGCTGCAAAAGTTCGTCTTTGAGATTCTCACCAAAGACAAGATCGTTTTCCTCTTTCATCACCATAAGCGCGGCTTTTGAAACAAGCAGCTCGACGGGCTGATTTTGAAGCAATAAGAATTGCACCAGGCGCAAACCATAGACGGAGCCTGAAGCTCCTGTTATAGCGACGACAAAAGGCAGCGAGCCTGCGCTCTTTCCATGTCCATCACCATTGGCGTTCATCTTTTAAGTCCGAGATTGCTAGAAATCCGTACCGGGCGCTTTTTGCCCGTCGGGTCCGGCGCCGGATGGCATTGTAGCAGGCGCCTGCCCGCCTCCACCCTGAAAGCTGCCGCCTTGAGCCGGCTGCCCGCCGCCCTGGAAGCCACCTGCTCCGGGCTGACCGCCACCCTGAAACATCTGGTTACCGGGTAAGAAATTTCCCTGTCCGGGAGTATCGGGTATCAACGGCTGGTTGTTTTGAGGAGCGTCTTCTTCCTCTTCTTCGGCTTGTTTAGAGCCTCGCTTGGCGAAACGCCTGCCGCCATTTCGGTCGACGCGATCTTGATCGTCCATCGGCGAATCCAAAACGCTCGTGCTGCCGGGCGCGGCAGCTATGCCCATTTTGAATGGCGCATCTACTCTGATGGAAAGAGGAGAACCAGCCAGTATATAGAGATTGAAATTGCGTTTGATCAAGGAGCGCACATGTGAAATTCCGGACATATTGCCGCCGGCCTGCCCGCTGCCGTAGATAGGATCGCGCATGATGTCCTGCGGCGTTACGACTTTAGGTGCCTGCCCCGGCTTGGCGCGGTAGCGCTGTTGCGCTCCCGGGGCTACCGCTTCGAATGAATCCGAAGTGCCTACATAAGCGACGCCATGGCCGAGTCGTGTATTGGCTCGCTCGTGGCCGCTGCGCCCCCGCCCTCGTCCTCCGCCTTGAGCCTGGGTTTCGCCGGCCAGCGATGCTACAAGAGGATAGGTGACGCCATCGGGCGTGCGCAGTCCGGAAAGCTGTACGCGCAATTGTCCTGTCGGTTTGGGAAAACCTTTAGTGTGCGGCAAACGGCTGGATGGAACGCATTCGACCACTTCTCCAATGACTGCAGAACCGGCAGGAATGAGAACATCGGTGCCGTTGGCCAGAACCGGCGATGAAACTTCCACTTCGAAGCGCTCGCCCTGCTTGCTCACGGCCGAGCCAATCGTTTTGTCGATGCGACCTTCGAAATGCACCCCAATCGGAATAATTACTGTCTTGCCGTGCATGGTTTGCGCCGGTCTGTACAGATCGCCGGCATTCTGGCGGCGCTGCGCCTCGGCAGGCGATGCCAGCGGCCCGATAGCGGCAAGCGCTGCTGCTAGTAATAAGATTGCCGGTTTGGTATTCATCTTTGAGCCCTCGATAGGCATTTAGGCTTTATTGTAGTCCAAGTGGTGCTCAGTGCGCGTCGCCGTCCGTTTTGTCATTGTTTGAGCCGT
Source organism: Cyanobacteria bacterium PR.3.49 (assembly GCA_013997645.1). Lineage (GTDB taxonomy): Bacteria > Cyanobacteriota > Vampirovibrionia > Obscuribacterales > Obscuribacteraceae > QKMZ01. The sequence goes on from PNKB01000015.1 coordinate 6,461, forward strand.
CGGAGCCGCCATTGTTAGGACCGGACGTATGTGTATCGCTGCCGGCATCTGTAACGTCCGAAGCGCCGGCACGAGCCCTGCGCATGCGGTTCACTGCTTGCCGGGCCATAAGAAGATTTAAAAAATACGCCGCCGCCAGTGCCACCACAATCAGTATCACCATGCGGCCGATTCCAGCCACATAAGCGAAAATGGCAGGCAGCATGATACCGGCGGCGGCCAAAATAATCAGGGCACCCCCAATTTTGACCAGCAGATTTTTGTTTTTGTTGTCGCTCAATACTGCTCTTCCGCTTTCAAATATTGGGAGAAGCGGTCGATTACCTGAGGAGCTATCAGTTTGGATCCCGCCCACCAGGCGGCACCGATGAATACAGGTACGACCAGAACACGCACCAAGGGCGGCAGGAACCAGTAGAAAAAACTGGACATGACGCAAGCTGCGCCTACGGCAATGGTTATGGAAAAACGCTCGATATAGCGCTCTTGCTCTGCGCGCGACAATTGCTGAAAGGTGCGACCCAAAAGATTGAGGTAGTTTTTCCAGATCTTCTGCAGCCCGCCTGTGGAATCTTTCCACGCTTGAGTTTCCTGGATGTTGCGTGGTTTGGAGCCGTCCATCGGGCGGCGCTGCGAAGGTCTCTCAGCCGGCGGCCAATTGTCGTCGCCACCGCCTTCAAAGTTTCCTCTGCCGCCTTTGAACTGTTTCACGCTCATCACCTACTCCTTGCTACTTCCTAAATATACATATATATCGGCCGGAAGTTTTTAGCGTCTATCACTCTCTTTCCCAAAAGTCAGATATTTTGTCGCTTTTGCATTTTGCCTTCGAGATTCTTCTTTGTAGCTTTATCGAACATTCTTTCAATTAACTGTTGGTGCCGCTATTACCGCAGTCTGTTTAAAAACCAGCCTGCGCATCCGGCTGAAAGAATCAGGGGCGGAATGAGCAGTCTTTCCGGAGAGGGAAATGTCCAATAAAAAAAACCGTATGCCGCTAAGCCCATGCTGAGGAGAATTGCGATGTGAAACGGCGTCAATTTGATTAGTAAAGGAAACCGGGGCGGGCAAGCAAGAGCGCGATCTGCGACTGCCGGTGCAATCAGCTTTGCTCCGGCCCACCAGGCACAACCGATGAAGACTGGTACGACAAGAACGCGGATGAGAGGCGGCAAAAACCAGTAGAAGAAGCTGGATGCAACACAGGCCGCGCCCACCGCGATTGTGATTGAAAAACGCTCGATGTAGCGCTCCTTGTCCGCCGGCGAAAGCCGGCCGAAAGTGTCTAGCAAGAGCTGAAGCAAGTGGCGAAATTTATTCACGGACTCACTCCCGGTTTGTGATTATTTGCCCTTCGACTTCTTGCCGCTTTTCTTCAATTTGGCCAAATTGGCTTCCACTTCTTTGCGCAGCGGGTTGGCATCGTCGGCAGCTTCCAAGAATGCAGTGGCGTAGTCGATGGCTTTATCGGAATCTTCTCTTTCTGTTTTGGTAAACAGCGAAAATAGCCCATAGTAAGCGGCTGGATATTGAGGGTCGTGTATCAGGGCTTGATTGTAGTGGTCGAGCGCCACTTCCGGAATCTTCCAGGTGGCGTCGCCTAATTTAGTCTGGCGGGCCGCTTCATTGCGCTGGCTTTGAATCTTGCTGATGCCTTGCTCGGCGCGGTTGGAAACTTCCGGAATTTCCTTGGCGTATGTGTAAGCTGTCTCTGCCGAGCGCAAGTCGCCGTCGTTCAAAGCCAGCTCGCCGATCGTCAAAAGGTCGTAAGCATCATCTCTGTGTGTGTTGATCACTTGAGCGAATATCTCGCGCCCGTCTCTGAATCTCTTTTGAGTAAGAGCCTTTTCGGCTTCGTTGAGCTGAATGTCTTCTTGCAGTTTTTTGGCACCGGGCTTAATAACTTGGGCTTTTACGGAAACAGATTGTTCGGTGACTATGTTCTGCAATTTGTCCATCAATTCTTGAGTGCCGGGCGGATAAGTGCCTTCACGTCTGGCTTTGCGATGGTATACGCGGGCAAGCCCAAGCAGCGCTCTTGGATCGTCTGGATTGGAAGCAAGAATGGTTCGATACTCTGTTTCGGCCACGTCCAGTTTGTCCTGACGCAAAGCCAGCTCAGCCAGAGCGTTTCTGAGCTGCATGTCGTTGGGCAAAATTTCCAGAGCGTTGTGCATTTCAGCAATTGCAAATTCGCCGTCGCCCCTCAATGCATAATATTCGCCCATGTGCTGATAGGGATCGGGAATGTGGGGATCCTGACGGATAGCTTCTTTCCACGAAGCCAGTGCCGCCGGTCCGTCACCCTGGCGGCGATAGATGTCGCCTTCGACAAGACTCCATTCGGCATTTCTTTCACCTCTGGGCACATTGCGCAGTTGCATGAAAGCCTCTTCGTTCTTGCCTTGAGCAAGAAGAATGCGCGCCCTCTCTAAAAAGGCCGGGTAAAACTTTTTGTCCTTTGCCAAAGCTTCGCCAACAATTTGTTCCGCTTCCTTATCGCGCGGGTCCAGACGCAAAAGCGCATGGGCCCACAATGTCAGACTTTGAGGCGTGGAATTCATCTCGGCGCTTTTCTTAAGCGGCTCGACTGCTCCTTCGGCATCATCTTGAGCGAGTTTGACCAGTCCTAGCGTAGAGTGAGCGATAACAGTATCGGGATTGGCTTTGATAGCGCGTTTGCAAAGCGCTTCAGATGCCTCGAGATACATGTCTCTTTTGGCCGGTGACGCTACCTGGCGAGAATGTACGTACGAAACGAAACCCGCCGCAGCCATTAGATTGACGTTGTCAGAATATTTTTCCTTGGCCGCCTTGAGCAGTTTTTCCGCTTCAATAATCTTGGTTGGAAAGTTTTGTTTGGCCAGAGCAACAGCCAGGCCAGCGTGCGCATCACCACTTTCATCTGATTTAGTCAGCGATTTGTAGGCTTCCTCGGCCGCTTCCAACTTTCCCTCCAGCAAAAGTTGATCGGCGTCGGCAATAGTTTTTTCTTCAGCGAAAACAGCCTGAGCAGAGGCGATTGAGAGGCAAAGTGAAACCGCCACCACTGTAGTGGTGACAAATTTCGTTTTGAAAATCGTGGGGCGCCTTAATCTAAACATCGCGAAAAGAGCTACCTGCTGGTTGTTCTCTAATTTATTCCTTTTCTATGTCTTTCAGTTTTTTCAAAACTTTTTCCGCTTCTTTGCTGTCGCCCAGCTTCTGCAAGCAAACGGCCAGGCTCTTGAACGGTAACGGCAAGTGAGGTGCCAGTGTGCAAGCTTCCTTCCAGCTTGAGGCGGCGGACACAAAATTGCCGGCTGCCTCGGCCTTTTCGGCTTCCTGCTTGATCGCCTGTATTCGCGATAAATCAACCTGATTCATCGCGTCTTTTGCTTCTTTGTTTCCTAGATTAAAGGACATCCGATACGACGCAGATGCCTCGTCCAGATTTCCTTTTTTCTCATTGACGCGTCCCATGCGCAGCCAGGCTTCGTTGTCTTTGGGATCTTTTTCGATGAGAGTATCAAGCTCTTTTTTCGCCCCATCACTGTCGCCGCTGGCCATCTTACCTTCGGCTGCGGAAAAACGTCTTGGGTCCAGCAATGGTGCTGCTACTGCTGGAGCAACGACAGGCGGTGCTGCTCCTGGCTTGCCACCGCCTGCGGCGGCTACGGCTCCGCCAGCGCCAAGTGCACCCGGTGCTCCGGCGACAGCGCCGGCTGGTGCAGGTCCGCCTCCCAGGCGGCTTATACCTTGCAAGAGGTCAGGATGGATGTGCGGATTGATGGAAGCTGCGGCACGATATGCTCTCATTGCCGTGTCTTTGTCGCCCTGAGCTTCTTTGCCTCGCCCGTAGCAGAAGAGGATTTCAGCATCCTGATTATTCTGCTTCAGCAAATCTTCCAGCTTTGCCATAACACCAGCCAGCACCGCCGGCGGTGTGGTCGGATTCATAACCACACCCACATAATAGGAGCGTCTCGCTTTGGCCAGAGCGGGAGAATTAGGACTCTTCTTCCAGGCTTCTTCGAATTCCATTTTTGCGTGTTCGAAGTCACCGGACAATTGATAGGCACCAGCCAGCATCAGGTGATTGTCGAAGCTGCCATTGATGGAAACGGCTTCACGAGCCACTTCTTTTAATCCTTGTATGGCATCCGAATAAGAAGGGTTGATAGTCACGGCCCGGCGATAAGATATGGCCGCATTCTGAAGCCGCTTCAAGCCTGCCTGGCGGTCGCCTCTATCGCGAGCCACTTTGGCATATTTCCAGAGCAGATCGCCGAGCATAGTATGGCATTTTGCTTGCTCAACCTTGTCTTTCCATGGCTTGTTGACTGCTATTTTCAGTTCTTCAAATGCAGCCACATCCTGCCCGTCTTTATAGAGCGAGCGAGCCAAATCGGCGTGAGCGCTGCCGTCATCGGTCATTCGGCATACTTTTCGATATTCAACCTGAGCGGTTCTGAACCGTCCTTCGGTTTCTGCCGTCTCGGCCATCTGATGGCGAATGTTGGGATCGTCGGGGTTTTTACCGGACGCTTTCAAGCATTCATCCAGGTTTTTGTCGGCTACCGCATTGGCCGGATCGGCAAAGAGAGCCTTTCTGTATTGGACCATCGCTTCGTAATATTTCTTTCTGGATGCGAGCATGTCGCCGTAGCGGAGGCAGGCTCCCGATAAATTGATCTTGAATTGCTCGTTATAAGGATCTCCTTCCAGCGCAATTTCATGCTCTCGAATGGCGTCGGCCCAAAGTCCCTTGCTGCCCAGCTCAACGGCGCGATTATTATGCTCTAGCGGATTGGCTGGATTGGGAGTGGAAAGCATGACGCCGCCGCCGCCACCACCGCCGCCACCGGAAGAACTGGCTCGACGAGCGGCTCTAGCTTCGGCATCGGGCTGGCTGCATATATAGGAAAGCGGCAGTGACAGAAAGAGCAGTGCCGCAAGCGCTGTGCCGGAGTGGCTCGGGCTGCGGTTTTCGTCTATCGGTTTTGCTGATGAATTGAATTTCAATGAACGATTATGAAAGGACATAATGGTAAACGTGCGAATAGCAAATGTAAGTGATACTTTTGTGCCCAGCGTCCCTTCAGGATGTTTTTCCTTACTGGATCTGCCGCCTTGCTTAATTGCTATTTCGTCTCGGTCGGACTGGACACTGGTAAATAGTTACTAAAACCGGCTGATAACTGGGATTTTCACTTGCGCTTTTAAGAGCGCATTATTACCTGAATTTTGTTCTGGTTTTGATTCTAGCGGTGGTTGTATATTTGGCACCAATTCTTGGGGTTGGCAAGAGCTTTTACCCTGAGTCGGCAAAAAGTGTAGTCCAGACAACACTTTTACCCTGCCCAGCGAAGTTTCTTATTGACAATGGTGCCCCAAACCATTAAAAATTAGTCATTTCGCAGGCATTTTTTGCCCTTTCCGCCCATTTTTCGCAGGGGAGATTAATTTGCGTTTATTCTGTTAGACTGAAGCCAAGAACACATATATAGCCTCTAGATACTCTTAGATATTTAGGTTTCTCTTTTTAGTTACGTGGCGTTTTTTACTAGGCAAAAGAGGCATGTGCTGACGGTCCCCACAGGAATATGTGGGATGTCCCTTGGGAGGGATGTTTTGTTATGACGAAGCGTGCGCCGCTATTGGCAGCAATCATGGTTATGGGAATGACGATTCCCATGGCTTCTGCTCAACTTCCGCAGACGAATATGGGCAAGTACGTTCACAAGCCTGGTGATAACCAGTACGACAAAGCCGCTCAGTCGGAGCGGCATCCGCCGCCGCCTCCGCCGGTGACTAGATTCGCCACAACCGGAGGATCTGGTGGTGGCTACATGTATAGGCCCAAGCCGAAGCCCAGAAAGCCCGACCCATCAATCGAACCGATTGCCGCAGACGAGCCAGTCCCGCCTGCGGGTTTTCCAGTTTTGCCCGAACGGCTTGATTTGCCGATCGCAATGGGCAGCTGGGGCGGTGCCGGTGGTGGCGGCGGTGGCGGCGGCTCATGGGCCGGTGGCGGTTCGTCAGGTGGTGGCGGCGGCAACGACGGACCACCCAGAATGCTGAAGAAGAGCCAGGGCTACCAGCAGTATGAAGCCGGTGCTTTCATTCCGAAAAACCACAAATCCGGTTATTACAAGTGCAATGAAGTAGCGCCTCCACATAAGAAAGTCTCCGATCAGATCATGACCGGCGGCGCAGAAGGCGGTGGAGTCCCCGGACTGGGCGGTCCGCCCAGCCCTGCAGGTGCTCTTAAGTCTCTGGGCAAAGAGCCCAAACTGAATGACCGCGACGACGGCACACTGGCTCCGGATGCGCCACAGCCGGTGGTGATCAATCAATCGACAACACAAGACCTCTCATTGCCTGAGGATGATTTCTCAGGAAGCTCGGCAAAGCGTCCGAGCAAAGCAGGACGAAAAATGAAGCAAATCGGACGCCGCGTCGTGTCGCCGATCAATTCGGCCTCTCGGCGTTTTACAGGGATAAGTTTGTTCTAGTTTTTCAGATACTAATTCGGCGACAAGAACGACAGGTTCGTATCAATCGCCAAATGGCTCGGGGAAGGAGTTCGCATCATGGCTAAGTTAGTAAAAACAATGAGTTTGATAGTAGCGGCTACAGCCTCCGTGGCTGTATGCGCAGCACCGTCAATGGCTCAAGGTTTCAAAATCGATCAAAAGAAGTTGGATAAAACCACCTTTTACAGCGCGCCCAGACAAATGCAAATTCTGGACGAGCGGCCAATCATCAAAGATTTCCGTGAAGCTCCGGCACCGCAACAGCAGATCGAATTGCCGCCCGGACCGCAAGGCTATGGTGGCGGCGGCGGCGGTGGCGCCGGAGCACTGCAGGGTGGAGGACCTGGCGGCGGAGCAGGCGGCGCGCCCATGCAGATGGGCGGACCGGTGGTGCAGCCCAGGACTTCCAACGGCATGATTCCCGGTGCAGGAGCTTTGCCAAAGACCGGATTCGGACCCTCGAATATTCCGGCCCGCGGCATGGGACCGAGAGGACCTCTGGCAGACGGTACCAATACCAATCGCCTGATGGGCAAAATGATGACCCCGCCCAAGTCCCAGGGCGCATCGGCCGGACCGGCTCGCGGCATGGCGCCGACGAGAGGGCCGTCCAACGGTAATTACACAGGACCGGCCGTCTCGTCTTACAGCGGCGGATACGGCAACGGTTCGGGCGCCGGATTCGGCGGCGCTTCGTCTCGCACGGACACGTCGGTACGAGGCAGTCTACTCAGGAAAAACTAAAACACCAGACCCGGCACGGAAGTGCGACCACCCCTATGCAACACACACCCACAATTTCGAAATTTGCAGCGCTTGCCCTGGCGTTGGCTCTGACTGGCTGCGCCAGACAGGAGTCGGCCGGTGATGCACAGGCTGCCAATGCGGGTGGTGGAAATGTACAGGGGCAGGGCATTCTATCTTCTTTCAGACCAAAAGCGGATCCCACCATGGTGGAACGCCTGCGTCAGGAAGATGCCGCAAAGATGCAGCAAGCTGCTCTTGCACAGCAGCAAATGAATCAGCAAATGAATGAGATGGACGGCACAGGACGTATCCTGCCGAAAGTCTCAATGGAACCAATTGCCCCGCCGGCTGAGGAAGTTGCCACAGCCGGCGCCGGCATGAGCGTGACGGCGGCCGACTCTGGTGCATACACACCTTCCACATCGGGAGCTGTCCCTCAGTCCTCGCCTGGCGGCACGCCGCCGGCGACGGCCAGCTATGGCGGTTATAACAGCGTTCCTTCGCCGCCGGCCACAGGCTCTCTGGGCGGCGGTCTGGTGCCGCCACCACCGGCAGTGACGCTCTCGACTGCAGCACAAACGACCGTAGCCAGCGCACCGCCAGGTGATCCGGGAAATCCTTATGCCAATCCTTACGGCAACCCGTATGCCAATCCCTACGGCAATCCTTATGCCAATCCTTACATGAATCCGTACGGCATTCCTTATCCTCAGCAGGCTCAGCCTCAAGGAGACGGCGCTCCGCAAAGACCGGCTTTGTTCGGCTCCGGCAAATCACGCCCCAGGGGTGAAGAAGGAGAGGACGACGGCAGAGCGCAGGAGAAAGCCAAGAAATTCGCTAATTTTGTTCCGATCACTCCGACCGGCATGGAAGCACGTTCGCCCTACAAGCAAAGGGACGATTTGCGCGTGCTCTGGAAAGGCGCAATTACCTCTTCCCAATTAGGTGGATGGTCAGCCAAAGACCCCAACATCGCAGCCGCACTCAACAAAATCGATGTCGGATTGCCCGCAGAAGTGACCAAAGGTTCTTTCAGCGTCGGGCAAAGACAGGTAGATGCAGTATTCAAGCCTGTTTTTGTTGACAAACGCGTGCAAGGTCAGTTGAGAAAAACGCAAAGCGAGATGGTGCAGAGCTATTACCGCTACCTGTATTCATATAATCGATTTGCTCTGGCCCAGCAGACAGTAGCGGCAAGAAAGCAGGAAGTCGAAGTAGCTTCCACTCATGCCGAGCAGCAAAGAGCCGCTGCCGATCTATCGCAAGCACAGAGCGAAGCTGATTCTTCCAAAGAAGATATGCGTTCTGCCCAGATGGAGCTCTCTGCTGTTTCCGGCGCAGCCGCTGCCCGAGCCATAATTCAGAAGGTTTCCGGAGTCGCTCCCAGCATCGAGTCCCTGGCGCAGGCGGCTCCGACGCCTGAGGCAGAACCGCAAGGTGGATTCAACGTGCTCGGTTTCTTAGGTTTCAACAAAAAGAATAAAGAAGAGCAGCCTCCACCGCCGCAAGAAAGTCCAAAAGCCGCAAAGGCAGATGCGAAAAAACAAGAGAAGGCTGAAAAGGCAGAGAAATCAGCCAAGAGCAAAGACAAGCAACCGAAAGAAAAGACTGTAGCGCAAGCTAAAAAAGGCGGCAAAGAAGTCGCAGCAGGCGACCTCGAGCCGGCTCCAGCCAAAGGTGACCGTGACAGCGCCGGTGAAAAGGCAGAAGCACCGGCAGCATCAGACGGCATCTTGTTCGAATTGAAAGGCAAGAACATAAGCGCGCGCAAGAGCGTGCTCAACGTTTCTATCCGAAATTCATCGGACAACGCTTTCAGCTTCAGCCCGGAGGACATCTCAGTCCAAGAGGGCAATCAGAAGCTTTCGGAAGCAGCGATGCGTGCCGAATTCGACTCGACCAGCATAGCTCCTAACGGAGAAGTCAAAGGCACCATCACGATTTTCGGTAGACCCTGGAATGACAGGTTAACCATTTCTCTCTCGGACGGACAACGGAGCATTCACATGAAGCGCTAAGAAATCCACAGCCCGAGCAGCGTTAGACAGATTCTAGACCGCGTGAAATTACTAGACCGACGCTCAATCAGGTAGTTTTAGATGAATAAGATGTCGTTCAATCATTTGTGCACGCCCTTCAATTGGCGAATCGCAACCCTCGTGGTGGCGGCCGCTGCATTGTTCGTCTTGCCCGTCATTCCGGCTTTCTCTCAAGCCAGCGACGGCCAGTTCTTCAACAATGCCCAAGGCACGATGGACGACTCCAATAACTCGACGGCGCAAACCATTCGAGATATGGCTTGCTTGCGTTACAAGTGGCTGGAACTCAACCGTCGCTATGATCGGCTCGAGCCTGTAGACGATCCTGCACCGCGGGCAACTCCGGGCAGAAGACAGACCACACCTGAAAAGCGCAATGAATTCGAAACCGACGGGCGTTCGGCCAGACAGCCCGATGCCGGCCAATCAAATCTGAAGCAAACGGCAGATTCGAACACGCAAACTAAAGTGCTTGCCTACGACTCTTGCTTTGTTCCGTGCGGCAGCCCGGTCGGCTGGTTCTTGCAGGACGCAGAAGCCTGGAAATTTCCCAAATACACGGCTTACGGAGTTCCTTGCTATGTCCAGCCCAAAATGGAAGCAATGGACAAGGTCAAGACTTCCAGAGACGAAGCGATCTTCGAAAAGGCAACCGGTTACAACCCGCCTGGCACCGGTCGGATCACGACATTTGGTTTGCCGATTTCGGATACGCAATTTCAAATAATCGACAGAGAAAACAATAACCGCATGCTCGAATTGCTTTCCGATCCGGAACGCTTCATGTGGGCTGCCAGCACTACCGGTCAGATGATGAACGGTTCTGCTGCCAACAGTCTTGCCGGTGTTGCCGAAAGCGCCTTCGATAATGCGGCCGCCCGGATTATCCAGGGTGACTCAACCAATTCTTTGATCAATCTGGCTAACGAAGCATCAGGCACGGGGCCAAATATCGGCTCTTATTACCGTCAAGTTTCAGATGCGGTCAAGCAAGTGCAAATCATGTATCACCGGGTCTATGTGCCCCTGGCGATTCTTTTCCTCTTGCCCGGCGCCGTTATCACACAGGTCAAATCGCTGGTCGCAGGCGGTTTTGCGCTCAAGGCGCAAGAAGCGCAAAGTCCCTTCGACGGATTGCTGCGCTCGTTCGTGGCGGTTTTCCTGATTCCTGCCACCCAGTTGATCGTCAGCTATGCCATCGACGTGGGCAATTCAATGGCTTACAGCGTCTACGATCCGTGGGTGAACATTGAGCGGGTGAAAGAGTGGACTCACCAACTTTCATACAACAATAATCCGCGCACTAATTTCGACAACGCGATTTTGCCTCCGGAAGAACCGAACGCCCAGGGGCAGAGCGCCTGGGACAGATTGCTGTCCGGAGATATCTTCGGGGCCATTCTGCAATTCGTGATGGAGCAATTCGGATACGGTGAAGGTTTGGGCGGAAACGTTCCGGAAACCGTCACCATGGAAGAGCGTAATTCCTGGTTGTCGTCAATGTTGGAAATGGCTTTCAACTGGATGATGTGGTTTATGTCCCAGTCGCTCATCATATTGACCGGCTTCCAGCTTGTCTTCATGTGCTATCTATTTTTGCTTGGTCCTCTGGCTGCGGCATTCTATGCCTGGCCTGATTTGCAGAACGAAGGTAAACAGAGGCTTTTCAGAGGAGTTTTCGGCAACTGGATAGAAGCCGTAATTTCGCTCGCCCTCTGGCGTTTTTACTGGATGGTTATTCTCGCCATCATGACTCAACGCTTGATTTATGTCTCGCAATCGAGAGTGGCTACCAATCTGCAATGGGAAGTGGCTGTCTTCACCTGCCTGCTCGGCTTGATGTTGCACGTGCCTTTTAGTCCCTTCAAATTCGATCCGGCAGCGGCTCTCGAGAAAGTGGAAAAAGTTGCCAACGCCGGAGGCGGCGGTGGCGGTGGCGGCGGTGGCGGCGGCGGCGGTGGTGCCGGTGGCGGCGGTCAGACTGGCGGCGGCGGTGGCTTGCTGCAGTCCATGGCCCAGCAAGTGCAAAACTCCAATATGTCTCCTGAAATGAAGCAAGAAGCCATGCAGGCGATCAATCAAACAGGAGCAGGACTTTCCACGTTTAGGGACGTCAACACTCGCGGCAGAGGCGACGGAGACTTCCTCGGCATTCAAGGCGGAGGCAGTCGATCGGCTGGCGGAGGTGCCGACACTACCGGTGGTGGTGCCAGTCCGCCCATGACCGCGGCCGACAACAACCTCACAGTCAATCCGAATCTCAGTCAGATGATAGCGGCCAACGCCATTCTGCCTCCATCCGATATGGCAGCAAGCGCTACCACGGCCGGATTGGGCACGGGCACAGGACCTGGCACCGGTACAGGACTTGACAGAGGTCCGACCGCGACTCCGTCCGATGCATCGGAAACCGGCTCCAGAGCCAATCCGGGTGTGCAGATTGCCGACTACGTGGCAGCAGCTCAAGGCAATGTGCAGACCATCGCCAGCGGCTTGCGCAGTGCTGGTATGCCCGAACAGCAAATCCAGGACTTCATGCGGCAAAACAGTCCGCAGCAAATCGTCGCAGCACTCGATCCGGGAGGCTCAGGCTTCTTCCCCGGTGGTGGCGATGACGATGAGGGCGGCCAGCGCAGACGGCCTCCCGTTGATGACGGTACCGATACCGCCTAGGAGTGATCACCGGCAGCAGTGAAACTCCCGAAAGATTTACAAAGAACGCAAGGATGGATCTCATATGAGTGGAAGAAGAAAAACGGCAACAACGTTTATAGCGCGATTAACGCTCGTGCTGCTTCTTGTCGGATTCGTGCCCCTGGCTGTCGATGCGCAAAACCCGCCGGGTGGCGGCGCCGGCGGCGGACAGGGCGATCCGCGTGACGCCAACCCCGGCTCCGCCGCGCTCAATATGCGCCATTTCTATTACCGGATGAAAAACGCAAAGGAATATGCTGCCTCCGAATTTGGTGGCGCGGACGTTCTTGTTGAACGCGGTGCCTCAACCGGAAGGGCCAGAATCACTAATGGTATTCGCAATCTTGCCAATGGTAATTTCAGGGGTGCACTGCAAGCGGCCATGGGACAAGATGGTCGAGGACCGAAAGAATCGGTTGGACCCGGTACTGTTAAAACTCAGTCAGGACCTACGTTTGCCTGGCCAGTGCCGGTGCCTCCAGGCATTCCGTCTACGGTTCCGACCAAGCGCGATGAAGCCATCAACAAAAACGAATTGAAAACCTTTGGTTATCCTGTGTCTGATACGCAGTTTCAGTTGATCCAGCGCTATAACCAGAACATCATGCTCGAGCAATTGGCTAACCCCGAGCGCTTTATGTGGGCGGCCAATACTTTGGGCGGGCTGCAATCGACGGCGGCGGCGAACTCGGCCAACAACATGGCGACCAACCAGGCCATTAGTGCCATCGATTTCAGTAAGAAGTATCTGGTCAACTTTACTGCCGAGCAAGGGAACGTTTGGCACAGACTGCGCGATCAGCTCTTTATTCCGATGGCGCTTCTTTTGCTCTTGCCCGGTGCCGTGCTCGCCCAGGTTAAAGCAATCGTTGCTCAAGGCTCTCCTTCCTGGGCCCAGGCTGACAGTCCGATCGAAGGCATTACCCGTTCGATCATTGCCATATTTCTCATTCCGGCAACATTCCTCGTAATTAACTACGGTATTGACGTCTCCAACTCGATTACCTTTACTATCGCCGATGAATACAGGCGTATCTTCGGCACCGACATGTACGAAGATGCAATCTGCCACGAAAAACGCGCTCTGGCAATAAACCCTGCCAACCGCCGCGAAAACGCCATTCACGAGGAGGAAACTCCGGTCAGCCGAGGACCTTCCGTATGGTCTTCCTTTGAAGGCTTGAACTCGACCGTGCGTGAGTATGACCCCTGCTTGGGAGTTGATAACACACGCGTTCCGGATGAAAATTTCGTGCAGGCGAAAAATTTCAACCGACTGGCAAAAGGTTTGACCAATACCGGTCTGACTGCCGCCTGGAACATCATGAGTGCTTTCCAGATGGCCTATTTGTATTACCTCTGGTGCATGGGACCGATTGCCGCCGCCTTGTGGGTCTGGCCGGTCGGACCGATGCGCGGCGCGCTCAAGAGCTGGATCGAAGGTGTAATAACTATCTGCTTCTGGAGTTTGTTCTGGAATACGACGGTTCTCCTTCTTGCTTGCTTTAAGGGGGTCGGAGACGACGGTTCCATTATCGTTACGGCCTTGAATACTCTGGCCAACTTGTCGGTCAAGAAAGCATTCGACTTCGCCGGTCTGGTGGCAGAAGGCGGGGCCGCTGCTGCAGGCAAGATGCAGGAAGCCATGCAAGGTGGTGGCGGTGGCGGTGGCGCCAGCAGAGGCGGTGCTGGTGGCACAGGTGGTGCCGGCGGTACAGGTGGTCAGGGTACGCCCGGCAGCAGCACCAGTGGACCGGGTTCAAGGGGATCGGTCAGCGGCCCTGGATCGGGAGCCGATCAAGGAACTTTGGCTGGTCCGGGAGGATCGCTCGCCCTTTCGCCTTCTCTGGGCACAGGAGGAGATCTTTCCACCGGAGCCCTTATTCCCAGAGGTGGAGATATCGATCCGGCAACCGGTTTGCCGCGCAGCTTGAGCGGTCCTGGTGTAGACCCGGGCTTGCCGCCACAAGAGCGCACCAATATGGGCATGCGCGGCGGTGCCGGCGATGCCACCGAAGCGGCAGCTCTTGCCGCTCTGGGAGCCAACGGCATGCCGCCTTCGGCAGAACGCAGCCAGGCCTTCCAAGAACTCAAACGCCAGGACGACATGGGGCACCCGGCAGCCACAGCGGTCATGGAGGCTCTTGCACGCACCCAGCCGGGAGATCTGGACAAGGCGATGGGCGGCGATGCGGCCGCTGCAGCGCGACTGCAGGCAGCGACTGGTTTGAGCGGACAGACACTCAACGACGCTCTGCGCGGCGATCCCACAGCGATGATGACGGCAGCAGCAGTTGTCGGAGCGGCCGGATCGGCAGGAGCTGCCGGACAGCTTATGGCTCGTGCCGAAGCCGGTGACAGGCAGGCCATTGCCCAATTGGAAGGACGCACAGGAGTGGATGCGGGCACGCTCATCAACGCGGCCAGAGGAGACGAGGGAGCGCAAACAGCCGTCATGGCCAGAGCCGGCCTTGACGATTCTGTACGCGAAGCGGCTCTGCGCAACGGCGATCCTATTTGCGGGGCAGCCGTGCAGGCCGCCGATATGATGTATGCTCGCAATGCCGCCACCGGTGACTACACGCAGATTGCTGCCTACGACCCGGGCACCGGCAGATTTGCCGCCAGCGACACCCAGGGCAATATCTTTGCAGGCAGCGACGGTAAGCCGCTTATCTCTTTTGATTCGACTTCGGGTGTCTACCGCACCGCTGATGGTGCAGGAGTCGGTTTCGATTCTGGTACCGGACAGTGGATGGCCAGGGACGCCAATGGTTCTACCGGCGGTGGCATCGTCTACGACATCAACGACAGGCAATTCGAAGTTGCCGGCACCGGTGCAAAAGTCGATTATGCCAATGGCGGCTTCACGGCGGCCGGCACGGGCGGCAATGTCGTCTGGGATGCGCAGCAAAACCGCTTCCAGGACGCCAGCACCGGCGGAGTCGTCATGTCCGATCCGGGCGGATCCGGTCAATGGTTCCGCGTCGCTCCGGACGGTCAGGGCATCGAGCGTTTTGCCGGCGGAGCCGCCGGACAAGCATCTTGGGCTCGCGATGCCAGTGCACCGATGGAATTGCGCAATGGTGAAGTGATCGCTCAAGGCACCAACGGCAATGTCGTATTCGATCAAATGCAAGGCCGATTCGAGGCTCGCAACGCCGATGTCGGCGTACAATTCGATCGCGGCAGCAATCAATGGTATGCCCAAGGCTCCTCCGGACAGGTCGCCTATTCGGTCGAGTCGGGACGCTTCAACGCTACCGGCAGCAGCGAAGGGGTCACCTACTCGGGTGGTCAGTGGTCAGTCGACGGCACTGGAGGCCGAGTAGTTTTTGACGCCACCCAGGGACGTTATGAAGTAGCGGGCGCTAATGCGCCGGTCTCTTTCGACAGAGCGAGCAACGGTTGGGTCGCTGCAGACACTGCCGGGCAGATTCGCTTCGACAAGCAAGACATGCGCTTCGAGACAAGTCAGGGTGCCGCGGCAGTTGTGGATCCCAACGGGACCGGAAGATGGTACGCTGCCTCCGCCGATGGTGCAGTGCAAGTGCTGTCGCCGGCCTCCAGCGGTTCGGCAACCTGGTCGCCAGCCGGTGCAGACTCGCCGGTCAGCTATTCGAACGGAGCTTACGTCGCCCAGGGTTCGGGCGGGTCTGTCTTCTTCGATCAACAAGCCGGTCAGTGGGAATTGCGTCAGCAGAATGCTCAAGGCCAATATGTCGACACCAATATCGCCATGGCCCGCGATTCGGCATCAGGTAACTGGGTGGCCGCCGGCACCGGCGGTCAGGTCGTGCTCGATCCAGCTACCAGAAGTCTGGAAATGTATGGATCGAACGTCGCAGTCGCACGCGATGCAACCGGTTCGTTCGTGGCAGCCAACACCGGCGGCACCGTCTTCCTGGATACGCAAAACGCATCGGGAGCCAGATGGGAAGTGCGCGGTACGGATACACCAGTCATGCAAGGACCGAGCGGTCAGTGGGTGGCCGCCGACAGCCGCGGTGGGGTCGTCTGGGATGCCCAGCAAAACCGCTTCGAGCAAGCCGGAACCAATGTGCCGGCCTACAGAGATCCGGGTGGTTCCGGATGGTATTCTGTGGCTGCCAACGGCATGGTCACTCAATTGGGCTCGGACAGCCAGTGGAGGTCGATCGATCCGGCTACGTCGCCGATTCGTGTCGACGGAAGCGGTGCAATCACTGCCGCTTCGACAAACGGCATGATCCAGTTCGACCAGCGCGACAACCGCTGGGAAATTGCCGGCACCAATCAAGCCGTTCAATACGACTCGAGAAGTCAGCAATGGGTCGCTCCTGAATCAGGCGGCCGCGTAGCTTACGACTTCAACGACAAACGCCTGGAAGTCTTGGGACCATCCGGCAGGACCACGGACGTTCCTGTAGTGTCGGATCCGGGCGGTCGCGGCTATTACGCCTTCGCCTCCAATGGCGAAGTGCGCCAGCTCGACTCGAGCGGCGGTTCATGGAGAGCAGTCGATCAAGGAGCCGGAGTGGCCTTCACCAACGGTCAATTGATTTCGACTGCGTCGATTGCGCCGAATGATCCGACTCGCACGCCGCAAGTCGTCTTCGATACGCAGCAAGGCCGTTGGGAAGTGCAAAACAATCCCAACGCGGGCTACAACGGCATACCTGTAACTCAGGTCGGTGGCGGCTTCTATGCCGACGGCACCGGACGCCAGATCGAATACGATCTGAACAACCGCCGCTTCGAGCTGGCCGGCTCTGAAAGACCGGTCGAGTATCAACGCGGCCAAGGTTGGACATACGCCGGAACTGGCGAGCAAGTGGCGCTCAGATTACCGGATGGAGGCTGGACCGCAGGCACTCATGCCTCGACGGATCCGACTCAGGTGACCAGAGGCTACGATCCATTCGCCAACCCTTCCTGGAGACAGGACGCAATTGAGTACCGCGCCGATGCCGGTTACGGTCATGGACACATTGAAGTCGGACACGGCCATATTCAGGCTCAAATCGGGCCCGACCATGCCCATATCGATGTGGCCAATGGCGCCATCATGGACGCACAGCGAAAAGAAGGCAATCCTTTGACCGGCAATGCCGGCAAGGCCATCACCGCCGCTGGTGTAGGAGCCGCCATCTGGCAGCAGTGGTCGAATATAAGCAACCGCATGAATCGCGGTCAGCAAGGACCAGCTCAATCGCTGCAGGACATGATGCGCAAAGGAGGCGGTTCGGTCAAAAAGAAAGACAATCGCAAAATAATTGACTACGACGAATACGGCAATCCTATTTACGACAAGAGGTAATTTGATTTCCGGCGGGGAGTCGGCACGCGGCTCCCCGATTAGACCAGTGAGGAAGCAGCGGAAAAAAACGGAAAATTATAGGATAGAGAAAGACCGGAACCTGTTTGACCAGGGTTTCAAGACGTTGCAAATTCAATAGAGCAGATTGAAAGCCGCAGGAGGAGGGGTTCTCTCTTCCTGCGGGTATTAATATAGAAGATGGTGGTCAGAGTCCATGGACATGTTGTTAGCTGAAGTTGGAGTCAGGTGCGTCCAGTGCGGAACTTCCTTTGTTTCGCGCCAATTGCCGACTTACATTGACATAGGTTATCGGAACTCCGAATTGCGTCAGGAGTACCGTGGCTATTGTCCGATGATGGAACAATACGCCATCGTCACCTGCCCTTCATGCGGCCGAGCCGATTGGTCGACAGCGTTTCCACCTGCTCAGAGCACTCCGGTTCTGGCCCAGGCCGGCGGCAGTGCTCATATGCAGTACAGGCAGGCTGCTCTTGCAAAAGAACGCGATGCTGCCAGTGTCAATTCATATCAGGCGGCGATTTTTTATACGCATGCAGCCTGGTGCGCGGACGACAGCAAAGCATTTCCACAGGCCCGCGAATATCGCCGCCTGGCTGTGGAGTCTTACAAGCGTTCGCTTACGGACAGCACTTGTCCGCAAAACCTGCGCGGCGAAACCGAGTATTTAATCGGTGAATTGATGCGGCGCTCCGGAGATCTGGAAGGAGCGCGTGAGCATTTCCGCATGTGTATCGGTCGCTTGTCGGCTCGCTTTGCTTTCATGGCCAGAAAGCTTATGCGTCTTTGCGAGGGGGGCAGCACCGAATCCATACCATTCGAAGCGGATGCGGCTCAAGAAGGCGGCGCTTCCCAGGTTTACCGCACGCCCGCACAGCCTGTTGCCGCACCCGGACCAAAAGCCGGCGGTCCGCCCGGTTTCCAACCCGCAAACTCAGCTTCGGGTATGCCTTCGGCCGCACCATCAGTTTCTGCCCAGGGTTTGCCTGCAGTCAGTCCGCCTCCGGCTGTCTTACCGCCCGGCACCGGCAGCAATCCACCCTCTAAAGGCCCTCCGGGAGCCAACAAAGGCGGACCGCCAAAGACCGGCGGACCTCCGACCACGCCACCGCCGGGCGCCCCACCCCTTTCCTGATTGCAGCATTTAAGGAGATTGTTTTTTGGGCTACGTACAACGAGTGATTATTCTCAACAAGCCGCTCAAGGTGTTCGGTTTCGAACCGCGGCAGCTGATATTGCTCTCCGTCTGGGTGGTTTCCGGCTTGATTCTGGCTGGTCGCTTTCCGGGCGATTGGAAATTCCACAATTTCCCAATCGGCGTCTGGTTTTTTATCATCTGGATGTGCGGCGCCGTTGCCGTCGTTATGGGCACTCGACTGAAGCCTTTCACCTGGTGGAAAAATATCCTTACCTATCGATTGGGATTGGCGCCCAATCTTTATGTTTCTCGAACGGAACCTGCTCCGATTTACCCGGACGGGAATATAATTGAGGTTAAAAAAACTAAAGAAAGCTTCTATGTAAAAGCAGAGAATACTACCTCCTCGTCCATCGACGATTTTGACGACGATGACTAGGCAGAAAGCGCGATTAGAAGAGCGCTAACACAGGAAACCCACGACAGGAAACTCAATGGCACAAAGCTACGCCGCATCGAGAGGAAGAAAACGTCCCGGACCCCCTGGCGGGGGTGGAGGGCGCGGCGGCGGTCGTGACTCAGGGGGCGGTCCGGGAACTAGAGGTCGATCAGGCGGCTATTCAGCCGATGGCGACGATTACAACGACGACATTCAAATGCCGTCCAAAAGCGAGCCTGCCGGGCGGCTTTTGCGCACTACGCCCCAGCCTTCTATTCAAAATGTCATGGCCGGTTTCTATAATTCGCTGCCTGGAGCAGTGCGGGACATGCTGCCTTTTGGCAGCGAGACTTCTGAAAACGATCAGCAAGACGATGACGGTCCGCCTAAAGACGCACGACCGGAGTCGAGCTGGAAAGATGTTTGCTATCTCTATGCAATTCCCGGCGACGATGAAGACGAAGGTCTGGTTGTGCTGGCCGACGGCAGCATGCGCAAGTACATCAGCTGTAAGGGTATCAACGCCTTGCTTTTCGATGAAGTCGATCGCGAAGCGATGGCCAGGCAATTCACCAATTTCGTCAATTCATGCGAATCCGACATTCAAGTCATCATCAAGTCGCGCAACTTGCCGGTCGACGAGTATCTCTCGCGCTATCAGACTTTGATCAAGACCGATAATGATTATTTGAAATGGTACGCAGACTACACTGATAAATGGTTCCGCCGACAGCAGGACGTCAGCTTCGTTCCGCAGCGCGAGTTCTATATAGCCATCAGCTATCAGCCACCCGACGCAAAAGGCACCACCGGTTGGAGCGGCAAGCGTTCTATTCAGAAACACGAAGAATACGTCGCTATACTCGATCGTTTCACCCGCACAGCATACGAACAGCTGCGCGTCTCGCAATTGCGCCCGCAAATTTTGAACAGAAGGCAGGTGCGCAATCTGATTTATTCGGATTTGAATCCCAGCCTGTCCGAAAGAGATCCCGAGGCGCCACCGTCCCGCCCGGATGTTTCGGAATCCTCATGTTTAGCCGGTTCCGCTCTTAAAGTTTCCGACGAGTCCATCTGGCTTGATGGAAAATATATCGGCACGCAATATTTGGAACAATTGCCGCACGAAACATGGATGGGTTGGCTGGTTGATTTGCTTACTCTTTCTGTCGAGTATCAACTCTCGCTTTTCGTTCATTGCTGCAATCAGGACAAAGTGCGTTCAGACCTGAAATGGAAACACCACTTCGGTCGAGTTACTTCCACACAGCTGGCCAGCCCCGATCTTGAGGGCATTGAAGAAACGCGTTCGGCGGCGACGGCAATTCAGGACTTCTTGCGGTCCTCCAATAAAGCTTTTGACACCAGCTTATACATCCGCGCTCTGGCAGCTACTCCAGAGCAACTGGCGTCCAATATGGACGAAGTAAGACGCGTGTTCAAAAACCGCGGTGCGTTGCTCGATCGGGCTCAAATGCTGCAGCTGGATGCCTGGCAGTCGACTCTGGTTGTGGGTGTGGACAAACTGGCGATCATTCACCGCATTATGTCGCCTGTCGTCGGAACCTTTTGGCCGTTTTTCACAGCTACATGCGGAACCCCTGATGGTGTGCCTTTCGGTTTTGCCAGTGCCTCTCGCGAACCGGTTTTGCTTAATCCTTTTTTCAGAGGTCAGGGCAAAGACGCAAACAACATGTTTGTCGTAGGAACAACGGGGGCCGGTAAATCTTTCGCCGTATCCATGATGATCTTGCGCCTGCTGCCTCTCGGCACGCGCTTTGTGCTCATTGATAAAACAGTCGACAAAAATGGTGCCTATCGTTTCATTACCAAATTGCTTGGCCCGGAAATGTGCGCCTATGTCGACCTCGGTCCCAACTCTGGATATATTCTCAACCCGTTTGATCTGGGCCCTGAAGACAAGCCTGGTGAGCCGTCCCCCGACAAAGTGTCGACATTGCTGTCGTTGCTCGACTTGATGCTGGCACCGGAAGGGCGGGAAGAAATGAACGTGGAAGAAAAGTCGCTTCTCGACGGTTTGATTCGCGTTGCTTATATGGACGCCCAGTTCAGAGAAACCGTGCCGACTATGTCGGATCTGGCGCGTGTCACTGCGCAAGCGGCAGCGGACGAAGTTGATCCTCTGCAACGCGATCGCCTGCAGGCGTTTGCTCGCGGTCTTTCACTCTTCACGCGCGCAGGCGCATTCGGCGGTCTTGTAGACGGTTATACCAATATCGACACTGAAAAACTGTTCATCGTATTTGATACCAGAGAAGTGAACGAACCGAGATTGGAAAGAATCGCCGTTTACATGCTTGCGGAATTCATCAGACGCCGAGCCGCTGAGTGCAAATTGCGCCGCATTCGATTCGCAGCGGTAATCGACGAAGCCGCCACTCTGATGCGATTCAAAGCCGGAGCTCGCTTGCTGGATGACCTTTCGAGACGGGCTCGTCACTACGGTATGATGCTGGTTTCCATCACGCAGCAATTGAAAGACTTTTTCAAACAGGCCGAGCAAGCGGACTCTGTAGTGAAAAACTCACACATGAAGCTGATCTTGCGACAGGATGCTTCCGATTTGAAGATGCTGAAAGAAGCATTGCGATTGAGCGATGCCGAAATTGCAGCAATTGAAAATTTTTCCAAGGACGAGGAGAAGAGAAAGGATTCACAGCTCCTGCTTATCGTAGGTTCTGTGCACGGAACGATTCGACTGGTGCCGAGCCCGATGGACTACTGGATCTGCACATCAGAGCCGATTCGCGACATCCCGAGAAGAGATGAAATGATCAAGGAGGTAAAACTCAAGAATCCAAATTTGAGCGACACCGACGCGTGCCGCCAATCCGTGTATTATCTCGGATTGCAGCACGACGGTTGAAGCCGCAGATGCATACGGGTTCTTCTTTTGACCACTTTTAGAACTCGTCAGCATACGGCATGTGGAAAGGAACTGAATGGAGAAGCTCTTTCGTCCGAACAAAATATTCGTTATCTTCTGCCTGCTTTTGATCATTGTATGGGTGGGTCTGCAATACGTCTCCAACATGCGCATAACGGAAGCGGCAACGGCTGAAGCTGAGGAGGTCTTCGACTGGAGCTGGCCGGGACAGGTATCTTCTAAAGTAGAGATAACCAATGTCTCGGTGCTCAACAGATCGGATAACGAAGCCAAAGTAAGAGTAAAGGCCAAGCAGACACTGACAAAATTAGTCGATGCTCTCGGCGCACCGGATAAGAAAGATGGCAGTTCCACAGCTGCAACAAGCGGCCCATCCACAAGTGACACCGCCTGCGTGTTAACGCTCTATCGCTCTGACCGTAACTGGGTCCTCGGAAAAGTGGAGTTCGATTAATGTATTGGAGAATTAGAAGAGTCAGTCCTGAACAAGTAATTAGGACCTATGGCGTGCATGCATTCCTGGCGGTCAGTCTTTTGGTCAATGCGTTTTTGCTTGTCACCCGCCCCAATCCGCAGAAGCAGGTATCGGGCGAATTGAAGACCAACCTGGATGTTTTCGCGCGCAATGTCACCCAGCATATTCTGGACACTAGCTTCATCAGCTATGAAAATTCGACCAGAGCTTTGCTGCCCACCGGAAATGTGCCTGGAGAGCTTGCACCACCTGTAGTGGCGCTGCTTAAATCGCGCGAGCAATTGCCGAAGACTCTGGAAGATCTCAGAGCCACAGCCAGAACTCTTGAATCGCAGCGCCAGGTGTCGGCTGTGCGCATAGATTCTGTGAATCAGGGGGAGCCTGATGATAAGAGTCTTGTGCCTCTCGATGTGACAGGGGTAGTGGCCATTCACTCTGCGGATGAATCTGTTTCCGGCAACCCGGTGCCTTTCCGTTTTGTATTCAAAGTGGGTATGGCAGCCAATCCGCAGAATCCGGAGCAGAAAAGGCCGATTGTTGTCGACTTCAGAGACATGTCTTCAGGCAACAGATAGAGCCAATATTAGATAGACGAGATGATTAAGCAATGAGAATCGATGCGCCGCTTTTGCGGAAGGCTTCGATGTGCTTCTCTTCGACTGAAGAATCAGTGACGATGGTGCCGACCGCGTCTATGTCTGCCACCTTATATGGTGAGACTCGATTGAATTTCTGCCCTTCGGCTAGAACATAAGACTCTGCCGAACGCTCGATCATCGCTCGTTTTACAAGAGAGTCATCATAGTTGGAAACAGTTGCTCCGTACTGGAGATCAAGACATTCAGTGCTGATTAAACAAAGATCCGCCTGGATACTGGAGATTTCTTTTACAGTCTCAGGACCGAAGGTGAGCAGGAGATCCGGCACCACATGCCCTCCCAGAACGCGCACATCCAGTCTCGGCAACTCGGACAGTCGCATGGCGGTCGGCAGACAATTGGTGATGAACGTGGCCACCAGATCGGGTTTTAAATGGGCAGCTATTTGCGCTGTAGTCGTTCCACCATCAATGAAAATCACCTGACGGTCTTTGACGAATGAGGCCGCGCGCAGCGCGATCGTATTTTTTTCAGTCGGCGACTCTTGTTCGCGTTTGGAGAATTGGAATGTCACTTTCCCAACCGGCAGCGCACCCCCATGAACCCGTTTCAAAAGTCCTGCCTCGGCCAGGTCTTTCAGGTCACGTCTTATCGTGTCTTCCGAAACTTTAAGATCGCTGACCAGCTCTTGCGAGAGTACGCGCCCCTTTTGAGAGAGGGCTTCGAGGATGCGATTTTTTCTTTCGTCATTGAGCATTTTGGTTACAGTGCCGCAATTTCCATCGATTCAGGGTTGTCATTGCCGGTTTGTGCGTGTATCATCTGGAGTGTGCTGGTTTTTGCTGGTATTTGCTGTAATTATAGGTGGTCTTATGTTTCAAATCCAAGCCTCTGGTTCAACCGGTAAGATTTCCGGCAAAAAAGCCGCACATAGACGCACCGGTAATAAGAAAGCATCAACTGGCGAGGGAAAGAAGATTTCACCAATATATAGATTGGCGGCAATCGACCTGGACGGCACTCTGCTCAATCCGGATCGCCGGATTTCCCCTGAAAATAAAGCAGCAATAGCTAAATTGCGCGCCAACAATATTGAAGTTGTGCTGGCTTCCGGTCGTAAGCACGAAGATATTCACAGATTCCACCAGGAACTCGAGCTGGAAAGCCCGATTTTGTCCTGTCATGGCGCCCTGGTCAAAGATCCCAAAACTGGCGAAGTAATAAGCAATCGCCTCATCTCACAGGAGTTAGTGCTGCACCTGGTCCGGCAGGCAGTGGAAAGTGAACTGTCCTGGGTGGTCTACGATGAGCGCGGCGTGCATCTCTGCCATTCCGAATACTGGCTTTCCGAGTACGTTAGAAGAACCTGCTTCGACCGCCCTAATATATGCCAATCGGTTGAAGAATACGTTTTCACCCACTCGGAAAAGGTCAATTGGATGGGCGATGAAGAAGCGATTCGCACTCAGTTTCGCCGCATGAAGGACTTGTTTGAAGGCAAGTTGACCACGGTCATCACCGACCCTGATCATCTGGAATTCACATTGCATGGTGCGGACAAAGCTTCCGGTCTCAGAGATCTCACCCAGCGCCTGGGCATCAAGCAGGAAGAAGTTCTTGCTTTCGGCGACAGCAACAACGACGTGACGATGCTTGCCTGGGCCGGATTGGGTGTGGCAATGAGCCATGGCACCACACAAGCGAGGCTGGCAGCAAAAATGATTTCTGCTCCTGGAGAGGAAGGGTCCAGCTTAGCTCGCGCTGTAGATTCGATTCTGTCCAGTTTAAGCAGCTAAGACAATCATCAGTTTTTCAAAACCCAATGCACTAAGATGCGGCCGCAGCCAGGGATACAGCCCTCCATGCGGCCGTTTCTTTGTTTTAGTTTGGGACTTTGACAGACTTTGCGATCAATATCGAGGATAAACAGGATTGCGTCTCAGATCCTGCGGCATGCGGCGATTGTGTTGAAACTGTCGTTGCTCGCAAGGGCTGCAGCCGCGGGGCGGCTCCTGATACTGATAGTCGTAATCAGGACGATAAGGCAATGGTCTGTAAAATCTTCCTTGATCGACATCATTGAATTGATAGAAGTCGCGCTGAAAATGCGGTCTTCTGCCGTTCAGAAAAATGTTCAACTCGCCATAGTTGATTATGCCCGGGAAGTCCATTCTGGGCGGCGGATAGTCGCTATAGTCAGGTCGGACGATATCTCTTTCCGGTGGGCACGGCGGCCTGCGCATTGGCGGCTCGGGTGGAAGCGGCTCAGGAAGTGGCTCTGGCAGCGGCTCCACTCGGATCGGCGGCTCTTGCCTCATAGGCGGCTCCGCTTGTCTTACGCCTGGAATCTTCAGGCTCCAGTCTTCTTTCAGATAATCTCTGTTGCAGTCCAGCGACTTGTACCGGTCGCGATTGGCTTCGACAATGGCATCTTGCATGGCTTGAAGCGAAGCCTTGTCGCACGGTGCGCCGGAGCCTTTCAGTGCTCGTTCGGCAATGGTCGACAGACTGTCGCCCCATTTGACTTTGTATTCGCCATTCTCGTTGACGTCTAGAGGTTTCGATCTCTGCACTTGCGAGTCGGCTGCCCATTGCTGAGCGCGAGGAGTGGAGAGTTCGTAATCAGGTTTGAAATTGCATTCTGCCGAATTTTGTTGGCAAGCTTGTTGCTCGGTAGATCGCCAGGCGCCGTTATCTGTACTCATTTCATGTCCCTTATTTCAGCTACTGAACCGGGGGTCCAGGGGCTTAAGGATAGGTTGCGAGAGGGAAGGACTTGCGTCCGCTTGTCGGTATTAAATATCCGCGGGGCAAATTTGCATATGGTGTTTTTCCCCCTGCGCCGTGCCCTCGTTACGCTTCGACACATACGGCTTTACGTGAAAGGTCCACGGGACGGACAATTTGGCAGTTGCCAGCAAGGCGATGCCAATTGCTCGAAGCGAGGTATTTTTGTGTTTTCCGGAATTGTCGAAGAAGTCGGTCAAATAAAAGAGATAACTCAGACCTCGGATGGCTGTCGTCTGACCATCGCTGCCAAAAAGGTCGTCAACCCCGTCAATCTGGGCGATTCGATTTCTGTGGACGGCATTTGCCTGACGGTCGTCAGTTTCGATTCCGATTCATTTTCTGTAGAAGCTGTGCTGGAGACCATGCGCCGCACAAAGCTGGGCGAGAAAAAGGTCGCGGACGGAGTGAATCTGGAGCGCGCGGTCACTCTAAATGATCGCCTGGGCGGGCATCTGGTCACCGGTCATATCGATGCAATCGCTGCCGTTTCTAAAATAGAAGAAGATGGCTTTTCAAAATTGATCACCTTCGAATTGCCCGGCCAGTTGGCACCGTATTTTGTGCCCAAAGGTTCTGTGGCTGTGGATGGAGTGTCGCTTACCGTTGTTGATTGCCCGGTTCCAAAAGAGGGTGAAAGTTTGCACTTCAGTGTGGCCTTGATTCCCCACACGCTTGATGCGACAACCTTTAAGTCTCTTAAGCCTGGCTCGAAAGTGAATATCGAAACCGATGTAATCGCCCGCTACGTGGCTCGATGGCTCGAACCGCATCTGGACGAGAAACTTAAGAAAGTGGCGGCGAAGATATCTTCAGGGGCTTCTAACGGATAGACTTTGGGGTGGACTTGAAAACGGCAACCGGGCGACATGAGGCAGCGATAATGAAGGCAGAATTGGTCAGTTCGGCTGAAGAAACTATCGATTATTTCGATTCTATTGAGGACGCGCTCGACGATATCCGCCAGGGCAAATTCGTTGTCGTCTCCGATGATGAAAGTCGCGAGAATGAAGGCGATTTGATTTGTGCCGCCGAGTTGGTCACACCAGCCATGATCAATTTCCTGGTTACCGAGGCGCGCGGGTGGGTTTGCCTGGCTCTAACCGAAGAGAAAGCCAAACAGCTCGATTTGCCGATGATGGTGGACAATAACACCGAGTCCCAGTCGACTGCCTTTACCGTCACTATTGATGCTGATACCAAATTTGGTGTCACCACCGGCATCAGCGCTTACGACAGAGCAACAACCATTCGCGTTACTGTAGATTCGATGTGCAAGCCTGCCGACTTGCGCCGTCCCGGTCATGTCTCGCCACTGATCGCCAAGCCGGGCGGAGTTCTGCAGCGCGCCGGACACACCGAAGCTGCCGTTGATCTTGCCCGCATGGCCGGCTTGAATCCATCCGGTGTCATTTGCGAAATCATGAATGCCGACGGCACCATGGCGCGAGTTCCTCAATTGCGCGAGTTCTGCAAGAAGCACGGCATCAAATTCATCAATATCGCCCAGCTTATCGCCTATCGCCTGCAGCGCGAGCGTTTTGTAGAGCGCGTCGCCACGGCCGAGTTTCCCTCGGCATATGGAACCTTCCAGGTCCATGCTTACAGAAATACCTTGGACGGACAAGAGCATCTGGCATTCGTCAAAGGCGACCTATCAGATAAAAAAGACGTTCTCATCCGTGTCCACAGCGAGTGCCTGACCGGTGATGTATTCGCCAGCCTGCGCTGCGACTGCGGTCCGCAATTGGAAGCGGCGATGGCAATGATTGCTCAGCACGACAATGGAGTTCTTGTCTATTTAAGGCAGGAAGGTCGCGGCATCGGTCTGCTCAACAAAATTCGTGCTTATCAATTGCAGGACAAAGGACAGGACACTATCCAGGCCAATGAATCGCTCGGCTTCAAGCCTGACTTGAGAGATTACGGAGTGGGTGCGCAAATATTGTGCGACCTCGGTCTGACTTCAGTGCGGATCATAACCAACAATCCGCGCAAAATTGTCGGACTGGAAGGTTATGGTCTGACCATCTCCGATCGCGTCGGATTGCCCGCTGCCTGCAACAGCCACAACCTGAATTACTTGCTCACTAAAAAAGAGAAGATGGGGCACTGGTTGGATGGGCTCGAGAAAAATTGGCATGAGAAATCGACTCCAGCCGGCTTTTCGCTCAATTCAATTGCCGGCGATTCTACACAACTCTAAAACCACTTGCCCTTAAAGGAGAATTTCATGGCTCGTCGCAATGATGAAAATGGCAACTTCGGTGCCGATTCCAAACCTCGCATTGTCGAGGGTCGTCTAATCGCGACAGGTCTAAAATTTGCCATCGTTGTCAGCCGTTTCAACGATTTCATCACCGAGCGTTTGTTGGAAGGCGCTCTCGATGCGCTGCGCCGCCATGGTGCTGATTTGAGTGATGTCGATGTGATGTGGTGCCCGGGCGCATTTGAAATTCCCCTGGTGGCGAAATACGCAGCAGAGACGGAAGCCTATGATGCGATCATTTGCTTGGGCGCGGTGATTAGAGGTTCTACTCCTCACTTCGATCACGTCGCCGGTCAAGCTACATCAGGCATTGCGCGCCTTTCCATGGACAGCGGTATTCCCACTATCTTTGGTGTTTTGACCTGCGAAACAATCGAGCAGGCCGTCGAGCGCGCCGGCACCAAGGCCGGCAACAAGGGTTGTGATGCTGCCATTGCCGCAATCGAAATGGTGAACTTGATCTCTTCGATCAAAACCAATCACGCAGTCGCTAAATAATCAGTGCGCTTCTTGCAGTTCCAGTATCTGGGCTTCGCCCAGTGGATGTTCTTTGAGGAATTGCTCTATCGTGTTGGCGACTTTCAGTGCGTGAAGGAGCGGTCCTTCCACCTCGATTTCACGCAAAAGTAAGGCGCGATGCATAGGCAATTTGCTCTGAATCATCTGCGACATTGTTTTAGACGTCAGGTGAAAACAAATGCGCGGGCGCTCGTCTTCCGGGTCAAAGCGCTCTACAACAGCCTTGCCTTTTCTTGCCCGCAGGATCCAGCCGAGCCCGTCTGCATCTTTGATGATGAAACCAATGGTGGTGCCATTGGAAGTGGCGCGCTTCAGCAATCCTTCATCGAAATGTTGAGGAATGAATTCCTCGAAGTAATAAGCCGCCAACCGCTCGGTAAACTTGAATAGCTTCCGTTTCTCTTTGTCCTGCGGCACGCCCCAGCCGGTCAGCTCAGCTTTTTCGGCGACGTTGTGGAAGTAGCTGTTGTCTATGCGCGCGCGCTGAATTCCATAACGTCCTGCAACCTCAAACAAATTGCGCGTTTTCACTTGCAAATTGTCATTGAGCATTTTGCGCAAAACGCCCGGTAGATTGAGCGCGTCTTTTTCGCTTTCAACTACAGTATTGAAGCCCATCTCCTGCGCCAGAGCCGAAAGCCATTCTCTGTTCAAGGTTGATTCGGTTGACACCAGATTCAAAACACGCGGTCTGGATTCGTCTTCTAAATAACGGCAGAAAGTGTTCACCACTTGATCTGACGGCGAAAACCAAAGTGTGTAATCCGGATTGTAGGAGACTTTTAAATCGCCTTTCTGCTGATTGCTGTTGTTATTCTTCGCTTCATTTTGGCGGTTGAGAAGTGCCAGTTCTCGAATTAAGGTAAGCGGTCCGGAATAATTGACGAAATCTGCTGATTGAGAATCCGGAGCGATCAAAGGAAGGCGAATCAAATACCAGGGCGCTTCCGATTTCTCGAGAGCCTCCATCACTTTGTTTTCGTACTGCTGGCAAATGCTTTCGAAATGGCTGGTTGGTTTGCGGCGATCGAATTCCAGTTCTTCCGGCACGACTCCGTCGGTTTGCACACCGCCCCAGATGGAAGAAATAACGAAGATAGGTTGCTCTTTGAAGTATTTGAGCAAGGACGGCAATTCAGTGGCCGCCCATGGTGCTCTCGGTACTCGTGGTTCGTCGAAATTGGGCGGCAGCCCGCAGAAGATTACGGCATCATATGCGGTGCCCGATTTTGCTCCTTCCGCTTGATCGATAAACTTGATGCGATCCTGGAACATGCGGAACTTTTCGCGACCGCCGAAGGCTTGCTCTAGTGCACCGCGAGCAGAGGAGCGCAAATCGAGCGGAGACAGGCTGAAAAGATTGAGCGAAGACTTTGTTGGAATGTGCACAGTCCATCCGCGCGTCACCAGGGTGGCCGCCAACGGTCCAGAAAAACTGGACACAGGGCCCCAAAGGTAGGCTGTTTTAGACTTGGACTGTTGCGTCATCCGAAATAACCTCTTATTGAACTATTGCCGGATTCGAGGTCTTGATTGCTCGTCGTGGGTAAGCACGATAGATACCGGCAGTCCACTCAGATAGCGGGCAGCTAGAAATTGCAGCATAAATGGTAGCAATTAATAGTCATGGCATGCCAGCTTGTTAAGCCTAATGCCCTGCTTGACTAACACTTGGCTTTCGATGTTCCTATCTTGGCAACGGATTGGAAAAGTCCATCGCCGAGTCGACAACCATCGTTCCTGCCAGCTCGTCGCCTTTTCTCAAGCTGTCCGGACGTCGCCAGGCGCGATAGCACTCCATGGGCAGAACGACCGCCACGTAAACCATGCCGACGATATAGATTAAGCCGGTTATGGAATCACCGATCATCTTGTGAGCTTGCTGCCACCAGGGGAAAGGCAGGTTGACCAGATGCAAGACGGCAAGCACTATCTGGACGATGAGAAGCACGAGATAGGGCGCAACCAGAATTATGTTGCGTTTGAATGACTGAGCGACCGTGCAGGGTCTGCCGGTGCGAGCATCAACCACTTGCAATCCCATGAGGTTCTTGCCGAAACCGCGCCCGTTGAAGAGTGAGTCTTTGAAAAGGACGATGAACGGCAGTACGAGGGTCGTGTTGAGAAACTGGTTAAGGAACGGCACGAATGTCAGGGGAACAGACAACAGAACGCCGATGAAATAAGCGCACACGAAGTCGATAAGCAGTGCACCGGCACGCTTGCCGGGTTCAATCCTGACTTGAGTCGGCTCGGAATCTGTTGACTCCTGCCACTGTTCTTGACCACCGTAGCCTTGCTGTTGCTGCTGATAACCCTGTTGCTGGTAGCCTTGCTGTCCGCCCTGCATTCCTTGCTGATTAGGAAATTGGGCAGGATACTGACTTTCGTCTTGCTGATAATTTTCGTTCGTGTAAGGTCGTCCGGCCGGGCGCTGCCCTTGCGGCGGTCTGCCCATCGGCTTTCCGGGCTGGTTCTCCGGGCTACCCCCGCGGTTGCCAAAGGATTTCATTTTTGGGTCCTTCCTATTTGGGGGGAGTCTGGCAGCTGCCATTCTCAAGCGTGGAGAGACTTTCGAGCTTTTCTAAATCATACATACTTCCAGCCAGGTTCTCAGCCGGTCATGTATGAAACAACCTCTCTTGTTATCTATACCCGTATTTAAATAACTGCCTCTGCCCTGCCGGCAGATGCTTTCCCGGAAATTGAACAAATAGTGATGGGTTGGAGGTTTGCGCTCCATGAAATGTACGATTTAACTGATTCGCCCGCTGACTGGAGCGCGGCGCCGGCACATTTATGAGGTTCGCTGAAAATGGTTGAGACAGTAATCGTAGACGGTTTGCGCACTCCTTTTGGAAAACTCGGCGGCGCGCTTAGCCATGTATCGGCAGTCGATCTGGCTGCGTCGCTGATCGCAGAATTGGTCAAACGCAACAAACTGAAAGGAGAAGCGGTCGACGAAGTAATTCTCGGACAGGTCGTGCAAGCAGGCTGCGGGCAAATTCCTTCTCGCCAAGCCCTTTTGAAAGCCGGTTTGCCCAATACTTGTGAATCGACAACAATCAACAAAGTTTGCGCATCCGGAATGCGCGCTGTCACCCTCGGCGACCTGAGAATCCGCGCCAATGATGGCGAAATCATCATCGCCGGCGGTATGGAGTCGATGAGTCAAGCTCCTTACTTTGTAGACGCAAATGCGGCCCGCTTCGGTAAGAGAATGGGTCATGTGCAATTTCAAGATTCGATGATCCACGACGGTCTCGAGTGCCCGGTCACCAATGTGCACATGGCTGTTCATGGCGCCAAGGTGGCCGAAGAATTCGGCATCACTCGCGAAGACCAGGATGCCTGGGCATTGAGAAGCCACCTCAAATCACTGGAAGCTGCCGCAAAAGGCCGCTTTGCAGAAGAAATCATGCCTGTGTCGGTCAAAAAAGGCAAAGAAGAAAAGCAAATTACGACCGATGAAGGTCCGCGCGCTGACACGAATATAGAAGCTCTGGCAAAACTGAAGCCGGTATTCTGGGAGCAAGGAACGGTAACTGCCGGCAATGCACCTGGTGTCAATGACGGTGCCGCTGTTCTCTTGATCATGAGTGCAGAAAAAGCTAAAGAGCTTGGTCTCAAGCCACTCGCCAAGATCGTGTCTCATGCTTCAATTGGACAAGATGTGCCTTATCTGGCCACCACTCCAGCTTTGGCTACTGAGAAAGCATTGAAGAAAGCCGGTCTGGAAGCCAAAGATCTCGAATTGATGGAAATCAACGAAGCCTTCGCTTCGGTTGCCTTGAAGTCGATGCGCATGCTTGGCATATCTGAAGAGAAAGTCAATGTCAACGGTGGAGCAATTGCTCTCGGTCACCCGATTGGTGCCTCAGGAGCAAGAATTTTGCTTACACTGGCCATGGAAATGAAGAAGCGTGGAGCAAAACTCGGCGCTGCTGCAATCTGCTCGGGCACCGCGCAAGGTGACGCTGTGATCCTTTCTCGCGAAGGACTCGAGTAAAAGGTAGACATGAAAAGGTACGAAATTTTTAGAATTTCGTACCTTTTTTTTGAGGTGTAAAGGTGAGCCAGCAACTCAATCTCGACGTTCGAGAAACAATTGAAAAGCTCCGCAAGGAAGTGGAGCACCACCGCTTTCAGTACTACGTGCTCGATAGCCCGGAGATTTCGGACGCCGATTTTGATGTCATTTTTCACGAGCTCGAACGCCTGGAAAAAGAACACCCTCAGTATTTCTCGCCGGACAGCCCCACTCAGAAAGTCGGTTCTGCTCCATCGACTGAATTTCTTCAGGTCAGACATCGCGTGCCGCTTTTAAGTCTCGCCAACGCCATGTCTGAAGAAGACTTGGACAAATGGGCCGAACGGCTTGGACGCGGGCTGGAACTCAGTGAGGAGCAGCTCAAAGACCTGAAATACGTTTGCGAATTGAAAATTGACGGACTGTCGATCGCGCTCACCTACAAGGACGGCAAGTTCGTTGAAGGTGCCACCAGGGGCAATGGCGAGGTCGGAGAAGATGTTACCCATAATTTGAAAACGATCTCCGCTCTACCCAAAGAGCTGAGCGCCCAGGCGACGACATATTCGGGCGGATTACTGAAAGTGCCGGACCTGCTCGAAGTTCGCGGCGAAGTCTACATGCCTGTCAGCAGTTTCACCGCGCTCAACGAAGCTTTGACGGATGAAGGTGAGGCCACTTTTGCCAATCCGCGTAATGCGGCCAGTGGTTCGCTGCGCCAGAAAGACCCACGCAAAACAGCTAAGCGCAAGCTGTCACTTTTCGTTTATACCGCATTCGTTACCGATAAGGAAATGGTTGATCCCCCCAATCATTACTCCGAATTGGAACTTTTGAAATTGCTTGGTTTTCCGACTGAATCTCACAGCAAGGTTGCCGTCGGCATCGAGGAAGTGAAAGCCTTTTGTCGTGACATCGACAGCAAGAGACACAGCTTCGACTACCAGACTGATGGTGTCGTAGTGAAACTCGATCAGCGCTCTTTATGGAATGCGCTCGGCGCCACATCTCACAGTCCTCGCTGGGCGATCGCCTTCAAGTATCCGCCTGAAGAAGCCGAGACGCTCCTGGAAGACATTCAGTTTGACGTGGGCCGAACCGGCGCCGTAACTCCGGTCGCTATCCTGTCGCCTGTGAAATTGGCAGGCACAACAGTCAAGCGTGCCAGCCTCCATAATGCCGACCAGATTCGGCGCCTGGATGTGCGTGTCGGAGACACCGTGCTCGTGCGCAAAGCTGGTGAGATCATTCCGGAAGTCCTGTCAGTCAAACTGGACAAGCGCAAAGACGACAGCGTTCCATTTCAGTATCCGACCACCTGCCCTGTATGCGGCCATGCGCTGGCCAGAGAGGGTGACGAAGTCGCTTTTCGCTGCCCGAACACATATGGTTGCCCTACACAAACCAAGCGTCGCATCGAGCATTTCACCAGTCGCGATGCCATGGATATCGAAGGCGTCGGTGAAGTATTGGTCGACTTGCTGGTCGATCAGGGGTTGGTCCGGGATGTCGCCGATCTCTATCGTCTTGATGCTGAGAAGCTGAAAGGACTGAAGTGGAAGGATAAAAAGAGCGGCGAGGCTGGAAAGGAAAAACAGGGCAGCAAGTGGATTGAAAATGTACTTGCTGCTTTGGAAGCGTCCAAAAATCGCCCGTTTTCCAACTTCATCCATGCGCTGGGCATCCGCCATATAGGCTCATCTGGCGCTGAATTGCTGGCTGATCGTTTCTCTTCGATAGACCAATTGGAGACAGCCACTGACGAGGACATTCTGTCCATCGACGGCATGGGCCCAGCCATTGCACAGTCGGTCAACGAGTTTTTTCAAAGCGACTTGACTAAGAAATTAATTGCCGACCTGCGCAGTCTTGGCGTGCAAATGAAAGTAAGCGACAGTGAGATTCAGGCGCGCAATGCCATTGAGAAAACGCTGACCGGCAAAACTTTCGTGCTGACAGGGACAATGGAAACGCTCGATCGAGCCGCGGCCGAAAAGATGATCAAGGAGAGAGGCGGCAAAGCCTCCGGGTCTGTTTCCAAAAAGACCGATTTTGTAGTCGCAGGCGCCAGCGCAGGCTCAAAACTGGCAAAAGCGCAAGAACTTGGTATAACAGTTCTTGATGAGGCCCAATTCAAAGAGCTGATGGGCGTCTGATCTCGGGAGATCCCAAGTATTGGACCGTTTGTACAAAATGTCTAAAGCGACACTGGCTTTTTCGCTTATACTCTGCATTTTTCTGACAGCTGAGGCTGGTTTTGCCAAATCCGAGCGCGGCAAGGGTCACGTTTTGCCCTCTGATGCCAACTACAACATCGGTATTGCTAAGTACAAAGAGAAAGACTATGACGGTGCTGTCGATGCTTTTAAGCAGTCGATTTATTTCGCCAGAAACGAATACATGCCCCAAGCCTGGTACTGGCTCGGAGTGACCTATATGGTCAAGGGCGGCGAAGACTCCAAGGCGATCGAGGCCTTTAATAAGCACCTCGAGCAAAATGTCGGACCCTCCTGGGAAGCGCATATTCACCTGGGTCACATTTACCTTCGTCTAAACCGGCTCAATGAAGCAGAGGACGAAGCAAGAAAAGCGCTCGCTGACTTTCAGGGACAATGCCCAAAGGCTTATAACCTCTATGGGCTGGTGAGCAAAGCGAGAAACGATTATGACGGTGCTGTCGGCTGGTTCTTGCAGGCGCTTGGTGAAAAACCCTGGACTTATACTGAAGCTTGGATGAATTATGCCGACATGCTCATGTGGGCAAAACGCTGGCCCAGCGCGATCCAGCAATTTACAGGCATGATCAACAGTGAGAAGACTTTGAAAGGCCTCGATGAAGAAACGCTCTTCACCAGCCGCGGCAAGTGCCTGCTTGCTCTGGGCGATCACCAGAACGCGCTGGAAGATTTTCACAGAACATTGAGTATCAACAAAAATAATTCAGAGGCGCATTTGAATTTGGGCATGATGTTCGACCAGGAACGCCACATTTCATCCGCTATCAAAGAGTACAAAGAATTCTGCAGAACCTGCCCGGAAACCAAACGCACTTCAGCGGTACAACAGCGCATCGCTATGCTCGAGCAAATGCTCGGTCCGTCGCAAGCTGCACCGCAAGCGCCGCAGCCTTCTCCTTATATGCGCAAGATGAAAATGGAAGACGAGAAAGAGCAGCAGTATCAAGATAACCAGCCGCACGATTCCGGTTTCTAAAAAGTCCGGTTGTCTCCTATCGGACATTGTGCACATTGTGCTGTTTCCAAATGCGTTTGTTGCCGATTAAGGTGTTGTTCTCGACTCTTGAATCTCTGACGCCGCCATTGCCGGCGCTGCCGCCGCCCAGGCTGATGGCGGCTAGATGGCTGTTCTCGATTCGATTTCCGTGCACTTTAATATCCTTTGTCGCCCACCCTTTTCTTTCTGAAGCCAGTTCAATTCCATAATTCGAATTTTTCACCACGTTGTCGCGAATAGTTATGTCGCGGCCACCGTCTACATAGATACCTGCTGCAGACATGCGATTGTAAGTCGGGTTTTTGCGAGTGTCGATGTTGGCGACTAGATTGTTTGCAATCAAGCCTTTGCGGGCGCTGTCAATGCCCTTCCTGCCTATCCCTTCGCCGCCGATGATGTCG
Organism: Cyanobacteria bacterium PR.3.49; assembly: GCA_013997645.1. GTDB lineage: Bacteria > Cyanobacteriota > Vampirovibrionia > Obscuribacterales > Obscuribacteraceae > QKMZ01. The sequence goes on from PNKB01000015.1 coordinate 42,575, forward strand.
ATGCCGATATTGTCATTGTCGTAAATCTTGTTGCCGATGATCTTGAAGTCTTCGACGTTTCCATTCAATACAACTGCTTCGCTCTGACCGAGTTTCAAATCGTGCACGCGATTGTTTTGAATCAGGACATCTCTCAATGGTTGAGCAGATGTGCCGAAAACGGCTATGCCATGGGCGTTTTTATTGCTCTTGATGGCATGAATGTCGTTATTGATGATTTTGATATTGCGGCTGGCGCCATCGACGCGAATTGCCATCGGTGTGTCGCCGCCTCTGACATTTCTTATTTCGAGACCATCTATAGTGATGTCTTTTCGTCCGCTGATATTTATGACTGGACCGTTGAGCGGCTTGTCACCCATGTCTATGACTGCTTTGCCATTGCCCCGGATGGTAATCCCATCGCGCTTTATGTCCAACTTTTCCCTGTACACACCTTCGGCTAAATTGATTATCGTTCCGGGCTGTGCAGAATCTATGGCGCGCTGAATACTTTCGCCGGCACGCACTTGTATTTCATTGCCGAATTGTGAACGTTCGAGAGAGCCCTGCCGCACCTGATCAAGAGTGCTTTCAGCAAAGATGTTTGAAAGAGTGGTTCTTGCTTCGTGAGCCTGATCTTTGAAAACCCTGGCATCCGCAGCCGGTGCGATACCTTCATAGGCGTTCCAGTCGGTCACTACTTCTCCTCGTTTTAATTCTGCAGTTAAGACAACCTAGCACTGAGAAATAACAGGAAAGTAACGAAAAAGATTTTTCGCCGCAAAAGGCGGCGGAGCCGACTACAATCAGCTCCGCTACGAATTTAGATTTCAGCTTGACGAACTATTTCGCCTATTTGCCTGTGTATGCCGGTGTCCGCTTCTCTACGAAAGCTTTGACGCCTTCGGCGAAATCATCCGAGCGTCCGGCTATTTCCTGCAATTGCGCTTCGTATTCGAGCAGCTCTTCGAGGTCCGAGAACATCGAGCGATTGATTGCACGTTTGGTGAGAGCAAACGCCTTTGTCGGTCCTTTTGCCAGCTTTTCTGCCAATTCGGTCGCTTCTTTCATCAAAGCATCGGCGGCGACGATTTTGTTTATCGCACCCAATTCCAACGCTTCTTTTGCTTCCAATTTATCTGCCGAGAGCATAAGATCGAACGCGCGGGTCGCTCCGATCAAACGCGGCAAAAGGAAGGTTGCGCCGGAGTCCGGCACCAGACCGACTTTTGTAAACGACTGAATGAAGCTTACTCCTTCGGCAACGATGCGATAATCGCAGGCAAATGCCAGAGATGCTCCCGCACCGGCGGCGACACCATTTACCGCTGCGATGATCGGCTTTTCCATTCGGCGAATTTTTGTGATGATCGGGTTGTAGCGGCGTCTTATAGAATCGCCAAGCGATGGGCGAACACCTTCTTCGTGGCTGATGCTGCGGCTTTGCAAATCTTGCCCGGCGCAAAATCCACGTCCGGCACCGGTGATTACGATCGCTTTGACGTCTTTGGATTTCTCCATTTCTTTCAAGGCATCTTGCATGCGGAAAGTCAGTTCATCAGTAAAAGAATTCAGTTTGTCTGGCCGGTTCAAAGTAATGATGCCGACGCCGTTCTTGATCTCTGTCAAAAGGATAGTTTCTTCAGCCATGGTTTTCTTTATAAGCTCCAGTTCGAATTATTGAGAGTTTTACTTAGATACTAGCGACCGGTGAAGGTGGCCTGGCGTTTTTCGAGAAACGCTCGCATTCCCTCTTTTTGATCTTCGGATGAGAAAAGCATGTAGAAATTCTTGCGCTCGAATTCCAAACCTTCTACCAGCGAGCCGTCATAAGATTTGAGAATTGCTTCTTTGGCCAGCTTGACGGCTACCGGCGATTTCTTGGCGATTTCTTTGGCCAGCGCTTTTGCTTCGTCGAGATAAAGCTCGACTGGAGCAACTCGGTTGACCAGGCCCATTGCGTGGGCTTCATTGGCGGTGATGGAACGTCCGGTCAGGATGATTTCCATGGCTTTGTGCTTGCCGACTACGCGGGTCAGTCTTTGCGTGCCGCCCGCTCCAGGGATAACGCCGATATTGATCTCGGGCTGACCGAATTGTGCTGTCTCTGAAGCTACAATCATGTCGCAAGTCATCACCAGCTCGCAGCCGCCGCCCAGTGCAAATCCACTGACTGCAGCAATAATCGGTTTCTTGATATTGCGAACTCTGTCCCAGGTGGCGAAGCGATCTTTGTTCAAAATCGAAATCGTCGTTTCATCCGACATCTCTTTGATGTCTGCACCGGCGGCAAAAGCGCGCTCGCTGCCGGTGAGAATGATCACCCGGATGTTTTCATCTTTGTCGAATTCTTCCAAAGCTTTGACGAGCTCGTCCATCAAGTCGTGGCTCAGTGCGTTCAGAACCGTCGGACGGTTGAGGGTCACAATGCCGATTTGATCTTCAGTGCTGGTCAGAATGTTTCGATAGGTGAGGGTCATCATCTCTTGCTCCTTTAGTCAGAACTTCTCTCAGTTTAGAAATCTCACTTTGCCATTCAGCCTTTCAACTTGGTGCCGCAAGCACCGCAGAAGGTGTTGGTTGTAGGCATTGATTCATTGCAGGTGGGGCACGGTGCAGTGTCGACATGTCCGCTAAACGTATCTGCCGGACCGGCCGCCTTGCATCTGATTTTTGGATAGGGTATGTCTTGCTTGCGTCGGAAAGAACGCAGACCTTCTGCGGTTTCGGAAGCTCCGGCGTGCAAGGTCAGCCAGTCGCGTGCATGCCCTACGGTCATGCTCCACGAGAAATCACGCCAGAAATTAAGTTGCTGTTTTGTGTAACGGGTGCACTCAGGCAGTTTGTTATAGAGTTTTTGCGCAAGCTCTTCGACCGCCTGATCGAGCATCGACGACGGCACTACTTGATTGACCAGTCCCCATTCTAATGCCGTATAGGCATCGATTGGTTCGCAAAGCAAGAGCATCTCGCGGGCGCGCCTGTCGCCGATAATCAGGGGCAGCCATTGTGTGGCGCCACCAGCTGCGACACTGCCGCGGCCTGCACCGACTTGTCTGATGGTCACGTGGTCGGCTGCGATCGCCAGGTCACAAGCCATATTCAGCTCGTTGCCGCCGCCTACGACCATGCCGTTCAGCTTGGCAATGGTCGGCTTGCCGATGTTGCGCAAGCGGTCGTGCATTTCGATGAACTGATACATCCATTTGTAATAATTGTTCGGCTTTTTGAGAATGTGGTCTTCTTGTTCTTTCAAATCGGCCCCGGTGCAGAAAGCCTTATTGCCGGCGCCGGTGATGATTACGACTGCAACATTGTCGTCCTGTGAAGAATCTACAAATGCCGCGCCCAGCTCTTTCAACGTCAAGGAATCAAAACAATTGAGCACATCCGGGCGGTTGATTGTGATGTGGGAGGTGAATCCGGATTTTGTATAAATGATGCGCTTGAATCCGAATGATTCCGGCGGCGCACCTGTGAATACGCTGTCTGCCGAGGATGTATGTGTCTGCGACATTGGTGATCCTTTTGGGTCCTAGTGTTTTGAAACCGGAGTTTTGACAGCGGCATTTTCCGCCCGAGCTTTGTCTTCCTTTCGTTTGTCGATCACGCGCACCGCTTTGCCTTCGCTGCGCGGAACCGCTTTCGGCTTCATCAAATTAACATCGGCGGTGATGCCGAGATTGTCTTTGAGGAGTGTTTGAATACTGGTAGAAAGATTGGATAATTCGACGCAATCATTGTCGAAGCGCCCCCATTGTTTGATCAACTCTTCAGTAACTTCGACTTGCACTTCCAGCACGTCGAGCGCTTTTTTGCGATCGATGACCAGTTGATAATGTGGCGAGAGTTCTTCCAGTGCCAGCAAAACCTTCTCAATTTCGGAAGGGTAAACGTTTACTCCACGAATGATCAGCATGTCGTCGAGCCTTGCTCTGACTCGCTGCATTCTGGCTGTCGTCCGCCCGCAGGCGCAGGTTTCCAATGACAGCCGGGAAATATCGCCTGTACGGTAACGCAAAACTGGAATCGCTTCTTTCGTCAGTGTGGTGAAAACCAGCTCTCCTTCTTCGCCTATAGGCAGAACTTCGCCTGTGACCGGGTCGATAATTTCCGGCAGGAAGTGGTCTTCCCAGATGTGCAGCCCGTTGCGGCCTTCAGCGCATTCCATCGATACACCCGGTCCGACGATTTCGCTCAGTCCGTAAATATCGAGCGCTTCGATTTTGAGCTTGTCCTCAATCTGGCTTCTCAATTCTTCCGTCCAGGGCTCGGCACCGAAAATTCCACGTTCCAACTTGATCGTGTCGCGCTTGATGCCCAGCTCTTCCATCGTGTATGCGATGTTGAGGGCATACGACGGTGTCGAGCAGAGAATGCGTGCACCAAAGTCTTGTAATAGCAAAATTTGCTGTTGCGTTCTGCCACCAGATGCGGGGACAACAACGGCGCCGAATTTTTCCGCCCCGTAATGCATTCCCAGACCGCCGGTGAAAAGACCGTATCCATAGCTGTTGTGCAGGATGTCGCCAGGACGCGCTCCGGCTGTGCCCAATGAGCGTGCACAAACTTCGGACCACATGTCGATGTCGTTTTTTGTATAACCGACGATGGTAGGCTTTCCCTTCGTTCCCGACGATGCATGCAGGCGGGTGACGTTTGACAGAGGCTCGGAAAAAAGACCGAACGGATAATTCTCACGCAGGTCGATTTTCTTCGTGAAAGGAAAGTTTTTCAGGTCGGCTAATGTCTTGAGCGACTTGGCACTGACACCAGCCTTGTCCATGCGCTCTTTGTAAAACGGCACTCGTTCATGGAGCCGCTCGATTAGAACTTTCAACCGACTCAGTTGAAGATTCTCAAGCTCAGAGCGCGACATTCTCTCGCACTTTTCATTCCACATGAAGGTCTTTGACACGCAAACGCTCCAGTCCGCCTGGACTCGTGCAACACGTCTGTGTGCGAGCAGGCGAGGCAACCTAGCACGAAGGCAGATCATAACCCCTCAGAAAGAGATCTCGCGTGGACTTTAGGCTGTCTTCCACTTTGAGAACTGCATTACCAATTATCAATTTCTCTGTATTTGACAACGCCCTCGAGGAACTATGACCGGCATTGACCTTGTCGAGTATTTACAATGGCAAGTATCCAGATTATCCAAATAGTCAGACAAACGGCAGCCCATGGCAGAATCCGTCTCCGTTGACCCTAACAGGTTGGAGGCCCACCTCAAGTCCCCCTACCGCTACCTCTGGTGGCTGGGGCTTTTTGCTGTGGTCGGCTGCATTATCTATTTCACGAAAAACGACGAAGTTTTCGCCGCGGCATCGCTGAATCTTTCCATTCCCAAAGAACAGATTATCGAGAAAGCTTGCCAGTGGGCTGTCAAGTTGGGTTATGACCCTGAGCCAAGTTCCACTGGCAATACGGAGTCATCGAACACGGTCCACCCCCCCATACCGAAACCGGGTGCTTTCGAGCCGAAGTCACCCGACCCTCAAACTCAGCGTGCTCTCAAATCAGTCACGTTTTCCTATGACGACGATGCCAAGAGTTTTCTCGAGTACGAATTAGGTGTAGCCAAAGCTAATGAGCTGATGGTCAAGGAGATTCCGGTCTGGTACTGGCGGGTGCGATTGGTTCGCGAACTCCAACAAGAGGAGCTGCGCGTCTGGATCAATCCGGAAGGCAAATTGGCCGGAGTCGATCACGACTTCGAGAACGACAAGGAAATTCCTTCACTCACGCATGAAGAAGCAGAGAGGGCGGCTCGCAAGTTTGTCGAGGAGGAAACCGGAAATTCGCTCGACGGCTTTGAGATGATCAAGGACGAAGAGAGTCAGAAACCTAAGCGAAAGGATCACTCTTTCACTTTCGAGGACACAAAGAAAGAATACAAAGGCGCCAAACTGAGGGTTTTTGTCGGACTGGCCGGCAACCAGATCGAGTCTTACAACCGCTATTTGCATGTTCCGGAATCGTGGGAGCGAAAGTTTGTGGACATTCGCTCATACAATTCGATGCTTGCCAGAATCGCTCAAATTTTTATGACGCTGCTCATGCTCGTCTCTGTG
>PNKB01000016.1 GCA_013997645.1 Cyanobacteria bacterium PR.3.49
GTCCTGCCATCGCATATGGTGACGAGCAGTCCATGCGAATTTTTCCGTCCCAATCAACCGTCATGAATGAAAACGTCGGATCAACCACATGGTTGACGACCTCAATCGGCAATTTGTGTGTTTCGATCAAACGCTCCCAATAATGCACCCCTGCACCACCGAGCGGATCGACAGCAGCTTTGATGCCTGACTTCTGAATTGCTTTCAAATCAATCACCGACGCCAGTTCGCTGACATACAGTGTTGTGTAATCAAATTTGTGAGTGGTGGCGGCGCTCATTGCCTGGCGATAGCTGACGCGCTTAACTCCGGCGAGGTCTTTGCCGAGAAAATCATTTGCTTTCTTTTCAATCCAGGCTGTGACATTGGTGTCAGCAGGTCCACCATTGGGCGGGTTGTATTTGAAACCGCCATCTTGGGGAGGATTGTGTGATGGCGTAATGACGATGCCATCAGCCAAACCGCTGGTGCGACCCTTGTTGTACGTCAGGATCGCCAGTGAAATTGATGGAGTCGGCGTATAACCTAGTTCGGGGTCGATCATGACGTTGACTTCGTTTGCCGCAAGCACTTCCATGGCGCTGGCAAAGGCTGGTTCCGAAAGCGCGTGCGTATCGATGCCCAAATACAGAGGACCGGTAATTCCTTGCTCTTTCCGGTACAGACAGATTGCCTGCGTAATGGCCAGAATGTGCTCTTCGTTGAAAGCACGATGAAACGCGGATCCGCGGTGACCGGAAGTGCCGAAAGCCACTCGCTCAGCCGCGACATTCACATCCGGCTTTTCGCTGTAATAGGTCGTGATAAGGCGTGGCACATTGACGAGCAACTCTCTTGGAGCAGGCTTGCCGGCTAACGGGCTGAGCATGAGATATCTCCTGAATACCGATCAACTTACGAAAATGACAGCTGTATATCATAGCCAGAGATGCAACAGACATCTACTTATCAAGTGCATTTTACGGGCGACACGACGATATTTGCAGACTGCTTTTGCGATTCAACAAGCAAAAGCGGCATTGGGGCGGTGTTCTATTGCCGCGCAAGTAACCAATAGGATACTTAACGGAGCGAACTATGCGGCTTGCTGTCTGTCATAATGCAAGCATGCGAAAGATTAAGTCCGTCCGGCGAGCGCGGAGCGGCACAGCGCATCTTTATCAGGAGAGCCGAAAATGGTTACTGCGACGATTGAGAATGCATTTCCAAAGCTGTCGGAAGACGAAATGCGGCTGCTTGAACCAATGGCTACATGCCAGCTTTTCGATGACGGTGAATATGTTTTCAAAGCCAGTCAAACAGAAATAGATTTGTTTGTCGTCAAAAGCGGCGCGATCGAAATTCGCAATCCGGCAGACAACGACGCAATCGTGACAGTGCACGAAGCAGGCGGTTTCTCCGGTGATGTTGATTTGATCATTCGCCGACCTCCAATCGTCTCAGGCGTAGCGCGCGGCAGAACGCACGTTCTTAAAGTTCCCGCAGATCGCTTGCAGGAAGTCCTGATCAAAATTCCAAAACTTTCTGACAAATTGATCACGGCTTTTCAGATGCGCAGAGAATTTCTCACGCAAATCGGCAAGCTTGGAATGAGCGTAATCGGTTGCGGTCTTTGCAGTGACACAACCCTGCTGCGCGAATTTCTCCACAAGAATTTCGTGCCATTCACCTGGTACGACAAAGACACTGAAGTTGGGAAAGCCGCAATTGAGAAGTATCACGAATTTCCAATCGTTCAACTTATCGACGGACAAACTTTCGTGCGTCCTAATCTTCAAGACCTTGCCTACGAATGCGGACTCTGGCATGAATGCCCGAGCCAGAGCGTTGACGTCGCCATTATCGGTGCCGGACCGGCAGGGCTGGCAGCGGCTGTTTATGCCGCCTCCGAAGGATTGAATACGCTTGTCCTAGACAAACTCGGACCAGGCGGACAAGCAGGTGGATCATCCAAAATCGAAAACTTCATCGGTTTTCCATCAGGTCTGTCTGGCGCAGAATTAGCAATGCGCGGTGTTTTGCAAATGGTCAAATTTGGCGGGCGCATGATCGCACCGACGACTGTTAAGAAATTCACCCCGGGAAAAACAGAAAAGGATCCGCATGAATTGACCCTTGATTGCGGTGCAATCATTAGTGCAAAAACTGTTTTGCTCGCATCCGGTGTCAATTGGAGAAAACTTGATGCAGTCAATGCGCAAAACTACGAACGCGCCGGTGTGTATTACGCCTGTACCAATGTTGAAGTCATGCTGCATGACACTCAAGATGTAGCTGTTGTAGGAGCTGGCAATTCAGCCGGACAGGCTGCAACTTACCTTGCTGACTGTTGCCCATCGCGAACCGTGCATTTGCTCGCCCGCGGCAAATTCGGTCCTAGTATGTCCGAGTATCTTTGCCAGAGAATCAGAGCAACTAAAAACATCATTGTCCACGAAAACTCTCACATCACGCGAGTTAATGGTGGAAATTATTTGATCGATTCTGTCGACCTATTGGAAGACGGAAAAGAAAAGAATCTCGCCATCAACGCTGTGTTCGTTTTTATCGGCGCAGAACCTGGTGCAACCTGGCTTCCGGACAGTGTGAAACGCGACGAAAAAGGTTTCATCCTCACAGGAACAGAAGTTGCCCAATCCGGTCATTGGCCTTTGAAAGACCGCATTCCATGCCCGCTGGAAACCACTGTTCCACGTTTGCTGGCTGCCGGAGATGTTCGTTCTGGAACCACAAAACGCGTAGGCTTTGCGGTAGGTGACGGCTCACTAGCCGTCACCTGCATCCACATGGTGATGCCGGAATAATCTTTGGGAGCGATTCGAACATCCGTTTAGGCAAGAGCGGTTCTGGCCCTTAATGCAATCTTCGTTTTGGTTGTAATAAGAACCATCTACTACAAGCAGTTCACAAAAGCGCTTGGCAACCTAAATAGTTTTACTGGCATGGTTTTTCAGGTTTTGACCTGAGCAAAAAATTAGTGAAAAGTCCACTATCTATTCGCAACATTGTAAAGTTTGTCAAGCGCCTAAAAGGCAAAACATATACTGGTACTAGGTTCTCACTTATGATTGCCCCTCTTTGCTATGTAGTAGAGAAAGCCACCCGCTGAGTGGCGCACCAATTTATGTTTATGGAGTCAATCATGAGCACGGCAACCAAAGTAGGAACCCGCGGTATCGTTCAAATCAATCGCCAACCCAACGAAGGTTGGTTGTGCTCCGTATCCTTTTACGGCAGCGACCGTCGTTCTACCCAAGTAGTTTTGGACACCAAAAAGACTATCGAACTTTTCCGCGCACTCGGCGCGCCGCTTCCTGTCTCCAAGAAAGATGTTCATGTAGTTGAATTCTTCAACGGCAACGTCGACGCGATCACTCCTTTCGGACTTTAAGTTCGAAAAGGCAGTCGATTTGCAGACAAAAAATTTGGCTTAGCTCGCTGGTTTGCTAGTCGCAATCCGATAAAGAGTTAGACCCATCAAAGCAAAGAAGAGCACACCGGCAATCTGGTAGCCTCCGGCACCAAGCATTTGCGTTAAGGTGTGCTCTAAGCTTATTTTCTGCAGAAATGCATAAATCGGCTCCGGTATCGAAAGCAGTGCGATGATAACTCCTGAGAGAGCACCACCAGCAACCAGACCGGTCGCGAACAAACTGCCGCTTCCCAGTTCGTCATCCTCGGATTTTTCACCTCTGCGCTTGGCAGTAAATTCGACGAACTTTTTGATGCATCCGCCGGCAAAAATAGGCAATGTCGTAGACAGCGGCAGGTAAGCGCCGACTGCAAAATTCAAAGAATTGACGCCGCAAAGCTCCATCGTGGTGGCGAGAAAAACACCGACCAAAACGAAATTCCAATCGAGGTTGAAAGAAAGCATTCCTTTGATGAGGGTTGCCATCAAGGTGCCTTGCGGTGCCGGAAATTTGTCGCTGCCTATTGCGTGAACGATTCCCTTTGCCGCCATATCCGGTGACGGCAGATCGAGCATTTTGACAGTCAATCCGATCACTATAGAGGCGACTACTGCGCCAATGAAAAGGCAGATTTGTTGATTTCTTGGAGTTGCGCCGACGATGTATCCGGTCTTCAAATCCTGCGATGTTGCGCCACCATTGGCAGCGGCAATACAAACAATGCCGCCGACCACGAGCACCATCGGTTCATACAAGTGACCTGTCATGCCAAAAGCGATGAATACCAATGATGTTGCCATCAAAGTGGCAATAGTCATGCCCGAAATGGGGTTGGAACTCGACCCGATCAAACCTACAATTCGGCTTGATACTGTTACGAAAAAGAAGCCGAAAATAATTACAAGAACACCGATCAAAAGTTTCTGAAGAATAGAATCGCCTGGTATCTGCGGCAGTGCCATCATCAATACGACCAGAACAAAAGAGCCAACCAGAACCGTTTTCACAGAAAGGTCTCTTTCGGTCCTCAAAACTGCATCACCAGAACCATCAGACTTAAATGAACCAAGGCTGTCTTTGAAGGATGAAACTATGGTCGGTATTGTTTTCAGCAGAGTGATGAAACCGCCGGCCGCCACAGCACCAGCACCAATTTGGCGCACATACGCTCGATAAACGGCTTCAGCGGTATTGGCAAAAGTGTGCGTGCTCGGATCCCAGTTGCCCGTACCACCAACTGAAGTGAGACTCTGCAGATAGCCGAGTTTTACAAGCTGTTGAGCGATCGTATCCATGGGCACCAGACCGGCCAATAGTGGTATCAAACCAAGCCACGCCAGCACACCACCTGCTACCAACGTGCCTGCAATTTTGAAACCGACAATATAACCGACGCCCATATACTCAGGCGTAATCTCTCCATTTACGGTAGCGGAAGGTAGATATTTGTTGGTTTGTTTGGTGACGTATGTAGGTGTCTCCGCAATAATGTGCAGCACTTTCTGTAGCAACGCGAAAAGCATCGCAATACCGAGACCGAAGTAAGCTGTCTTAGCCGAGCTGCCGCCTTTCTCGCCTGCAATTAAGACTGAACCGCATGCGGTGCCTTCCGGATAGGGAAGATTACCGTGTTCTTTGACTATTAAAGAACGACGCAATGGAATCATCATCAATGTTCCAAGCACGCCACCCAGAGCAGCCAGAATAAATATCGTCCAGTAATCGAAAAATGGAGCGCCGACACTGTCTCCTTTTTCCGTAAGACTTAGAAAGAGAAATCCAGTAAGGGTGAATACGACACCGGAAGCAATCGATTCGCCGGCTGAGGCTGTGGTCTGAATGATGTTGTTTTCAAGGATCGTTGTTTTGAGAAACTTTCGACCCAGTGAGATCGCAAGAACAGCTACAGGAATAGATGCTGAAACCGTAAGACCGGCTTTCAGAGCGAGGTACACTGATGCGGCACCAAAGAGTATGCCGAAAACACAGCCGAGGATTATGGCTCTGGGTGTGAGCTCTTTTACAGCTGCCTCGGCCGCGATGTATGGTTTGAATTCTTGGCTAGTTTCTTGCATTGCCAAAGCGTATCAGGTGCGAGCCCTAATGGCAAAGCGAAACAGGCGCAAACGGAAGAGTTTTCTCCTCGTTACATCGACAAAATATAAAAGGTGCATTCACCCGGGGAGAGGAATGCACCTTTAGTGTGTCAGCGGAAAAACTATAGTCGCAGGGTCGCTCCTTCGTGCACCTTTCCGTGCTTTAGCTCCGGAAAGTCATATCTGTTCAGTTCCGTGATGCGTTGCATTTCACGCTTGATTTCAGACTTTGTTGCATCAGGATTTCCAGTCACGCCCAGCGATCTTCTGGCTACTTGATAAAGGCTATCGCCTGCTTTCACTGTGTATTGTTGTGCATCGAGAATTTCGACTGCCCAACTCGAATAGACTTTCTGTCCTGCCGAATTGAGAACGGACCCAGGCACCCACCCGTCGCGCGTATCGATCTGCCGCGCTGCGTTTCTATCCAAAAGCTGCAGTGCTTCGAGACCCAATGCATTAGCGGCAGGGTCATGCTCCATCGGTTCAACATTCGGACAAGAAAATTCAAACGATCTCATTCTGTTTCCCTCAGTTTTTCGCCAACGACTCAGTTGCCGGCACTGTAAATCAGGGTGCAGGGCATAAATTGGTCACAAAGATTAAACGGGCAGATTGCGCGGGCGGCTAGCTCAGGACAGAGCGGTCGACGAAGTATTTCCGCAAATTGGCGAATATTTCCTGTGAGTCACCGCCGACGACATGATCCGCACCGGCAGCGCGGAGAGCCTCAGCCAATTGATACTCTTCCGGAACTTGTAATCTACTCTCATCAACACTCACTTCGTCAGGATATGGAATTTCGTCTTTGGGAAACTCTTCCAATGTTTTTTTCACTAAACCCACTGCTTCCATAACTTGCGGGCGATCAATGCAGTAGGAAAATCCTATCGAAACTATCTGAAAGCGCTCTTTATTAGCAAGGACGGTTAGTAACTCCGAAACAGCATCAGCTACGTAGTAGATGCAGTCAGGCTTCACGGTGTCGGAAACATATTCGAAGTGGTCCGTTCCTTTGAAAAAATTCGGTCGCCGTCCCAATATCTCCATCAGGTTAGAGCTGATCAATTTTCCTTGCTCGCTGCGCGACCATCTATCGAGAACTTCTTGTTCGACAGCCGAGGTGATGTAACTGTACGCGCCGGCTTTGTGCAGGTCGGCAACCAATTCGATCGCTCCATCAAAATAAGAACATGATTCGGCAGCTTTGGTGGCGATCTCGTTGTAAAATGCTGCCGCAGCATCGACATTTGCCAGTGCGTCGTCATTATCTTGATTGAAGAGAAACATTTTGTCGGCGCAGGAAAAACCCGATTTGGTAAAACCAAAATTGATCAGCCGCTCGATTGTCATGCGCGCGCGCTTTTCCGGCGGGGTGAAAAGCCAATAGGCAAAAGCGAAGGCAACTGGATTGAGGTGCATTCTGTTGACCAGAACACCGTCGCGAATCCACATTATTGCTGAGCCGGGCATTGAGTTTGAGATACCAAATAAGCCAGGACCGGCCTGAAAGCCAGCCAAGTTATTTTAATTCATTGAGAACGCCAGTCATTGAAAAAAACAAAAACTCTTGTCATCCAAACACTAAAGCCGCAAGCGGCTTGAACGCGCACTCACGGCTTCAAAAAACTCCGAGTTACCGTCTGAGAATTACGTAGAACGCTTTTTCTCCTGTTTTGCGGCCTTTTTCTCTTTTTGAGTCTTAGCCGGCTTCTTTTTTACTTCTTTCTTCTGCTTTTGCTCTTTTCCCATGATCCCTCTCCCGGAAGACTACTTCACCAAGAACACTGACACTATATTAATGCTTTCTCGGGAGTTGCGCACCCCCTAATTCAAAAACGGACAGCGTTCTTTAGGGCTCGGAGACTTTTATCAACAACTTGCCGATGTTGCCACCGTCGAAAAGAAGATTGAGAGATTCAGGAGCGTTTTCCAAACCGTCCACAATGGTTTCTTTGTGCTTGATTTTTCCTGCCGCCATCCACATCACTAGTTTGGTAGCTGCTTCCTGAAAGCGTTGGACGTAATCGGTGATGATAAAGCCTTCAATCTTAATGCGCTTCATCAAAGCTGGCGCAATGCTCAGACGAGATTTTTTGTCGTCGGTATCGTTATAGCCGGAAATCAGACCGCACAGAACAAAGCGGCTGTGCAAGTTCATCCGCTTATACACTGCTTCCATAATCTCTCCGCCGACGTTCTCGAAGTTGATGTCAACCCCGTCCGGTGTGGCATCCTCGAGCTGTTTTTTCCAATCGGGATTTTTGTAATCCACGGCCGCATCAAACTTCAATTCATTCTTGAGCCAATTGCATTTTTCTTCACCACCAGCAATACCAACAACTCGCATGCCGCTGATTTTGCCGAGTTGTCCGACAATGCTTCCTACCGCGCCGGCCGCAGCGGAAACAACCATGGTCTCGCCTTCTTTCGGCTTGCCGATTTCGAAGAAGCCGAAAAAAGCGGTCAAACCTGTCATACCTGCTGCGCCAGCCATAATTTCGAGCGACAACCCCGGCAACTTAGGCAAGACAGTTAAAGGCCAGGCACCGCGACCATCGGACACGACATACTCCTGCCACCCCAGGACACCACTCACATAAGCGCCTTCTTTGAACTTCGAGTTCTTCGAGCGCATCACTTTGCCGATACCAAGTCCGCGCATCACTTCGCCAATTTGAACCGGCGGCAGATATTGCTCCATATCGCTCATCCAAATCCGATTCGTAGGATCGAGTGAGAGATAAATTGTGCGGACGAGAATTTGGTCCTTTTCCAGTTCTGGAATGTTTTGCTCGACAAAATCGAAATTGTCTTTGGTTACCCGACCACTTGGTCTCGATTTCAGGCGAAATTGGCGATTGATGATTTGAGTTGTGCTTGTCATGTACTGTTTCCGACGTCGAATTTTTGCAAACTTCGATTTTATCGGCATTACGGCATTTGCGCCGTCTGTAATTGATAAACCGAAAGCCTCAACTGCTCAAATTTGCCGCGGTATGCCATTTCATTAAATGCCGAATGTCCGTCAGAGGTAGGCTTTCCAGGCGTGTGTATGGGTCGAAAAATCGGGTACAACCTAGACGTATATAATACTTTCACATAGTTAATAATCACCCCGATTTTGAGCTAAACATATGACCTCTGATGCAAATCTCTGTTCAGTTTGTGGAAAATCCAAAGTCGCCAATTCGGCATCCCCTGACGCTCACTGCAAGGGACACGCAGCGCCTGCGGACTTGAAATCACAGCTTGACGCCATAAAAACCCCGGGAAGCGCTGCTGCTCCTGCAAAAGCCGTACCACCGCCGGTTCCTGCTCCAAAACCGTCTAGCAGTCAGCAAAACATCAAAGCGCAGCTGGACGCTATACCTGCGCCTGGCGCCGCCAAGAGCGCGCCGGCACCAGCACCAGCACCAGCCCCCGCCCCAGCGCCGACGCTCAAGGCCGAGCCGAGCTTAGCCGATCAATTAAATGCTATTCCCACTCCCGGAGCCGGCGGCGCCAAGCCTGAAGCTTCCATCACGAAAAGTCAGCTCGACGCTATCCCCGCGCCAGGACCCGCGCCCGCTCCAGCAGCGGCAGCACCATCTGCGGGATTGAGTTTCGCAGACCAACTCAACGCCATACCGACGCCAGGAATGTCCCGACCTGCTGACGCTTCTGGTCAACACGGCGTTACGACACCGATTCCTCCCGAAATTGCCCTGGCGCCTCGCCCCGGCCAAGCCGCCTCGAATGCGGAGCAACCTGAGTGGATGAAGAAGTTCAATACATACCAATCCGGTATTACTGCATCGTCAGCATCCGGCTACCCGGTACAAGACCCCAACGCCAACTACACGCCCCAGACTCGTGACACGCCGACAAATGCTGGGAGCGGATTTACAATGATCGCAGTACTCGTTGTGGTTATAGTGCTTGCATTCTTCGGCTTCCAGATGATGAACAAGACACCGCCAGCCGATTTCAACAATCCAACAACGACATCTGCACCAAGCACATCGTCGCCAAGCACTTCATTGCCTGGAACGCCGGTGTCGCAGCCTTCCACGGCGCCAGTGTATAGCCCGCCGGGAAGTACTACTTCGACACCTCCTCCGGAATCAGAAGGCAGTGTAACTTTCCGCTAATTCTGCAGTGTGCATCAACGGCAGTTGGAACCATCGAGTAAGCCCACAGTCTGAACGATGGTAATTGCTGCCGCGCACTTTTCTGCGCGCAAGGGGAAAGTAATGACTCAAAATTTTTACGATGAAGATTCGAAGGCAAAGCTGCAAGAGCTAATCAAAGATATTAAAGTTGCGATGCTTACCACTGTGAGCGAGAACGGACAGTTGCGCAGCAGACCGATGGCAACTCACGAAGTAAATATCGATGACGGTCTGTGGTTTTTAACCGAAGTAAATACTGCGAAAGTCGCTGAAGTCAGTCAGGAAGAACAAGTCAATCTTGTCTATATGGATGTGAAATCGCAGCGTTATGTCTCGCTTTCGGGATCTGCCAGGACATATCGTGACCCGGCAAAAGTGAATGAGTTGTGGAATCCGCTTTTGAAAGCTTGGTTTCCGAAAGGTCCTGATGATCCGATGATTGCCGTGATGAAGGTAACACCGGAGTACGCAGAGTATTGGGACGCACCTTCTTATTCACTGGTGCAAATGTTCGGCTTCATAAAAGCTGCCGTCACCGGAGAAGAATACAAAGAAGAAGGCACCGAACACGAGAAGATCAATTTGTCGAAGAGTGCTTAAGAACAAAAGCGAGATCGCAAAAACAATTAGTCATCATCCGCATGGGCAGGAAAAGATTCTCTCAACCTGCCCATGCTTACGCCAACCAATTTTGTTTCGCCTTCTTCTTTTTCCAACTCGATAGGTGAATACCCACTTAGTTCAACGATGCAGTCAGCAAGTTCACGCGAGTGAGTGGTAATCCAAATCTGCGAACGGTGCGAAGCATCTACAAGTAAGCGCGCTAAAGGTTCACTCAAATCCGGATGCAAGCTTGTCTCTGGTTCGTTGATCACCAGCAGTGATGGCGGATCGATGCTGTATAGTGCTGCGAGCAAGCACAGATACTGCAAAGTTCCGTCTGACAATTCATGCGTCGCGAAAGAACGGTGTAGGCCCGCAAAAGTCATGTTGACTTGCAAGCCAGACGGAGACTCTGTCACTTCTAAACCAGTCCCAGGAAAAGCATCATCCAGGCTAGCAAGAAATCCATTGCTGTCGCCCCACTGAAGAATGGTCGCTATTGCAGAAACAAAATCACTGCCGTCATGTGCCATCCGTGGAGTCATTATGGAAAGCTGCGATTTTCGCAACGGAGAATCGCGATCCGTCCGAAAGTGGTGATAGAAACGCCAGCTCAAAAACTCCTGGCGAAGTGCGGACAATTGAGGAAATCGGTGTGGCTCACGAATGCCAAACAAAATTGATTCATTTGCTGGAACGCGCATTGTATAGTCGACTTTAACGCCTTTTGAATCCGTAAGCTGAATTTGCGCTCTGTTGCGACGCAAAATTCGTGTTCGCGCCGAACCTGACAGTAAATAGATTTCTTCTTTGAGTATCTCAAGATCATTTCTAAAGACGGAATCCTTGCCGCCACCAAGCGATGAAGAGAGAGCGGCAAAGGAAAGATCATACTGAAGGTTGTCGAGCTTAACCGACAGTTCTACGCCGTTTTTATCTGCACGCGCTCCGGACCAGAGAAGTGATGAAATGCCGCCTTCTTCAGCAACGTTTCTCGCCAATCTTCCGGAAGCCGTGGATGCAAGCAAATAGATTGCTCTGTAGAGATTACTTTTACCGCTGCCGTTCGGCCCAACGATTATGTTGAGACGATCTAGCTTTAACCAGGCATTCTTTACGGATCTGTAGTTTGAAATTAGAAACTCAGCAAGGCTCATAGATTCTGCTTAGGCATCCTCCATCTCGGTCTCTGGACCAAGCCACCCACGCATCTTTTGCTCATGCGTTTTGATTTTGCGTTTTCCCTTGATGCAGGTTGCACCATCAATTTTTTCAAGTTCATATGTAGCCGCGCCTTTTAATCGCAAAAAGCGAGCGAGTTCTTTTGAATGCGTGGTCAACAAAATCTGTGATTCTGCAGAGGCAGCTACAATCAGATCAGCAAGCGGCTTCATGAGATCTACATGGACGCTTGTTTCCGGTTCGTTCAAGACCATAAATGGCGCAGGTCGCGGCGTAAGCAATGCTGCCACCAAACAAAGATATTGCAAGATACCATCAGAAAGTTCACGAGCATCCAGTGGTCTGTTGACACCAGGAAAACTCATTTGCATGATCAAGATTCCGCCTTCTTCTTCAATCGTAACCTCGGAATCTGGAAACGCCTTGCTAATTGATTGTTGCAATTTTCTGCGATCGCCCACCGCTCGAATTGTGGCAAGAGTCGCGGACAAATCGCGTCCATCGTGGCTCAATATTGGAGTCATAGTAGCGAGTTGCGGTTCACGAATAGGTGAATGCAAATCAGTTCTAAAATCGTGATAAAAACGCCAACGCAAAAATTCAGCGCGAAGCAAAGCCAACTCAGGATAACTCTGCGGCTCTCGTAATTCAGATAAGACTGACTCGCTCTCTCCTATCTTTTCCCGATAAGCTCGTTCCTCTCCATCAGCATCCTTAGCTGTTATGAGTGAACGCTTCCTCTTCAGCAGATTTACATTGCGAGGTCCGGTCTTAATTTCAACAAGCTCCTCCTTAATGTCAGGATCTCGTTTAAAAATCGCAAGCTCTGCTTCGTCTATGCCGTCAGGTGAAATCATCGCATTCATACCTGCCATCCGTTCACTGGCTGGTATCACTCCAAACTCGATGAAATATGTGAGCTGTTCAAACTGCACTCGCAACCTGGTTCGCGGCTGTTCCTGTTTTCGTCTTGCACCAGCCCAGAGTATCGACTGCATGCCACCCTCTTCGGCTATGCGTCGCGCGAAAGTACCATTGGCAGCCGCAGCGATAAGATTTATCGATTGATAAATATTGCTCTTGCCACACCCATTGGGCCCGACAAGGACCGTGACGTTACTGAGCTCGAGCCTCAGGTCGTCAACAGATCTATAACCGGAAATTTCGATCTCTTGAATTTTCATGAGATCAATAATCTACACCTTCCGGAGAAGTTTCGTCAGCTCCCTATCAAAACTCGAAGCGAATTCTCTCTTTTCTTTTTCGCCAAATTGCTTTGGTCCGCCCGTTACCATCCCGGCATCGCGCATATCTTGCATCATGTCACGGATGGAAAGCCTCTCACCGATATTGTCATCGTCAAATACAACACCGCGAGGACTAATGACGACGACTGCCCGCTTCACCAGCGGGTGCGCAAGCGGAATGTCCTGGGTAATGACCAAATCACCGACCACCGCCTGTTCGATAATATATGCGTCTGCAGCATCCGGTGTGTTGGCGACCTGCACAAAACTCACCAAATCGGAAAGAGGTAAAGGCAGAGGCTTGTTTGCGACAAAAGTAGTCTCAATCTTTCTCTTGCGCGATGCCGCAAGGACTATGTCTCGAACAGCTCCGGGACAGGCATCGGCATCTACCCAAATTTTCATCTATTGCGGTACTCGAGGCGTGCTTATTGGACCAAGCTTGTTCTTCGCGGCATAGTCCTGAATAGACTCAACGAGCGACTGTGCCAGTCCTACCTGCTGCAGCCGCTCCATAGGAACGTTTCTAACGATATCAAATCGAGCACCGTCAGCCATTAAACCGTTGTCCAGATAATTGAGAAAGCTTTTGCCTTTGAAGTCTCTGGAACCGACCTGGAAAAACACAACAGTCACATCTTTTGGATTTTGCATTCTTTTTGTAGTTTCGATCAATAAATCTGCCACCAAGAAAGGCTCGCGCTTGGGAGCAGGAACGCCATCGGTGATAACGCCGATCAATAACGGCTTGCCGTCAGTAGAACGGCGGGCGAAGAAGTTGTCCAGCCGATTTGCAAGTGGGCGAGACATTCTGGTGCCCAGGGTGAACATCGGAGTATTGAACAATTCTGTCACGTGCTGCGGGGAAGATTTTTCGTAAACCTGAAAATCACCGGCGAAAGTCGTCAACGTAAATCCGTTCCGCACGAATGGAGCCAATTGCTGCGCTAATTGTCCGGCTTGCATACCGCACCAATTCCATCGCGACAGACCGCCAGGACAATCCATTCTGCGCATCGACATCGATTCGTCGACGATCAACTCAATATTGTAATTTGCCAGAAGCTGCAATCTTTGAACAGAGCCAGAGAGTGCCTTTTGCTGAACAGCACCAGACAGCGGCGCTTGTTGAAATGCTGAAACATCAAACTTGGGCGCCAAGCCGGACAATGGCGGATTCTGAATTTGGTCTTGCTGAACACCCTGAATGAACTTGCTTGCGTTTAGATTGAAGGCTGGCTTCTGAATGCGGGTGTTCTCCTCAGTTTTTGAAGCATTCAAGGAAAACGGCTGACGTTGCCCGCTGTCGACTGCACTGTCTTGCTCCTCCAGAGGAGGAGCAGTCATAGGCATTTGCTCCTGGGGCTTTGGCTTAGCAAACACCGCAGCTTGGTAGCAGATGGAAACGAGCATCAGGAGGGATGCGCAGGAAAACAGTACTCTGGGAAGTTGTGGACGTTTTCTACTTATCAAAACACTTTTTTGAAGAATTTCTTCGTGCTCTTGACGCCTTTCTTGACGCCGCCCTCAGTCGCACTCCAGCCTTTCTTCACTCCTCCTTCTGTTACTCTCCATCCTTTCTTGGTTCCGCCTACCGTCACTTTAGCGCCTTTCTTAACGCCGCCCTCGGTAACTCTCCAGCCTTTCTTTGTTCCATTAACTGTGGCTCTGTAGCCTTTCTTGATGCCTTTGGTTACGGCTCCGGCGTCAGCAGCCGGGATGGTTCCACATACGACAACGAGCAGTGCTGCCGAAGCAATTGCGAATCTGTTCATGCATTAGCCCTTTCTGAAGACAGACACGTGCATCTTCTCACATAAAAGGAGAACAATGAAGTTATAGACGGAAAAGCCCGCCGGCTGTTCCGCAGAGGGTTAAGGACTGTGACGGTTCTAGCGCCAGGCCCGAAAGCTATGCCTACTGGGCGGTTTTCCTCAGCTTATCGATGGTGGCCAGGTCAGCGGCTGCATTCTTGGATTTTGCGCCCTCGATGGCTTTGTAAATCCGAGATCTCATCTGATAGCCCTGAGTGCTCTGGGGCTCCAACTCGATCATTTTCGTCGCGTCGGCTGTTGCTTCCTTCAGGCGATTTGCTTTCATAAGGGTTTCAGCGCGCAATTCCCAGTCATCGACATTCTTAGGCGCCAGGGCAATGGCTTTGTCGATGTCCTGCAACGCTTGAGTAAAGTCCTTTTTCTTGTCGCGATAGAGCAAAGCACGCTGAATATATGCCCAGTGTGTACGCGGGTTCGCCTTCACTGCGGCAGTGTAGTCCGCTATCGCTTTGTCGGTTTTTCCGAGTTTATCGAATTGTTTGGCGCGATAACCAAGGACATCGACGTCATTCGGTCGCAATGCGATTGATGCGTCGAAATCCAATAAAGCGAGCTGATCTTTGTTGAGACTTTGGTGCAACCTGCCTCTGTCAAATAGCGCGGTCGCGTCTTTGGGATCCGTCTTTAGTGCCGTGTCCAAATCCGCAAGCGCAGGTTTCAATCTTTCTAACTGATAATAAGATTGCGCTCGCAATTTCAAAGCCAGTGTTTTGCTAGGGCTGAGCTTTACTGCTTCGCTCAATGCAAAAGAAGCTTTGGTGGCATTGTCACTGTCGAGATATCTCTTACCAAGCTCGCACAACTTACTGTACTTATCATCTGTACTTAGTTTCGCATCACCTGTGATGGCAGCGATTTGCTTTACCGGCGGTTTGTTGACGTCTGCCTCAATTGCAGCAGCACGTTTCTCAAGAAGTACAGCTTCCTTCTCTCGCCCGTGCTTTCTCAAAAACTGCGCATATTGAGTCAACATTGGTGTCAAAATAAAGTCGTCAATGCCGTCATTGGTTTCGCGATCAGCCACCAGTTCTTTATACATTTTTTCCGCTTCGGCAGTTTTTCCAGCAGCCTCATACAATTCTGCAAGAGCACGCTTTTCACCACTGAGATTTAGTTTTAACTCCTGACGCTCTGCCATGATTTTTCGAATAGTGGTTTCGGCTTCATCCCACTTCTTCTCAGCTTTCAGTTTGTCCACTTGCCGCATTTGTTGCATCCACTGCCCGCTACCCATTCGAATGCGCTCTTGAATGTCAATGTCATCCGCCCTGCTAGCGCTCGAGAGCAATATCATGGAGCTGAGAGCAATAACAACCTTTTTGATCATTTTTCGATTTCCTTTGAAGGACATGATTCTTCCAGCGGACAGTACTTTTGTACCGAGTACGTTACGGTCGAAAGCTTGGGTCAAGAGCTACGCGACGCTCAAGAAATTTCCACTCGCCACTTACTTTAATTAGGTGGTCATTGTAAACACCGGAGGCGATCAATTTCGGTTCATTGACGCGGTCGAAAACCAGCATGTAACAGCGTTGCTGAGCTTGGTCCCCAAAGCCGTCAATGACTAAATTGGTCATTACATGACGTTTGTTCTTAATGCGGTCGCCAAGAGCGGCGAATAGCTCTCTCAGCTTTTCAAAGCCCTGAAATTCACCTAAACCACCCCTCCACATCCCAGTGGCATCCCATGTAGCCAGCCACGCGTCCAGGTCGGAATCATCCATTGCATTGGCATATCGAGCGGTGAGTTCTTGAATCTGCAGCTTGTCTTCAATTTCCATCTCAACCTCTTTGACATCTTTACTTTATCTGCATGTATTTTTCGACAAAACGATCACTATTGGCGAGCAGATCATCCTTCGGCGTTTCGAACAGATTTCGTAACGCAGGAATGAAAATCCAGGCTGCGGCATAAGCGAGAATCATCAACGACATGATTACAATCAATGCTTGAATCATTTCACTGGCTCCTCTACGAAGAAAGTTTGCACGTAGCGTGAGAGATAGTCACGCTCCTGCTCCGAAAGCTGATCTTTCCAGGGCGGCATGCTGGTGCCTGGAACCCCTTCTTCCAGCACTGTCAATAAATCATCAGGCTCTGGTTGCACTTCCTTGAAATTCGTTGGTCGACGATCGAGCGTCGCTGCTGCGGGCCCATTGCCATCGCCTGCAATACCATGGCAAGAAACACATTTTTGCTCATAAATTTTCTTGCCTTCCTGCACTTCCTTGCCGGCAAACTCTTCTTTTGAAGTGACATAAACCTTGCGTTCGGGCAAAATTTTCAAATGTGCAATCAGCGCTTCAATCTGGTCTTTCGGCAAATCTCGCCACGCAGGCATGGAAGTTCCGGGTACGCCATTCATAAGCACCGATACAAGGTGCTTTGTGGTGTAGTTTGCTTCGATCAAACCTGCCGGCTTGGGCAACAAACCTTCAGCGGCCGGTCCCTGTCCATCACCCATTTCTCCGTGGCAGCCCTGGCAGTTCTTGGCAAAAATAACAGCACCTTTGCGCTGCAATTCTGCTAACTCAGCGGGATCCTTCGGCAATATGATGTCGACCGCAGGACCGGATGGACGACGAGTTGCACTGCTGGCATCAAGAGGCACGGGGGTAGTTTCTATTTTTTTGACGTCCTCAGGACAGTCGCAATCTTTCGCCAGCGTCCATTGCTTCGGATCGTCCCCAGCCAACTGCCGAGCCCTGCCTAACGATTTAATATAGACAAGCAAATCAGCAGCATCTTTGTTCGGCTTTGCAGGCGAGCCGTCAAATAGCCACGGAAATGCCGGCATCACACTGTCAGGCACGATCAGTCGCGGGTTGTAGAGATGAGTCAATTGCCAATCATCTGATCTGATGCTCGTTTCTCTGGAAAGATCAGGACCGACACGCCGGGTACCCCACAGATGCGGATAATCATATCGATTTTCCCAAGCACGCGTTGGCGCACCGAACCTCTGGACGTCCTGCGGCACTGTGCGAATCTGTTGCGTGTGACAATAAGCGCAACCTTCGCGGGCGTAAACAGCTCTGCCTCTTTCCTCCTGCTCACTGGGCGGAAGCATGGTGGCGGGTTTGGTGCGGGCGATTTCACTTTGCAGAGCGAAACCTGGAATGACGGCAAGAATGCCAAACGACATAAGAAAAAATCCTATGCCACCAATGCCGGCGGCCGCATATGCCATACCGAGACGCTTAGGTAGTTTTACTTGCTCTTGAGAAACAGGCTGGACATCTTTATCTGCAGCAGCAACCTGAACTGCCGCAACTTGCTCTGCATCTTTTTGCAGCTCGTCGGTGCTCTTGCCCGTGGTAAAAGCTACGAGCAAGGAGATAAAGCCGCCACCAATGAGGATTGCCGACAAAGTGCGGAACAGCCAATAATCCTTCGCGGCTCTCACGGATTCCAGCCATGGCAGATTGGTCTCCCAGAGACGGGCTTCAATAATTCCTGCTGCCGTCAGAAGTGACACCATCAGAGTCATTCCGATGAGCAAAAGCCAATAAGCATGGACCAGCGCTCGTTTGTTGAAACGAACATTAGGTACCCGCTGCCAGACGAATGACATGCCACCAATAGCAGTGAATGTGGCAAAACCGAGCATCGCCAAATGCGAGTGTCCAATCACCCAATCACTGAAGTGAAGCAGACGGTTGAAAGGCATAAGGGCCTGCATGGAACCCTGTAAGCTGACGATAAGATAGAGAATGGTACCCATAAAGACGAAACGCAAAGCGATATCCGGTCCCAACTGTTTCATGCATCCGCGCATGGAAACAAGCAAGTTAGTAACAACCAGAATCACGTCCATGCCCAGGTAAACCGAGGCGATGATGGCTTGCTTTTGTGCATCCATTGGAATAGCGGAAAACACATAATGGTGCGTTCCATTCAGAGGGTAGACGAAAAACAAAAGCCAGAAGCCCAGCATGGATAGAAAATGACTATAAATTGGTTTCTTGGTGGCGAGTGGAACTACAAAAAAAGCAATCGAGACCGCAAGTGGAGTTACGTACAACCCAATGGCATCGTGAATCCACAATCCACTGAATGCTGCGCCTTGCGCTCCGGGCAACAACTGAGGAACGATGTTGCCGACCGGATAGGCAAGCAAAGTAAAAATCAAAGAACCGAGAATGTACCATCCGGAAACATAAAGTTTGGAAAGCTTGGTCTTAAGCAATGGAACAACAAACTGAACTATTGAAACAGCAAAAGCAAGCACCACAAATGCGTCGACAATCAGCGGGAACTCACCCCATTCCAGGGGCTGGCTGAATCCCATAAGAACGAGCACCCAGCCAGGCAGCACGACGGCAAAATTCCAAATGAGAAACAGCGCCCATCCAAGTTTCCGACTGACCACGGGACGCATAGAGAGCATGGGCACCGCGTAATATAGAAACATCCAAAAGGCATTGCCCAGCCAGCCAAAGAAAATTCCTTGTGTATGGTTGTATCTAAGCCTTCCCCAGGTCAGCAGTGGATGTGCGCCTGCAAAATCCGGCGCGTGCAATTTCATGGAAACAAGAATGCCGAACGTTACTGAGATCAATAGCGTGACAATCGCGGCCAGAGCGTGAGCTTTTATCAGACCGAATTCAACGTTCGGCACTTCGGGTTTTTCTGTAAGCGGTTGTGGATGAGTTTCAGTCATTCCCACCACCCTTGCCTTTCATGCTGCTGAGAATCCAAACAGCTATGGCGCGCTGCTGTTCTTTATCCAGGTGAAGATGAGGACCGTCATCATAGCCGTCCCAGTCATTTTTGGGATGCGTAGATGCAAAACCTATTTCGCTTAAATCTCTGTACTTCGTACTTATTTCAAGATAAGAGGGACCAACCAGCTTGGCTTCGATTGAGTGGCAACCCGCGCACTGCTGCTGGTGCAATGTGGCTCCAACGGACAACAAACGATCTGTTTCTTCTTTGTCCGACGGCGCAGCGAGCACTGCAGGCGGTGTCGGCAAAGGTGAAGGTGAATTGACACCAGCCATCAGTGTGCTGCTGTTGATTCCCCAAACGGAAATCACTGCCGCTACAATCGCCACTGCAACAGCCAACACAATCGGTGTCTTATTGGGCTTATCCTTGTCCGAATATTCGATCTTGGCAGGAGTATCTGACATCTCTAGTTAGCGGCCTCCGGTTTTCCTTTTACCGAAAAGAGATATTCAGTAATCTCTTGCGCTTCCTTTTTGTTGATGTGTGCTCCGTAGGTCTTGATCATTTTGTCCACTTCTTTCGACCAGGCCTTTTTCGTAAAATTTGGCTGCATGGTCACGTAGCGCAGTGAGTGGCACATCCCACAACGAGTCATAAACAACTCTCTTCCCGCACCGGGAGGAAAATCGGGGGGATAATGCGGAAGTTCTATTGCCTTTCCGACAAATCCACTTGCAGAATTTGTAGTTTTACCAATTTCATTCTTCGGAGTTTGAGCAATTGCAGCACCTGAATTTAGGCCTTCCCTGCTGGCAAGACCGTTTTCGCTCGAGCACGCCACCAAATGAAATACTGCACCTAGTATCAAGATGGCGAAAACCGGCATTCTTATAATTTTAATGGTGCTAGACAACCGGCACCTCAATTTGCTCGATACCGTTGCGCATGTATCCGCTCTTATTCCAATACTGCGCCCCTTGCACCTGCCCATCCGCATTGGCGGCTCTCGTCAAAATTTTGTGCATCCCAGCAGATGCTGGTGTCCATGGACATCTCCAGCGAACGAATGAAAATTTCCCATAGTCGGTGCTGTCAAGTTTTGCAGCTTTCCATGTGTTGCCGCCATCCACTGATACATCGACCGATTTGATACCACTTCCGCCATCAAACGCAATTCCTTCGATTTCGCAAGCTTTCCCGGCACGAACCACATCTGTGGCATCCGGACGCACAACTATCGATCGGACGTTCATCCTATTGATTGGAACCGTGTCTTTGGCAAGATTCTCTGGTGTCTCACTGGCATTTGAATTTTTGGGTATGCGATATGCCTTTTCCATCCAAAACCCATCGAACTTGCCGGGCACAACTTCAATTTTGTGCAAAGACTTTACCCAGTAGGTCGCATACCAACCGGGCACCACCAGACGCAAGGGGAAACCATTCAACATAGGCAGCGGCTGCCCGTTCATCTCATATGCAACCAAAACTTCGTCACTATTTGCATGATCTATATCCAGCGCTTTTACAAATTTATGCATGCTGTAGAGCGGCGGCTCATCAAGACCGGCAAACGTGACTTGCATTGCTTGCGCTTTGACGCCAGCCTGTTTCAAAAGGTCTTTCAAGCGAACGCCGGTCCATCTGGCATTACCCATGGCGCCATTGCTCCACTGCCCTCCGAGTACCTGCGGCGAAAAAAAGCTGCGGGAATTGCCGGAGCATTGATTGACGGCAACAATAGACACAGGCTCGAACTGCTTTTTCAAATCATCTATTGAGAGAGCGAGAGTTTTTTGAACATGCCCTTCCACAGATAGTTTGAACGTTCGCAAATCGACAGTCGTCGGAATTCCAGAAAAGTGCCAGCGAACGAAAAAAGCTTCATTCGGTGTCAAGTCTTGCCGATAATAAAACAGCGGAGTCTCCAGTTGCGGAGGTCTGTCGGTTAACATAATCAGCTCTTCCTTCTCAGGAAAGCGTGCGACCGAAAGACCTGGTTTGACCTGAATCAGTGAGTTTTTGTTTGACTGCTCGCTGGTCGAGCAAGCCGACGCCAAACCACCCGCGGCAATTGATGCAGCGAAATAGAGAAACCTTCGCCGGCTCAGTTGCCCGTTTGCCGATTCTTCATTTACCACGTTTGTCGTCTTGTTTTGCTGTGTTCTCATCAGTAGGAGCGCATGCTTCCGAATTCTTTGAGCAACCGGCGGCTGTTTTTACCGGCAGGTTCTGCTTCTGCCATGCTTCGATGCCACCAGCCAAGTCAGAGACGTGGGTAACTCCCTTCTGGCTCAGAAGACTTGCTGCAGTAGACGAACGATTACCTGTTGCACAGAGTATTACCAATTCTCTATCACGCGGCAGGCTGTCGACTTTATCAAGCAAACTGATCAAAGGCATATGAACCGCACCTTCGATGCTAGCTGCGTTCCATTCAGCATCGGTGCGAACGTCTACCACCATAGGCGGTTTACTCGATTTCAGCTGATTGGACAGCTGATCAGGCTTTACGCGCTCGTGTGATGCCACCAGATCGTCGCGAGTATCAAACGCAATGATACCGTTATGTACGAATCCGACGACATTGTCGAATCCAATACGTCCAAGTCTCATCGCCGCCTCTCGCTCTTTGCCCGGCTCTGCAACGATGACGACTGGGCGACTGTGGTCGAGGAACGTTCCGGCCCAGGTCGCATAATGTCCATTCATCGGAATATTGATCGCGTCAATAACATGCTTTTTCGCAAAAGCATCCGACTCTCTTCCGTCCAATAAATGAGCACCGGCATTTCTTTTTTGAATCGCTTCATCTACGGAAAGCGGCTTCAAGGACTTTGCCAGAACTTCATCAAGAGTCGCATGCTGAGACATATTGTAGGAAGCGTCATAGCTGAAATATTGGGGCGTCTTGGGCTGGTCGGCGGTGATAAGGTCGACAAATTTCTCTTTGTCCATTGGCTGCAGAGCGTAGTTTGTCTTTTTCTCTTTGCCGATGGTCGAAACGGTTTCTTTGCTCAAGTTTTTTCCACACAAAGAGCCGGCACCATGAGCAGGATAGACGAGAGTTTCATCCGGCAGCTTCATCAACTTTTCTCTGGTCGAGTCATAGAGCAATCCTGCCAACTCTTTGGCAGTTATGCCTTTGGACGCAAGAAGATCCGGGCGTCCGACATCGCCGATAAAAAGGCAGTCACCGGTCAGCACCGCATATGGTTTGGCAGCAGCAGTGGAATCATCGCAAACCAAAAGCGAAATAGCCTCCGGAGTATGTCCAGGGGTATGCAAGACTTTGAAACCAGACAACTTACTGGGCAGGCCATGGTCCGGCTGATAGAGATCTATGAAGGGAAGGAAATCGCCCTCTTTGAGTTTTCTGTGAGCAAAGCTTGCTTCGGCTTTTTCTCCAAGACAAATTTCTGCACCGGTTTTTCTAGCCAGTTCTAGATGCCCTGCCACGAAGTCGGCATGCACGTGCGTCAGGATGACGTATCGAATTTTTAGACCCTGTTTTTTTGCTTCTTCAACATACTGGTCAACATCTCGTTGTGGATCGACAACAGCAGCGATTTTGGTATTCGCATCACCGATCAGGTAAGAGGCATGTGAAAGGCATCCAAGATAAAACTGTTTGACAAATACTCCGCTCATGTCCTGATTGGTGCTCTTTATCTCGCCGACCGCGCTGACTCCGGCAAAAGCAGGCAGAGCTGGAATAGTTATCGCCGCAAGTGCCACGAGAACTAAAGACAATAAATTTCTCACCATGATGTCAACCTATGTATGCATTTCAAAGAGGAGAGTATAACGCTTTATCCGACTGTTCTCTAGCCGGGGACTTTAGCTTTTGCAAGCTCATTGCGGTATTCGCTTTCGGGCAGCATGTTATAGCCGGCATAATCGATGGAAATGACGTTGCCGTTGAAATCGAAATCAAACTCGGCATACTCACCTTCACTGTAATATCCGTTTGCATTAGCGATTTTCAGTTTGTTGTCACCGGCAAGCTCGAGAACCTGAATTTCTTGATCTCGCCCAAAAGGAAACCAGGTATTGGGATCGACTCCAAGCAGGCTGCGCCCGGATTCGACAATCGCAAGATCACCCCAGAGACTGGTGTAGATGCCCTGAAATTTTCTGATGTGTTCGATGGTCGATTGATCGCAGCGAAAAGCACTGTTGTGGAAGTGGTCGAGAACAGTTACCAGACCGCGCGCCATGAAAGATGCTTCGCCGTCGATGCAGTTGGTCAGCACTACAATCACCATTCTTTCGCTCGGGTCGCAAATAGTCTTTGTGCGCTGTCCAGGAAATGCACCACCATGACCGTAGACCTTTTTGTCGATCACCGACTCCAGTTGAAAGCCTAGTCCATACTCTTCGCCGATATGAGAGTTTTTCACGCGCCACTGTGTGCGCTGCATTTCCTTTTTCGTCTCGTCGCTGAGCAATTTCCCCGAGCCGACAAAGTGTGCATCGAAATACTTGCACATGTCTGCGGCCGTTGAGCAAAAGCCGGTTGCCGATGCCATTTGCCTGGTATCGATATGTTTCTCGATTGGCTGCCTTTTCTTCTCTCGACCACGTCGAGTGTAGCCGACGACAAGACGCGACATTACATCATCGTTAATCTCCGAAGTTGTGTTCGCCAGTCCAAGCGGTTGCAAAATCTTTGCTTGAATGTAGTTGCCGAAGGGCATTCCGTAGACTTCTTCCACGACACATCCCAAAAGCGCATATCCAAAATTCGAATATTTCATTTGCTTATTGGTGTCGAAAACAAGATCGCAGCTCAAGAGTGCTTTTTTAAAATCGGCAAGGTCGTGAAAACTGTTGGTCAGCTGCCAAAAATTTGCATCCATTCCGTCACGTATCATTCCAGCGCTGTGCGACAGCAATTGGCGAATAGTCACCTTTTCCATTCGGTGATCTTTGTGATCGCGCAACCAGGGAACATACTTTGCCACCGGCTCATCGATCTGCAAAAGTTCTTCTTCGGCCAATTGCATGATTGCAGTAGCAGCAAAAGTTTTTGAATGTGACGCAATACGAAATACGTGGTCGGCTGTCATCGGCACTTGCTGTTCCATATCCGCATAGCCGAATGCTTTGAGAAACTCGACCTTGCCTTCGATTGCTATTGCAACAACGAAGCCCGGCATTTCCAGCCGCTCATAGCGAAACTGCAACCAGCGCTCAATGAATGGTATCGCTTGTGGAAGAATATCTTTGAACATCTATAATCCTCGAATTCTCTTAGTTGCCGTCTGACACCAGGCGTGCAAATGCGATTGACTCCGTAAAAGTGGGCTTGCGAATATCCTTCTTGCCCTCGTACCAGTAAGTTCCTTCCCAATAGCCAATCGGGCGATCAGACTCATCCAGAATAATTCGCACCACCCCTTTTCCTAAACCGTCGCGATGCGGCATTGACGAGAGTGGTGGCAGAAGTTCGGGCTGAAAATGCTTGACGGACGAGCTGTCAATTACATTCACACTTTGAAATCGGACTTTCTTTCCGTCCAGTTCGGCTTCTTCAACTGGACCTTTATTCTCGATCACGATCGCTACATGACCGGTATTCGACTTCTTCTTTTTAACACCATCAGGCGGTTGCGGTTTTCTCCACGCAATCAAATCTCCTCGCCTGAGATCTTTGATGCGCTCTACTCTCAGCCAGCCGTCGGTCGGTACGTCCTTTTTCAGTTCATTGAAAAACTGCACGTATACCTTCGCTTGCGGATATTTCCTCTCCGGCTGAAGTTTTCTAATTGCCTCGTATTGTCTGGGAAAATCCGAAAGAACATAACTGACAAAACCGGAGCAATCGGTGTCGGCGTCACAGCGCCCATTGCTATAACTTTTCACCTGCAGCAAAGCTGGCGCTTTTTTGTGTCCGTAATGCACTTGCTCTGCGTTGTTGAACACCCAATCGGCACGTTGGTAAATTTTATCGGCGGGCGAATTTGAGTCGGCTGCGGCCGCACCGGCACCAGCAGCCGTAACAAGGCATGCGCAATTTAGCAGAAAAATTAGCGTCAGCAAATTCGGCAAAATCGCTTTCATCTGGATTCAAGCCCGCCAAAAAGTTTTTCTAACTCTTCTGTTTTAGTGGGCAATGCCGATTTCAGAAATTCAATAAGCGCATTTCTCAAACTTGAAAAACGATCGGGATCCATGGCACTGAGATTGTCCGCAGAAAAATGCCGAACAACGGTGAGATCGCCTGCAGGAGTAGAGGCGTCTTCCAAAAGCAAATAGTTTTTGCCGCCGATATTCACATTGAAGCGAACATGAAATGTCGAAGTCTTATCGTCATCTGCGCAGTTAACAACGATGTACGCGCCGGCTGCATTTTGCCACTTTTCTTTGACGCGCAAATTCACGCCCGGTTTGACGGGCTCGCCAGCAATGTACAACTGCCAGTTTACTGATTGCATAGCCGCCTATTTTCGCATGCAGAGCTATTTTTCGCTTAAAACCGGAACCCAGAAGAACGCACTTGGCTACTTTTCAAACCTTCCCGGGGGATGCAATTACAGCCAGGTGCCTGACATAATGTGACCTCATTTCTCTGACTGATTTAAGGAAAAGAAACATGCTGGGACGCCTTACCAAATGCATCGCTTTGTCACTGCTTTTGCAGTCCGCCGCGCTCGCGCCGGCGATTTTAGCCGCGCCATCCGGCAGCGCCATGGCAGCCCCTGCCGCGCGAAAGCAGGTCATCCCCGCATGGAGCGCCAAGATTAAGGTGCCTCATAAATCCTGGATTCCCATGGAAAAACCGAGAGAAGTGCTCTTGTGCGTTCATGGTCTGGGTTTTAGCAGTGACTCGTTTGATGAATTCGGCAGAGTGATGGCATCGCACGGATTTGCTGT
Organism: Cyanobacteria bacterium PR.3.49; assembly: GCA_013997645.1. Taxonomy (GTDB): domain Bacteria; phylum Cyanobacteriota; class Vampirovibrionia; order Obscuribacterales; family Obscuribacteraceae; genus QKMZ01. The sequence continues at coordinate 26,082 of PNKB01000016.1, forward strand.
CTATGCTGTGGACGTGAGAGGTTTCGGTGCCTGGCTGAACAAAAGAGAAGGCAACACTGTCGACTTCGACTCCTGCCTCAATGACATCGAAGCTGCTTTGAAAAACCTGCGCAAAGCCTATCCGACCGTACCGATCTTCCTGGTCGGCGAATCGATGGGCGGCGCCATTGCTATGCGCGCTGCGTCGCGTTATCCCACATTGTGCAACGGGCTAATTTCATCCGTTCCATCCAGCGAACGTTACGGCAGCCTGACATCCAAGATGCACGTCGGTCTGAAATATCTTGAGAATAAAGACAAACCGATGGATGTCGGCACCACTGTTGTCGAGCGCGCCACCGCCAATCAGAAACTGCAAAAGAGAATGTTGGCCGATAAAGACAACCGCATGGAATTGTCGCCAAAAGAACTCAAGATGTTCAACGATTTCATGAAAGGCAATTTTGACGCCGCCGCGCTGATTGAAAAAATGCCGGTACTACTCTTGGCAGGCTTTAAAGACAAACTAGTCAAACCGGAAGGGACAATCCAACTGTTCAACAGCCTCTCAACACCTGACAAGCTGTTGATGGTAATTGGCGACGGCGAACACCTTCTTTTGGAAGAGAATCAACTTACTCCCCAACTGGCGCAAATGCTGCTCGTCTGGATCACTAACGAATCGCGTTCATCCAGACCGGGCGTGACCGCGCATGAGTAAGCGGCACAGCTGACAGCGATTCATATAAATAGAAAAACTCCTCCCCGAGCGGGAGGAGTTTTTTTTAGTTTCTCTTGTTGCCCTTTGAGCTAGTTCTTCTCGACGCGCTTCTCGAGTTTGTATTTCTGAATGGCGACACTAATCTTGTTGAGGTCGGCTTCCAGATCATTCTTATTGGCATCAGTGAGCTTGCCGTTTTCAGCCTTTTCTTTCATTTTCTTTTTCTTGCGCGCCACGTCGGCGAGGTCGCTGCGCAGCCGGTCGGCTTCTTTTTTCGTAAGTTGTTTGCCCTTTTGACCTTCATTGATGTCAGCCATCAACTGCGTTTGGCGGGCATCTACAGTCCAGACTTTGCCCTTTGCAGAGACAGGAATGGCGCTCAGGCAGAGCGAAAGGGCAAGAGCAGTAAGAAAAGCTTGTTTCATAATTCGTTTTTATCGCCAAAGGGGTCACGCACAGAATAACCAGAATACTACAGTTGGAAGTGACTGCGGTATGCAAGGTCGAGAGACTTCTTGGCCAGACTCACCGCTTGATCGTGTGTTTTGCCAAGACTTCTTTGATAGTACGAGATCAATGCCGTTTCTGCGAACGGATACAGTGCTTTCAGTTGCGTGTATTGAGAATGATATGCCTTAGCCCTCTTCGACCACTTCTTCAAGTAAGCATCCACTTGCGCACGCGTCGACGACGGTTCGGCGATAGCCCAAGGTCTGTAAAGCAAATCCGCCCACATCTGTTCTACCTGAATGCGCAATCTATCGGTGGCATGAAAGGTGCCTTCGTTATTCCTCGGTTTGCCGATGATCTTGTCGAGCAAAATTCCCATCTGCAAAAGCGGTCCTTTCGGCAATAAATCACGAACCTTTTCAGACGGTGGACGCAACTTGATCTTGAAAGCAGTCTTCACGCTGCCGTCTTTTGCTGGTTCATAAACAACCCAGTCAGTCATGACTTCGGCTGGATGTTGAGTATCCACGACGAGAAACTTCCCGCTCTTCGGATTTTTGAAAACCCACGGGCGCTGCCATGTTTCATTCATCACAGCAGGATAGCCCGCGATCGGTTTATCGCTGATTTCCTGTTTGTCGAATTTCTCGAAAATCCTTTTTGCAGGGTCGTCAGTATTGGCAAGAAAAACATTGAACATATCGCCCTGCCAGTTGAAGTATTTATCGCGAACAAGAATACGAGTGCCTGCAAAAGGTTTTTTCTGCAGGCACATCATTCTCGACTCGCCACCTTCAGGGGCAATGTCAAACTCAGTGGTATCAGCTTCGATACTGCCTTCATCAGCAGGCCAGACCACCAGCAGCTTGTACTTCGCCCGTACTTCCTTTGCTGCATCAGTCAATTTTGGCTGCTTTGATTGAAACGCCATTTTGACGCCCTTCAAAACCAGCTGGCTGTCTTCATTTAAAGGACTGCCGACAATGCAAGGATACTCAGTCGGTTGGGCAGATTCGGCTGCTTCAGCAGGCAGACCCAAATTGCCAATCAAAAAAGTGTTGAGAGCAAAACCGCAAATGAATGTTGAAATTCGGAATTTGTCCATAAGACTCGAAGAACTTAGAAGAGACCGCACGCCGCATCAAGCTTACCACCAGGTGCGAAAGTACAATCTCTTCACAAGTATCTTGGTCTTATGTAAAACTCAATTCCGGAAGTTTAATGGCGTTGAGAAACCCTTTTGCCGAGCGCGGATCAAGGTGATCTTCCAAAGTCATGAAGATGCCTGCCGGATCCTCAAAAGGCTTGAAGGGAAGCTTTTCGAAACGTCCGGGCGGATCTTCGCCTGGTCTAAATGGAAGGTTCATAAAACCGCCTTCTTCTTCCACAGGCAAATCAGGATAGGTTGGCAGTGCGTCTCTCAGCGAATTGCGCAGAGCTTCCATATCCAGGTCTTCAAAAGAACTCCACGGTGCCTGGAAGCCGGGCACGTTCATCAAACCACCTTCCGCACTTCCAAAGCCGTTGTTTTTTCCAGAACCACCTTTCGACAGTAAGTCATCGATGCGATCGGCTGGCGGCATTTCGAGCTTCATTCCCGGACGAATCAAGTTGGGATTGCATTTCAGTATCGAGTATTGATCTTTGTTTTGATCGGCGATCATTTTCGACAAGCTATCGATTTCTTTTTTACTGGGTTCGATGCCGAGATCTTTGTAGTAACGCTTGGCGATATCATTCATCGTATCGCCGGGTTTGATTTCATATTTGCCATCTTGCAAATCCAGCGGCTTGTCGCGCTGTGCTTCTCTTTGCGATCTCCACGCCCTCGACTGTGGGCTGTTTGAATTTTCGCTCGGACGCCACGAGCATGCATCGTCTGCTCTTGCGCAACTTCCTACCTTTTCGACAGTCGCATACATGCTGTCGTCGAAACTCAAAGTTGACACCGCACTGTCTCGGTTCGTTTTACCCGCAAAAACAGTTTGGCGATCACCTAGTAAATTGCTTGCGTGTTCGGACAGGGTCGACGAACCGGTAAAACGATCGCCAGCCAAGTTTCACGAACTGTCTGCTAAAGTGACCGTGAAGTCGAAAGGTCCAACTGCGCCCGTTTGAGCCGGTAGTGATGGACTTTTTCTATCGCTCTTTCCTTGAAGAAAAAGTCCACCAGATACGGGGCGTTAGTTGATAACGCCCATTCGCCCACTTTGGTAGTCTTTCAAAGCTTGCACGATCTCATTTTGGGTGTTCATTACGAATGGTCCGTACCGCGCCACCGGCTCGTCCAGCGGTAACCCGGCCAGAATAAGAACACTCAATGGTTCATAATCGGAGGCTTGCAAAAAGACATCTTCAGCATCATTGCCGAACAAAACCAACTGATCAGTTGAAGCCGGCAATGTTTCTTTTCCGAAATAGCCTTTGCCTTCCACTACGTATGCAAAAGCATTATATTGTGGTGGAATCGGCTGGCTGAGGGATGCTCCTGGCTGGAGTCTTACATGCAGAAAAGTAATCGGCGTGCGCGTGTCGATTACCGCTTCTTTATCCATTGATTTTCCGGCAATGACTTTCACCCAGACTTTTCTGTCAGCGCTTTCGTAAATCGGTATGTTGGCAGATGGAATGTCTTGATAGCGAGGCGGCATCATTTTGTCTTTGGCAGGAAGATTGACCCAGATTTGAAAACCATGCAATCGACCGCCGTTATCCAAAAGCTCTTCATCCGGCATTTCAGAATGAACGACTCCCTGACCGGCAGTCATCCATTGAACATCGCCGGGGCCTATCGTGCCTGAATTACCGGCAGAGTCTTTGTGGACGAAGTGTCCTTCCAACATATAGGTCACCGTTTCAAAACCACGATGCGGATGATCCGGCGCGCCTTTAGCTGCACCGGGAGCAAGAGTGACAGGCTCCATGTGATCCAACAGTAAAAATGGATCGACCAGACTCAGTGACTGCGTGGGGAAAGGTCGTCTCACGGCAAAACCAGCGCCTTCCCGTGTGGCAATCGACGTGATGATTCCTTTTACTGTTCTGGATCTTTTATTGCTTTTATTCGTGCTGTTCATAATTTCACCTTTACGGGATGAAAGCCGCATTTAGAAACTCTATCGAGCCGTTCTAAGTCGATCCGCGCCTTTTCCCAATTTTCTCAACAGGGTTACCAATTGGCTTTGCTCGTCTTTTGTCAGGGGCGAGACAGCCAGTTCAAGATGTTTTTGGTGCTCGCTGAAGGCAATCTTGATTTGCTTTGTGCCCTCTTTTGTAAGGCTGACAATTCGCACCCGTCTGTCTGTAGGCGAATCCATTCGCTCTACCAATCCCTTCTGTTCCAGCCTGTCCACCGCAGTCGTGATTGAACCGCTGGTGAGCAAAACTTTCTTGCCGATTGTGTTTACCGGCAAAGGACCTTTGTGCAAAAGCACTTCAAGGACGGCAAAATCAGTCAAACTCATGCCCAAAGTGGCGATGCTCGCCAGAGCATGTGTTTCCACAGACCTCCCTGATTTCCAGAGAGACAGCCAAATTTTCGTACCCAATATAGGATCTTCTTGCATTTTCTCTTTGCATTTTCTTGACTTCAAGTATCTTGATTTCAAGATATCCGATTCGAGCAGACGTCGTCAATCAGGCACTTTGAGGATACCGACCAAACAGTCTGATACCGATTGAAAAGCCTCGAAAAGCTCACCCAGCTGGGCATGGTTAAGACGTTCGCCGGAGGTTTATCATGGGTATGTAGTGGACAGTCCGCGTTTAATCTTTGGGGTAAAAGGCGCAATGGCAAAGGGGTTGCCGGGTCAGGACCTGGACGACGAACTTGATGTTGAGAAGCAGCAGAAGACGACGCCCAAGCGTCCGAAGCTATATAAGGTATTGCTCCACAATGACGATTTCACAACTATGGAGTTCGTGATTGAGATTCTGCGCGTTGTTTTTCACAAAAACGAAAATGACGCGGTTAAGATTATGTTAGCGGTACACCAGCAGGGTCTTGGAGTTGCAGGCGTTTACCCCTTCGAAATAGCGGAGGCTAAATGCTCCAAAGTTGCTGAATTAGCACAAATGAACGAATTTCCACTACTATGCACGACTGAAGAAGAATAGCCGAATGATTTCCAAGGAATTACAAGACACTCTCAACCTGGCACTCGGGGAGGCTGCAAAAAGGCGTCACGAATATCTGACGCTGGAGCATTTGCTATACGCCTTGCTCGAAGACAAAGCAGCCTGCGACATTATCAAGGCCTGCGGCGGCAGTGTAAAAAACATTCGTGCAGAACTGGACCAGTTTCTCAATGAAAACATGGAGGTCCTTCCCAATGGTATTGAAGCGATGCCGTCTTACACTGCTGCTCTCGAGCGTGTTTTAACGAGAGCCTACATGCAGGCGGAGTCATCCGCACAAACCACCATAGATAGTGGCAACGTATTAGCGGCAATGTTTCAGGAGAAGCGCTCTCATTCTGTTTTTCTCTTAGAGAAGGAAGGCATCTCTCGCCTGGACGTACTCTCTTACATTTCACACGGCATCTCAAAAGTCGAGGAAGGGCGTGCCAGGAGCAAAACCCAAATGCCTGGCGAAGAGATGGATGGTGAATCCGACGAGGAAGGGGTGAGAGAAAATGGCGACCCTCTTGCCCTCTACACCACCAACTTGATCGAACGCGCATCCAAGGCAAAAATTGATCCACTTATAGGAAGAGAAAATGAAGTAAAACGCACAATTCAAATATTGTGCCGCCGCAGGAAAAACAATCCTGTCTATGTTGGCGATCCCGGCGTTGGAAAAACAGCTATTGCTGAAGGACTGGCGCTAAAAATTCAGCGCGGTGAAGTTCCAAGTGCGCTTAAAGATTGCACGGTCTATTCACTCGACATGGGCTCCTTATTGGCCGGCACCAGATATCGCGGGCAATTCGAGCAGCGCCTCAAATCAGTTATTAAAGCATTGCAAGAAATTCCGGGCGTGATTTTGTTTATCGACGAAATTCACACTATCGTCGGTGCCGGAGCGGTCAGCGGTGGCAGCATGGATGCTTCCAATATTCTGAAACCGGCTTTAGCATCGGGCGAACTGCGGTGCATCGGTGCCACCACCTATCCCGAGTTCAAACAAGCATTCGATAAAGACAAGGCGCTCGCAAGACGGTTTCAAAAAGTCGATATCAGCGAACCTTCTGTCGAAGATACAATCAAAATCCTTGAAGGATTGAAATCCTATTACGAAGAGCATCATGGCGTAACTTACACCGATGATGCCATAAGACAAGCTGCGGAGCTTGCGGCCAAGCACGTCAATGACAGCTTCTTGCCGGACAAAGCGATTGACGTAATGGATGAAGTCGGCGCCTCTGTCAAATTGATGGAAGAGAAAGACCGTCCATCGAAAGTGATCACAGTTCACGATGTCGAACTCGTCGTTGCATCGATGGCAAAAATACCGCCGAAGTCAGTATCTGGTTCGGACAAAGAAAAACTTCAGAATCTCGAGCAGGAATTGAAAGGCGTTCTTTACGGCCAAAACCATGCAGTCGAGCAAGTCGTAAAAGCGATCAAACTTTCAAGAGCAGGCCTCAGTCATCCGACAAAACCAATCGGCTCATTCCTTTTCTCCGGACCCACCGGTGTAGGAAAGACCGAATTGGCAAAACAGTTGGCGCGAGTGATGGGCGTCAATTTCCTTCGCTTCGATATGAGCGAATACATGGAAAAGCACACCGTGTCGCGTTTGATTGGCGCACCTCCCGGCTATGTCGGTTTCGATCAGGGCGGTTTGCTCACAGATGCCATCAACAAAACACCGCATACGGTGCTGGTGCTCGATGAAATCGAAAAAGCTCACCCCGATATCTACAATATCCTGCTGCAGGTTATGGATCACGCTTCGCTTACCGACAACAACGGCAAGAAAGCAGATTTCCGCAATGTTGTTTTGATCATGACCACCAATGCCGGTGCCAGAGAAATGACAGCGGACGATATTGGATTCAAGGGCAAAATTTCCGAAGATCAAGAAAAGTCAGAGTCCTTCACGCAATCAAAAATTTCCATTGCTCAGGGCAAAGGCAAGAGCGCTGTCGAAAGAACTTTCAGTCCTGAATTCCGCAACAGATTGGATGCCTGGATTGTGTTCAATCAATTGACTTACGCCGACATTACCCGCGTGGTCGATAAATTCGTCAAAGAAGTCAGCGTTCAACTTTACGAAAAGAATGTAACTATCGAGCTGGATGAATCGGCGCGCAAGTGGTTTGCCGACAAAGGCTTCGACAAACTATTCGGCGCTCGACCAATGAACCGCTTGATCCAGCAGCAAATTCGCGAGCCACTGGCGGAAGAATTGCTTTTCGGGAAGCTGGAACATGGCGGCAACGTTAAGGTGACTGCTGCAAACGACGAAATTAAAGTCGAGTGCACAGCGGCGCCGAAGGCGAAGGACGAAAAAAACGATAGTAAGGAATCATCGGTATCAGCTGAAACAGAAAAGGACAGCAAGAAGAGCTGATGTTTTCTCTCAGACCGAAGCAAATTGTAGTCGCATTTGCGCTCTTGAACTGTGTTCTTTTTCTAACTTCCAATGCAGCTTCCGCTGAAACTCTGGCAATTAAAGCCGGAAAATTGATCAACACTGAAAACGGCTCTGTTGAACGTGATCGAATAGTCATCGTTCAGGATGGTGTATTCAGTTCAATCGGCGGAAAGGAAACCGACATTCCGAAAAACTGTCGCATCATAGATCTTTCGGACAAAACAGTATTGCCTGGATTGATCGATTGCCATACTCATCTGACCGATGAAACAAGTATTGACCCAATAATCGAATTGCAAAAAACGGCCGCACAGAAAGCATTCGAATCAATTCCATATGCAAGACGGACAGTGGAAGCCGGTTTTACCACAGTTCGCGATGTTGGAACTTACAGAGCTCTGGTCGATCTGGCTTTGCGAGATGCCATCGCGCGTGGTGATGTAGTCGGCCCGCGAGTTTTCGCCGCCGGTTGCTATGTCACCATAACTGGTGGCGGCGGCGCTCTCACGGGTTTCGCACCGGACATCAAAATTCCTTTTGACCTGCAGTTTGGAAAAGCTGATGGTCCTTGGCAGGTACGCGAGCGGGTCAGAGAACTTGCCCATCGAGGAGTGGACTGCATCAAGATTATCGCCACAGGCGCAGTGCTAACACATGGAAGTAATCCCGGCGCTCAAGAGTTTACCCTTGAAGAAATGCAGGCAGCCGTTGAGGAAGCAAAAAAATTCGGACTAAAAGTAGCTGCCCATGCTCATGGAACAGCAGGAATAAGAGACGCGATCAAAGCGGGAGTTGCCTCCATCGAGCACGGAACCCAAATTGATGACGAATGCATTGCACTCATGAAAGAAAAAGGCACCTATCTTGTTGCCGACGTTTACGACGATGAATTTATTCAGGGCGAAGGAAAAAGGCGGGGCATGCCTAAGGATTTTTTGGAGCATGATGCCAACCTGGGACAAATTCAGAGGGACAATTTCGCCAAAGCTGTAAAAGCGGGAGTCAAAATTGCCTTCGGGACTGACGCCGGAGTATTTCCTCACGGGCAGAACGCCAAACAATTTGCCTGGCAAGTCAGGTACGGACAAACTCCCATGCAAGCAATTCAATCGGCGACCATCTGGGCGGCCGACCTTCTGGGCAAACGGGCGGAACTCGGCTCCATAGCACCTGGCAAAAAGGCAGACCTAATTGCTGTTTCCGGCGATCCGCTCGCCGATGTCTCGGTTTTGGAGAAAGTTCAATTCGTCATGAAAGACGGCAAAGTGGTGAAACCTTAGCCTCTCGGCAGTTTCAGCCAACCGCCCTAATTCCTTATATATGACCTGGCTGGTGGGGGCGAAGCTTTCGGCTTGTTCGAGCCCGTACAGGCGCCTGTTAATAACTCGGAAACCTTTCGCTGGTAAGCATTAGAGGTATGGGAGCGGCGTTAGATTTAATCTCCCCTACGTATTTCCCCCATTTGTCGGAGAACCTCACCTGCGTACCATAATGCTACCTTCCTCATCAGTGTAACCACTCGCTGAACCTTCGAATAAACCGCTAATGCCTTACGCCGGGCATACCTCTGGCATAATGGAAACAGGGTCTGTTTACCATAGAGCCAGGAGAAGCAAGGTTTCAGCTTTTCCGAAAACGAGCTTTGAATATGTCACGTCCAGAAAGAGCAGAACGTTTTGACGCCACGCCGGGCAATGATGGACCCTCACGCCTTCATTCCGAAGCCAGGAGCGCGGCTTTTTCTTCATCAGGAAGAGACTACTTTTCGTTTAATGGTGGGCAAAAGACCTGGGACGCTTCGGGACCTGTAGATGCGATTGCGCCCCTGCCCGGCGAGACCAACATGCGTCGCTTCGACCATCGCCGCGCACCGGCTGATGTAGCCAAAGATCAAAGACAGGGATTGGTCGACAAAACCAGCCCGGAAGGCGACAGAGCTTTTGAAAAACGCCCGGAAAGCGACAAATCGACGCCGAAGATCACTGTCAGCATGCAGGATTTGCAAAATCCGGACAAGGTAAAACCTCATTTCCTCGTGCGCAAAGACGGTACGGTAGAAATGCACGGCGATCCGGAAAAATTGAATTCCAAAGACATTCAAGTAGTGCTCGAGCGCGAACCCGGCGATCTAAATCCGACCGCCAAGGCAAAGCGCGCCGCCGACGAGCTGGTTCGCTACCTTTCGGACCGCATCCGAAACAAATATCCGGAAGCAGCACAAAACGGAGTCCAACTCACCGACAGAGACGATGCCGTTTCCGCTGACACCGAACTAGTCAACAAGATGAGACCACCGGCAGATCAGCAAAACATGACGCCGGAATCCCGTGCTGCAGTTGGTCAAGCCAACCGCATGGGTGGAGCAAACGGCGTCAACATGCCGCGCGAGTCGACTGACCGCATCGGCTCCTTCAACTCCCGCGATGTGCCAAGACAGCCGAACGAAACGGACAGGACGATGGCTACCAAAGATGCCATTGCCGGTCTGTTCAAGCCTGACGAAAAAGCTCCTTACGAAACAGTGCGCCGCCATCCTGATGGTCAAGCCAGAGTAGGGCGCTATGGTTTTTCCGGACGCCAGATTAATAACTGGCTGGCTGGACTCGATCTGGGCGATCCGCCCGATCCAGCCAAAATTGCAGAGCTGATCAAACAAGGCAAACTGCCTGCCGGCTTTACCGCCGACAAGGCAAAATCGCTCAAGGCGATGGCCGACAAGATGGGCAAGGGCGAAATGCCCGGCAAAGGCGAGATGAAAGATGCTTTGCCTAAAGACTTGCAAGAATCGATGGCGAGTGAAATAACCAACGGCTTCAAGCAGCAAGTTGGCGACAATCCAGGCGCCATCACTGCCGCATTCATGACCGGCAAATCTCCCGGTGAAGTTACCCAGGCCGATCTTTCGACACCGGAATCAAGACAGTTCATGGATGCCGGACAAAAGCTATACGATGTGGCGACACAACGCCAACAGACTTCGTCCAGCGACGGAAGAGCAATAGTCGGGCAGGTGCCCACAGGCGATCGCGCCGCCATCATCAATCAAGCATTGGAAGCAATCAACGCGGCAGCAGCTCAAGGCAACGGCAAACGAGTCGAGCCGACACCGCAAAACCTGGCTGCCATCAACTTGATCATCCAGCGCGAGAGCAGCTGGAAAGCCGACGTCGTCAACAACTGGGATTCCAACGCACGCAAAGGAACACCATCCAAAGGCTTGATGCAAACTATTGGACCGACCTTCAATTCGCACAAATTGCCGGGTCACGACAACATTCTCAATCCGGTCGACAACATCATCGCCGGTGTCAGATACGCGGTGAAGCGTTATGGATCTCTGGAAAATGTACCCGGCGTCAAAGCTGTAGCCAGAGGTCAGGCATACCGCGGTTATTAATCGCGAAGCATGCACCATGCAAAAAGGGCAGCGTTTTGCGCTGCCCGATTTCCTAGCTTGGTTGCCGATTTACTTCTTATTCTTCTTCGGATCTTTGATCTGCTCGCCATGAACTTTCGTCGAAGCGCCACCAAGGAGTTCGGCAGATGTTGCCGCTTCGCCTGTGAAATTCTGCTTCAGCTCAGCATGGAAAATGTCGCCCGGATGCACGATTGCTTCCGGTCCGCGAATGATGCTGTCTGCGATCAGAAAACCGCCGGGAAGTCCGGTGACTATCCCCAGCGCAAAGCCCTTTAAGCGGCGATGGCGCATATTTTTGCCGACCGGTTGCATGAATGCAAATGACGGATTGATAGCACCCATGACACCGTAAGCAACAGGCACGGCGCCCATGCTGAAGACGCCGCCGGCAGCCGCACCAGCTCGTATAGCCAGGTGCAACGCCTGGTGCTTAACTTGGGTCGAGAGGGGCGAGGCAATTTCATTGTTGTGATTGACACCAAGCACGCGTCCTTCATTGACGTTCTTGATGATGCGAGCTTGCCGTGCCGGTGCTGCCACCAGAGGCAAGTGCTCACCTTGCGGTGTAATGATTTCATCGAAGTCAAACGAAAGAGAGCCGGCCATGCGCATCCAGCGCTTATTCAAAATAAGCTCTGCAGCAATCATCTTTCTGGCCGGAAAGACTTTAGTGACATGACCTACTACAACAGATCCTTTCGGTGCCACCAGTTTGCCGCCAATTTTCAAATCCACCTTAAGACGCCCTTCTACAGGATCGCCGACTTTTGCGGTTTTGCTGGTGATAGTGCTGGACATATAGACGGGAAAACGCGCCCCTGCCTCAATAAAGGTTCTGTCCGGCGAATCCGGAATTTCTTTGAAGGTCAGTTCTTCAATAGCAGCAACTTTGAACTCATCATTATCGACGACCATAATGTCGTTGATTGCCTGGGGAACAATCGGCGCTCCGATTGCTTCAACGCTGTCAGGCAGGATGATTTCTTTAACTGCAACTTGCTTGGTTTCGACGCCACCATTGAGAACAGTCGTCTTCTCCTCTACCACCGTGATCTCACTGGTGGTGACATCTCCTGTGGTCTGCAAAGGAATGACCAGATTCATTTCCGGTGCGCTGGAAGCAGGTTCGGCGGCTCCGGGCAATGGTGCCTTTGTGGTGTCGACGCTATCGGCAAGAGCCGGTAAGGAAAACGTAGTACACAAAAGGAATGCAGACAGGGCCGTCGATAATAGCTTGTGAGGTAGGCTAGGCATGTTGGAACCTCCACAATGTTCGTAATGCTTGGACATACAAGTCAGCCCGAAAACGCGGCACTGCTTGTGAAGCTTCCGTTTTCGAATTGAATTTTCTGTGAGACGGCGGATACCTGAATAAGTTGCAAAGCTTACCATTTTTCTTTGGATTTTAATGCAACAGTGGTATCACCCTGACGAAGCAAAAAGGGCAAGCCCGCAAGCTTGCCCCAAACTTTCATACATTTCAAACCCGGCTCTACATGCGCGTTGCCAGAGGCTCAGGGTCGCGATTCAGGTCCGCCGATGTAATGCTGAATCATGTCGTACCACCACGGCCAGTCATGACCAAAACCGTCCCATTCCCTGAAGGCATGCCAGATTCCTTTCTCCCACAAAATTTGTGAGAACCATCGGTTATTTCCAAATAATGGATCCATCCTGCCAACTGGAATGATCAGATCGAGCTTCCGTATTTGATCTAGTTGATTGCTATCGTGTAGCGAAAGCATATATTCGCAAGGACTTCCTTGAGCAATGACGTCGTTCATTTCGTTGTTGGTCCACTCCCTGACGTCATAAACGCCACTCATTCCCAACACTCGGTTGAAGTGAGTCGGATATCGCATGGCAATACTGTAGGAATGATACGCGCCGAAACTGGCTCCACATGCGATGACAAAGTCATTGTCATTTTTGGACTTCGTAAAAGGAAGCGCTTCCTGAATGATGTATTCCTGAAACTGCAAATGTCGTCTGGCTCTGTCGGTCGGGTTTGCGTGCGTGTTGAACCAGCTTTCGTTATCGACGCCGTCGACACAAAAAACCTGCAGCCATCCTTCATCTATATGTCTGGAGAGAGCATTGATCATGCCTCGATTTTCCCAGTCGAAAAACCTGCCGCAAGAGGTAGGAAAAATGATCACGCGTGCACCCGCATGACCAAACTGTAGTAATTCCATTTCTCGATTGAGAATGGGGCTGTGCCATTTGTGATATTCTCGCAACACCTGTATCCTTGCCTTTTTTGAGCTTTCCGTCGGCGGATTGTAGCATGGATAGGGGCGATGGGGTCCCAAGCGCCGGATTTGCAAAACGAATTGTATCTCCTGAGGGTCCGCTGGGCGGAGTATTGCGATAAGATCGGCGTTGATTAAAGGGCGACTGACAGGTAGAAGCATTCAGACATGAATTCAGTATTTTTGAGTCCACACTTCCCACCCAATTTCCATAACTTCGCCTCGCGGCTGAAGAAAGCCGGTGCTACCGTCCTGGGCTTGTCAGATGTGCCGTACGAAACACTCAGCCCCGACCTGAAGGGCAGCCTGACCGAGTACTACAAAGTCGACGACATGCATAATCAGGACCAACTGACGCGCGCTTTGGGCTACTTCACCCACCGCTACGGCAAGCTCGATCATCTTGACTCGCATAACGAGTATTGGCTGGAGACGGAAGCTCGACTGCGCACGGATTTCAATATCCCCGGCATTCAGATGGACCAGATTTACAACGTCAAAAAGAAATCCGAAATGAAGCGGGTTTTCCAAGAGGTAAAACTCAATCCCGCGCGAGGAAGAGTTTGCCTTACCGAAAATGAAGTTCGCGCTTTTATCGATGAAGTTGGCTTTCCTGTAATTGCCAAGCCTGACAACGGAGTGGGTGCTGCAGCTACCTTTAAGTTGGAAAGCGAAGAATGCATTCCTGAGTTTTTCCGCGACAAGCATCAAACAGATTACATTCTGGAAGAATTCGTCACAGGACAAATCGTCAGTTACGACGGACTGGTCGACAACAACGGTGAACTGATTTTCTCGTCTTCGCTGCGCTACAACAAAGGCGTAATGGAGGCAGTCAATGAGAATTCCGATATCTACTATTACTGCGTGCGCGAAATCGAGCCGTTTTTAGAAAACGCCGGTAAAGCAATTTTGAAAGCCTTCGATGTCAGAGGCAGATTTTTCCATTTCGAGTTTTTCCTGAAAGAGAATGCAGTCGTTCCCTTGGAAGTTAATATGCGACCGCCCGGCGGTTTGACACTGGACATGTTCAATTTCATCTTCGACTTCGACTGCTATGACGCCTGGGCGCAAATGCAGGTGCACGGCATTTCCAGACCGGTCAAAGAGAGAAAGCATTTCGTCATGTATGTGGGAAGAAAAAATCACATTCACTACGAATTAAGCCACGACAGTGCCGTTGAAAAATATCGCGATTTGATCGTTCATCACGAACGCATTGATTCTATCTTTGCGCCGGCAATCGGCAACTATGGCTATATGCTCAGACACAAAGAACTTAGCCCGTTGATTGAAGCGGCTGAAATGATTCAGAAACGCGGCTAGTATCGCCTGAATTTGAAATCTGCTTGCGAGCGCTCGAAGTCCTTGCGATGGCGTGATCTGGCTTCATCGAACTCTCTTTGGAACTGAGAGTGAGAGTCTGACACATGCCTTGATTCACTGGCTCGTCTTTTGGAATCAACAACCAATTGCTCAGATGCAGTCAGTTCAGGAACAATCTCCAGCGAATTCAAATACGAGGCGACGACGGGCGAGCCGACCCATGCTTTGTTGCCGGCAACACCGATAATATAAACGAATCTGCGTACTACGTAAAACCGAAAGACAGCGCTTTCTTCTTTTCCCTTGTTACTTTTGAGTTCTATTTGCCTGCCTGCATAACCTTGAAGACTGATTGGTGTTCTTCTCAGCTCAGTACTCTTACTGTTGGCAACCAGATTGTTGCAGAGCGACTCCAGAAGCGGATTGATTTTAGACTGCATAATCGGTCCCGGCGCTATCAAATAGTTGATTACATAAACGCCGTTCGCTTCAGGGTAAGTGTAGTCCACAGAGCGCATTCCCAGTTGGCTGCTGTATTTCATTTGTGGATTACCGGGAAGAAGAATTTTGAACCGACCTTCCGGATAAGAATATTTGGACAGCTTCTTTGCTCCGAATTGAACATTCAAAGTCTTGTCAGGCTGGGCTTTGTCCGCAGCTTTTTCGTTTGAAGCGGCAGGAGCACCAGCCGCAGCAGATGCACTTGCGTCGCCTGTTACGACGGCAACTTTGGGTGCTGGCTCTGCCGCTTGTGGTGTCGCATTCGGTGCGGCAACGGGTTGTTTGGCGACGGACTGACAGCCCTTTTGCTGATCGGAAATAATTGCCTTGAACTGATTGAGAAACTCGACTGAAGCATCGGGTGGGTAGCTCAATCGTGTATTGAAATGTTGATCTTGTGGCTCTGAATATGGTGCCATGAAAAGCACCATATGCAAAATGTGATTGGTCTCGCTGGGCTGCCTCTCTTTGCCGCTGTATCTGCCGGCGTGCACAACGATATCGCCTGCAATACCGCCCGAATCAGGAGAGAATTCTTTCAATCCGGATTGCACACCGGTTAGACCCCGTGCCTTGTACTCAAAATGGATCGACTTATCGGTGCGAGCTATTTTTGCCTTCGGATAGTACTGCTTGACCAGTGCCTCTATGTCTTTGAATACAGCCGACGAGGCATCAATGCTCCTGTCGGCACTCTTAGTTTCGGATGGATTCGAAACGCCACCCTCTTCAGCCATTGCAGCCAGGGCTATCGATGACAACAGAACCGAGGTGATTAAGGCGATAATCTGCCGGCGCCGACGCAAAAAACGGCCAATCGGTTTGGTATTTTTCATGTATGCACTCGATAGGGGCACTTGCTATAACAAGTGCCACCCAATGTACGTTTATAAACCGAATCCCGAAGGGACCGCATCGACTGGGATATCAGCGCTTTGTCTGCGCGCCTTCACCATCGGCCGTCACCTGTTCTACGTCAAAACCTTTCTTCTTCAGAAGGTTGACCAAGCCCGTCTCGCCTACCATATGCGCAGATCCGACGGCGACGAACAAGGGACTGCCTTTCGTCTTGAGAAACGGCTCGATTTTTGCAGCCATACCGACATTGCGATTATCCAGAAGCGCTTTAGTGAAAGGAATGAGCTCAGGGTTGTCAGCTGAAACGTGTATGGCTGTGCGTTCCATCTTCTGGAGATCACCGGATTTCCATGCATCAAAAATACCGGCCATCATCGTGTCGGTATCTTTTATCTCCAGAAGGCTGACCTGTAATAACTTGTCTTGAACATCGTCGGCAAGCTTGGAGTCGAGACCAAGTTGGAATTCGACAGTCTCGAATTCATCGACCGGCTTTTTGCGCGCTGCCGCCTTAGCCAGAAAGTGAAGATCGATGCCGAGCACCTTTCTCAGTTTGGATAAGTCGCCTCGTCTGGGAACCGATGCTCCGATCAATTCGCGCACGTACCAGGGCTTGTATTGGTCATACATTTCCCAGGACTCTCCGGCCCAGTTCAAATATGCATCGAACACCCTTCTTGTGCCGGGCGACAAATGCTTGCTCAGTTTGTCCGGCGGTGTGTATTTTCCCGACGTCGCAACTAGCGCTTCGATTTTGGCGGGATCGACTTTCCTTTTGCTGATGTCTACTTCGACAACCAGACACTTGCTTTCATCAAATGCACGCTCAATTTCTTTGGGTAATGGGTAAAGCGAAGGCGGTGCAGTGTGTATGGTGCCGAGAAGATACACGACATCCGCACCTCTTTTTGCTTTCCAGAAAAAGAGTTTGCGAGCTGCAGGGGCAGGCTTGAGAGGCGCAGCGACGGAGGCGGCAGAAACTGCAGTAGAAATGGTTTTGTTTGCATCAGCACCGACTAGATCTGGGGATGCCGGTTTGTCAATGGCAATCGGCTTGGGTGGCTGCGGCAGCAGTGAATCGAATTCTCGAACCAGCGTCTTGAATTTTTCGACAAACTCACCGGAAGCATCGGATGGATAAGAAATTCTGACACTCAGATGGCAATCATGATTGGCGGAATAAGGCGCCATTAGCACTGTCTGATAGTTGTAGTCTTGCAATTCTCTGGGCATGGGCTGCGACGATTGGTAGCGCCCGGCTTTCGTCTCAACTTCGCCATAGATGCCGCCCATTTTCGGGCCCATCTCGGGTCTGTTGGTAATCATCGAATTATGCTCTGCTGCTTTATATTCGAAGTGAAGTTTGCCGCCCGATTCCGAAACCTTTGCGTTGGGATAATAGGTTTTGACAAGTCTTGTGACTTCCTCGTAAACAGGTTTTGTCAGGGAAAAGCTGAGCGACCGAGCGTCACCATTCTTCATTTCGCCATTATTTGCTCCGGCCGCAAACGCCGAGTCAGTAAGCGCACAGCTGAATGACAGAAAAATGCACAGCGCCAGCCAAGCACACAATTTCATTCAGACTCCCTCTGTACTGAGAATGCAATACTTTATGCCACCGGCAAATCTAAGTTAATACAGTTGATTTAAAATACAGCGTCGGCAGTAAAGTCGATGTAAATGTCATCACCTTTTGATCTCATCGCTACTTTGGTCAACTTGAAGTTTTTCCAGCGTGAGTCACCGGCTTCAAACAAGTCGATTTCACCTTTATGTGAAAGTGGCACTGTAACTTTTTGCAGGCGCTTCATGATAATGCGACGCTCGGCAATTCTCAACAATCCGCTCGTCACTTTACTCCAATCGAGTTGCATATTTGCCGGCAGTGGCAGGTCCATGGACAAGTCATACTTGACACGGCTTCTCAATGAATCGGTGTCCCCAACGAATGCATACTTCACCAGTCCGTTTCCGGTAAGCTCCGCTTCCAACTTCCACGGACACACTTTCCATTCGTGGGTTTTCAGCAAAATAGCCCCTTTTTCGACTGTGCCTTCGACAATTGCATCTCCAGTAGCAGTGAAGGACAATGCACCAGAGCCGCGAGCTTTCATATCAGAAATTACCAGATTATCAATCTTGACCGACTTAGCCTTAGCATTACGATATCGCCACCTCTTATCCTGGCTTATCGTTTTATCAAGGTCGAGATTGAGGTGGTCGGGTATGCGCTTGGAAATAGCCTCGGCGAGCGACTTTTCAGGAAGAACTAAATTGCAGGACTTGAGGTGCAAAACGGCCTTGTTGTTTACCATCGAAAGATCAATGCCTCGAACTTTCACATCCACTTCATCTGCACCAAGCAGCTTAGAGTGCTGAATTGTAAAATCGACATTGCTGTTGATCTGGATTTCTCGGTCGACGTCGAAAAACACTTTTCCGTTTAAATCACTTAAATGAATGACGCTTTTCGGTGTTTTCAATTCGCCTTCGCCGAATTCCACCTCGAGCGGAAGTTTCAATTTTGTGGGATGCGAACTGTCGGTTTTTTCAAGCAACATGCTGCTAGGCAAAGTCAATGTCGAGCCGCCCGCAGTAGTTAGGGAAAACTTACTTGTATTGCCCTGCCAATCGAGCTGTTTCAATTTCGACGTGCCTTTTTCCAGAACGAAAGCAAGTGCACCGAATTTATCGTAGGAAACTTTGCCAATTTTCGTATTGCCCAGATAAAGCTTTAGCCGCGTCGATTTCTTGGCAATCTCAATTGTTCCTGATTCTGCAACAGCATCGCCTTCAGTGGAAAAGTGAGTGGAGGAATCGCTGCCCGGAGTCAAATCAACTTGCAAGTTAGCCGGCACGGTATCAGGAAAATAAGCATCGGTTCTATGAATGTCTGTCTTCAAAATCAGGTTTGTGCCCTTCATATCCATAGCTGACAGAAGGTGCATGCTGTCATCTTCCTGTCCGCTTATATGACGCAGGGAAAATTCCTTTAACTGCAACAAGCACTCGCGACTGCTGGCACTGCAGCGCTTGAATTTGCCGAACAGAAAGCGGCAATTTTTCAACAGCACTTGCGGAGGCTGCTCTGAGTCGGGCAAAAGCGTCATTGTCAGCTGATTCCCGCGCTTGACCGCCTTTCCTTCTACATGTGCATTGCCGCCATCAAATTCGGTATCAACTCTAACACCCTTCCATTTGCAGTTCTTCTCAAAGTTGACGTCGACAAGGCACTTAGCCTGATAATTCAACTGACTGTCAATCAAAACATCGATCAGCGATATGGTCGAATTTGGCCCGACAACGACTGACTTTGGACCAATCTTCAAAGTGGATGATGGCCGTAATTCAAGCACGGCCTTTTGGATTTTCATGCTGTGAATCATCTGGTGTGTGTCACCACTAATGACACCAACCTGCAAGAGGTTGACAAAAAATGCTGCCAGCCCGCGGACCAGATCGACCTCACCACTGACGGTGCCTTTATACAGAGAAATCGTGAGCGGCACAGGGACGGCCATCACGCTGATAGGCCGATTTACCGAAAAGGTGCCGGTAGCATCATGCGTAGAAATAACTTTCGGGTCGCTGACCGGCACTGAAAGTTTTAAATCAAAGTGAGTGTTGGGAGCGATGGAAACGGGGGTTTTGCCGATTACGTAAGTGCCGGGCGTAAATGTGCCGGAAGCCACCAGTTTGATATTGGCGGTAACATCGGTAAGTCTTTTTATACTCGGGTCAGTGATTTCGACGTCATAATCGGCTTTTATAATTTCCCGTTGTGCGCCGAACATGCCGCAACCGCTCAAGGTGGCGCACATAAAAAACGCAGCGAAAAGCACTCTCAGTTTTGCGCCAAGAGTTTGATAACTTGCTGCGGCTCTTTCGTCAGGCATTAAACTCGGCAAAATCCAGCGCAATGCGTTCTCAGTCATATGTAATAGTCGCACGTGTCTGTGTGACTGTGTCATGGACTAATAGTTTCCGCATGTCAAGGTTTTTAGCTTTCAACCCAACTGAAGGTTTGAAATTGATTATTCCCGTCTACCCGAAGTAAGACGGAGCGTTTCCAGCTTTCCACTTGATATTACAGCCGGCGCTGGGCTTTTGATCGGCGGATACAGGCTTGTCCTGCAACAGGCAGTCAATTGCCGCACGCAGGTCCTCACCGGTTACAGGAATGCTGTTGCCGGGCCTTGCTCCGTCCAGCTGCCCTCTGTAACTTAGCTTTCGCTTCTCGTCAAAAAGAAAGAAGTCGGGAGTGCACGCAGCTGTATAGTCTTTGGCCACTGCCTGTGACTCGTCATAGAGCAATGGGTAGCTCAAACCCAGCTCTTGCGCAAACTCTTTCAATTTCTCCGGAGCGTCGTCTTTGTAATTTTCTGCATCGTTGGAGGATATGGCGACAATGGCAATATCTTCCTTGGAATAATCATTTCCCAGTTTGGCCAGTTCTTCTTTGACATGAACGACATAGGGGCAATGGCGGCAGGCGAATATGATCAAGAGGGCTTTCTTGCCCGCAAAGGAAGCGAGGCTGTAAGTCTTTCCGTCCACCACGCTGGGCAAAGAAAAGTCGGGAGCCAGGGAACCAAGCGGGCGCATCGTCGAATTCACAAGTACCATGGCATTTCCTCCTGCTGTCTATAGACAGTCCGCAGCTCAAAGAGCTTAAAACCAATCCTGGCGTCCATTTTCGCCAGGAGAAATTTACCACAAGAGGGCGTTCACAAGTCGGTAACAACTTCCGGCGCCGCCCCCTTTATAACTGGGTTGGAAAGAAACAGGACAGCCGTTGCGCCGGCATTTCGCCCGGACGACACTTTACTAAACAACGCAAACTGCACCCGAACAATAAAGGAGCTCACCCTCATGGCACCTTTCCCCGGTTCCAATCATGACCCCATCGCCAATTTGGTCCAAAACATTCATTCCACTATTGGTCGCCACGATCCGGTGCGCGAGCTGACGAATGGTTTCAACTTTCGCGATGAAGCCGACGGAATTTTCGGCGACGTTTTGGAAAGTACCTATGGTCGAGCAGGAAACCAGCGCGACAGCTGGAGACGCACTCCTGAAATTCAAGATGACTTCGGCATCGACTATAGTCACGATCGCTACATACATAACATGCGCCCGGAGTTCGATCGCACGTCCAGAGAATTGATGCGAACACTGGACAAACATTCCGGCGGCATCAATATAGGGCGCCACAGCGATTCAATTACTCGTAGTGAATTGAAGAATTATCTGGTCAGAGTCGGTGACAATATCGCACCGCAGGACAAAGCCGATCTGCTTTTGGTCATGCGCGACTTCGATCAAATCTCTCGCTCTAGCGGCAAGGATGGAGGCCGAGGAATTTCGTACTCGGACATGGCCTGGTACGTGGTCGACAATCGTCGCTCAGATCGTGCAGTGCTGTTTGACAGGCAAATGGACCTCATGCGCAATTACTATGACACCACAAGACAAGGGCTGGATCAATGGAACCAAGCCGAAGATTTTACTGAAACCGGTGCTCGAGGCGGGACACAAGAAGTCGGCAAAATTGTCACTGAAAGGAATGGCCCCAACAATCACTATCGCGTTGAAGGCGCTGAACTGGCCCTCAGTCCGGAAGTGTTCAAACGTCACTATGGAATCACCGAGGATTTAGACTTCCTAAAGTTCATGCCAGGCAAGGCTAATGACGGCAAAGTGCCAAGTTTCTGGGAATCGGAAGTTGCAGCGGGATTGGGCGGCCGAGATGCAAATGGTGGTTTGCGTTGGGATAATCCCAATCATCATGAAGAGTTGCCCCTGGACTTTCAGCGCAACTTCGCTCAGTTGGCGAAATACTTCGACAGAGTTCCAATCGACAAGCAAGAAGAATTCGTACTCAATTTTGCAAGAACGCAAGA
>PNKB01000017.1 GCA_013997645.1 Cyanobacteria bacterium PR.3.49
CCAAGGCGATTTTCTTCTTCTATTTGGCGGTCGAGAACTTGCTTTTTGAACCCTTCCTGATCGGGGATATTGCCGATTTTGTCGTATCCCATCTCCAGACACATAGAGCGTGCCAGCTCAGGAATAACAGGTACAGAAAGCAAGGGAGCCAGCCTTTCCACTAACGTGGTCTTGCCGACTCCGCTTGCGCCAGTTATGACAACCCTAGTTGTTGACTTTGGGTTTTGAGCCATCCTCCAGCATCACCTTTCTGTCGCGCTTGAGCGCTTCTGTGAGATCCAGCCCGGTCAGTCCTTTTACAAGGTGCACGCTTTGGGCGGCCATGTTGAGGATGTCGGAGCTGATTTTGCTTGCGCCTGTCGAATCTCCACCTGTTGAAACAACAGTCATGTTGCCGATCTTGGAGAGCGGTGACGATGCGGCGGCTACGATATCGGGCAGCTTTTCGATCATCATGCTGGACAAGGCAGCGTCATTGTATTGCTTAAAGGCTTCGGCTTTCTTGAGCATTGCTTCAGCTTCGGCTTGACCTTTTGCCTGAATTACGCGAGCTGCGGCCAGACCGTGGGATTGCTCGGCTTCCGCCTGGGCAAGACCCATCGCTCTTGTCGCTTCGGCGTCCGCAATTGCTCTCAGTCTTGTCGCTTCGGCTTGACCGGCGGCTTGCAGTTTTGCTGTTTGCGCATCGGCTTCCGCCATCATTTTGCGCTTTTCGACTTCGGCTTGAGCCAAGAGGCGAACGCGGGTTTGCTCGGCTTCTGCTGGTTTGGTGATTTCAGTTTCGAGCAAGACCTGACGCTTTTGAACTTCAACTTGTTGCAGTTCGACTTCTTTTTGCGCTTCAACGATTTTGATTTTCTGAGTTTCTTCAATCAGCTTCTGTTGAGTTTGCGCTTTAACAATCTCGTACTGCATGTCGGATTGCGCTTTAGTTGTCGCAATTTCTTGTTGATACTTGGCTTGTGCAAGTTGGAAGTTCTTCGAAGCTTCGGCTACTTTCGTGTCGGCGATAAGTTTTGCCTTAGCGCCTTCTTCTGCAGCTTGAGCTTGAGCGATTGTCGAGTCTCTCGAAGCAGCGGCTTGGGCAATCGTTGTTTCTTTGCTGGCGTTGGCTACACCGATGTCGGCTTCGCGTTTGGCTTCAGCTGTACGTTTGCGACCAAGTGCTTCCAAATAGCCTACGTTGTCTCTCAACTCTTTGAGTGTGAAGGAAACAACCGTGAGACCCATTTTAGCCAAGTCAGCCAGAGACACTTCCTGCACTTTTTGAGCGAAGGAGTCGAAGCTTTGGATCAACTCTTCCACTTCCATCGTGCCGAGGATGGCGCGCAAGTGACCGACGAGAGTTTCATGAGCAATCTGCGAAATTTCGGTGTCGTCTTTGTCGAGGAATTGCTCGGCAGCGGTTGCGATTGATGCGGGGTCGCCTTTCACTTTCACCTGGGCGACGCCGTCTACGAATACCGGTACACCGTTTTTCGTGATGATTGGAGCCAATGACTTAATTTCGATAGTCATTACTTCAAGGCTCAAGAAAGATCTTTGTTGGATAACAGGGAAGACAGTGGTGCCACCGCCTACGACGATCTTGAATTTGCGATCGTCTTCACCTGACCACATACCTGAAATAATCATTGCCTGGTTAGGGCCGCACTTTTGATAGAAACTGGAGACCATCCAGACAAAGAAGCCAAGCAAGACGACTCCAGCGCCAACTAGCCCGGCAATACCAATCTCCATACCCATTTGTGTTTCTCCTTGTTTGTGCCGCGTATTTTTTATTAGCGGCCATACTCGAATATTGCCCCTTGTGTGCCCCTTCTAACTAAAGAAAACCTGAAATAGTGGTGCCGGATGTGGTGGCACGCTCAAAGGAAAATTTTATCTTTGCGTAAGACGCGCCGCTCGTTAGCGAGCCCGGTCTGTTAATCAAATCGTAAGCTCCTGCCAGGGATCGACGAAGACGACTCCATCGCGGACGTCCGAAATCAAAACTTTGCTTCCGCGCTTATATTCGCCTTCGGCAGCGCTCATTTTTGCCGGCATGTTGTAACGCTTGGAGCCGAGCACATAGGTTATTTCTCCTGTTCGTCCGGGCTGAATGGATACGCACACCTCGGCAGCGTGCCCGATGCACTCTTCAACGCGCGAGGTGGTGGAAACATGAGATTGGCGAATAAACCATCTTAAAAGCATCATGACGACATTGCGCATGATCAAACCGACGGCAATTGCCGGCACCAAACTCAGTGCGCCAAGCTTGAAAATCGCCATGCCGGTGAGTCCGAAGAAGGCCAGAAAAATTGCCATAGACGCCGGGCTGATCCAGGACATGATCTTCAGCAAGACAGGTGTCTGCTGACGATGATGAGCCGCAACGTTGCCCACTTTAGTGATTTCTTTCAGCTGAGCAGCGGCATCATCGCCGCCGTGCCCGTCTCCGTGTCCGTGCGCGACAGAATGCGCGCCGGTGTCGTGTCCAATCGCATGGTGATGACCGAGCACGTCGTGCGCTCCGGTGTCGTGACCATCGAATGCTCCATGATCGCCGCTGTCGCCGCCGGCATCGTGTCCCAGATGACCGGATGCCATGCTGACAATCATATAGCCGAAGCCGAGCACTGCGCTGACGACGTACAGAGTTCCAAATGTTCCTAACGATTCCACTTGCAAAAACCTACAAGCGTGGGGCTAAAAATCTGGGATACCTATTACGGAAATTCCCTCTAACCGCCACGGGTAAACTGGAAAAGCATTAAGAGAAGTGGAATTTTTGGTGTAGGCGGCCACCTAAGTCTGGGCTTCTGTCGCTGTAAATGCTCATCCCTCGTCAGCCTTCGCCGCCGGCGAGTCCATGACGATAAAGACACCTTCCTTAATATCGGTCACCCAGACTCGCTGCCCGCGGTTGTAGCTGGCGTCGCTGTTAAGAGCGCGAGCAGAAGAATTGAATCGCTTGCCTGCAATTTCAAAATAGACCTCTCCCGTCCGCCCGTCCGTTATCGGCAAGCAAACCGTGGCTTCTCCTCCAATTGCTGTTTCGATATCGGCTGTAGAAGACACTGTTGCGATTTCGCTGAATTTTTCCAGCAGGCGGAAAAATACCTTTCTGGCGGCAAGACCGGCAATGAGTGCGCAGGGCAGTGAAAGCAGTTTTGGGAAACTGCTGATTTGCAGGCAGAGAAAACCCACCAACCCACCCATAGAAAGCATTATTGCCGCCGATGTCGGATTGAAATAATCGACGATGGTAGGCCAGATTGAATGTGTTTGAAAGTGAGGCAGGTGCATGTGAGCCGAATGTTCTATTCTGTCCAGCACCCGATGTTGCCCGTTGTGACCGGGCCCGTGTGAGCTGCCGTGACCGGTGCCCGTGTGTCCATGATGATTGCGGTGGAGTGCAATGCCCGAACCCATTGCAACGCACAGGTAAGCTGTGCCAAGAACGCCTAAGGCGCCATAGATTAAACTCAAAAGCTGAATATCGGTCATCAGTACTGCTTTGCCCGCGCTGCACGATTTTTAATGCCTGTGGGCGATAATAGTTGTGGCGAGCGGCAGATTTGGTGTGACGTGGAAGTAGTCGTAACGCACAACAACATGGATTTCGATTCGCTTGGGGCGCAATTGGCTGTCACCAAGCTCTTTCCTGCTGCCCGAATGGTGCTTGGCACGCCACTATTCGGCAATGTACGCAATTTCCTGGCGCTTTACCGAAGCAGCCTGCCCATCGTGCAGATGAAGTATGTCGATTGCCAGCGGCTGACGCGCATTTATGTGGTTGATTGCCAGAATGCAGAGAGGCTGGACGCCGCCTGTCGCGACCTCATCCTATCCGAAGATCAGCGCGTGCCTTATCTTGTTTACGATCATCACGGCATCGATCCTGACGGACTTTCCGGCGGCGCAGAGCCTGGCTCAATCATCGAGCCGGTGGGTGCGGCAACGACGCTTTTAGTGGAGATGATCAAGAAGCAGAAAATCAAGTTGACGGCTTTCGAAGCCACCGTAATGGCGCTGGGAATCTACGAGGACACCGGTTGTCTTACATATAAAGGCACAACCGAAAGGGATTGCCTGGCGGTTGCGCATTTACTCAAGTGTGGCGCCGACTTGTTGCATGTCAACGAATACATACATCCTAAGCTGGGCGACGAGCACGCAAGACTTCTGCAGGAGATGGTTAAAACCTGCCGTACTCTGACTTTGGAAGGAGTGCGCATAGTTGTCGCCACGGCTCGAATGAATGATTTCCTGCCCGAATTGGCGGGTCTGACCCGCAAGTTAATGGAAATAGAATCAGCGGGAGCGGCTTTTACTGCTGTTTATATGCGCGATCGAATTCATCTTGTCGGCAGAAGCGACACTTCAGCGGTTGATGTGCGCCCGGTCGTCAGGTTGTTTGGTGGGGATGGGCACCATGGAGCGGGATCGGCTGTTGTGAAGACGGATGATCTCGAAGATGTGGCAGCGCGTGTTGTAGGCTGTCTGGAGAGCTCGGTCAGCCCTGAGAAAACGGCTGCAGAAATCATGTCGTCGCCGGTAAGAACCGTGCCGCCTACTGTCTCCATGGATGAAGCCAGTCGGATTATGATTCGCTATGGTCAAGACGGGCTTGTAGTAACGGATAATGGCAATGTTGTCGGCGTTGTTTCTCGTCGCGACATCGATCAAGCCACTCACCACAGGCTTGGGCATGCACCGGTCAACGGTTTTATGAGCAGGCCGGTAATCAGCATCGAGCCCCGGACGCCCTTGAGCAAAATCCAAGAAATTATGGTCAAGGAAGACATTGGTCGCCTGCCTGTGCTCGACGCCGGTGGCAAGCTCGTTGGTCTTGTTTCCCGCCATGATGTTTTGCGCATTCTCTATGGGCCGAAGACGGCAGGAAAGGCTTCTGGTTTTGGTTTGGATGAGGTTGACTGGAATCCGCCCGGCTCGTCCAAGCGGGCAACTGCCGCAGCTGATCTGACAAGTAAGTTAAAAACCACAACACCATCGACTCTCTGGCTGTGTGAGCTGATTGGTGAAACGGCAGGCAGATTGGGCATGACAGGATATCTTGTCGGCGGTTGCGTGCGCGACCTTTTGCTTGAGAAAGCTAATTTCGACTTGGATTTTGTCATTGAAGGTTCGGCAATAGAGCTGGGCGCAGAACTTGCTAAAGCCTATCCCGGGCGGCTCAAGGTGGTGGCGCGACACGAGCGTTTTCAAACGGCTACCCTGGAGTTTTACTGCGAGGCAAAACGAGAAGTCGATCTTTCCACCGCTCGCACCGAGTTTTACGAATACCCGGCTGCCCTGCCGACTGTTGAGCCGTCCAAGCTGGAGCAAGATTTGCTGCGCCGCGATTTTACTATTAATGCACTGGCTGTTTGCCTCAACCCTGGTCGCTTCGGGCAGCTGGTCGACTATTTTGGCGGCATGCAAGACTTGAAGTCAGGCGTAGTTCGAATTTTGCATCCTTTTAGTTTCATAGAAGATCCAACCCGCATAATGCGTGCTGCCAGATTTGCCGCCCGGCTCGGCTTCCAGCTCGAGCCTAAGACAAAAGAGCAAGCGCGTCGCGCCATCGCCATGGGCATCTTCGACGATCTTGGCGGCACAAGAATTCGCACCGAACTGAGATTGATTTTGACTTCTCCGCATCGCGTCACGGCGCTCGATTTGCTTGGCGATCTGGGTGGACGGCTGCGCTATCTCGATGCTGAGCTGGAATACGGTTTGCCGGTAAGAAGTTTGCTGCGCCGTGCCGAGCGACTGCTCGAACATTATCCGGTGGAAGAGGCGTGGCTGGTTCATCTTGGACTGCTGATTTCCGGACTTTCTAAAAAGCGTTTGGAGAACACTCTGGATCGCTTGCAATTGCAAGTCGATCACAAGCAGAAAATTCTTTGCGGATTGCGTTTGCCTGAACAAATCGGAGAGCCGGATGCAGAGCCGAAGCGCAGTCAAATCTACCGACTCTTTCACGGACAAGCTGGCGAATCGATGGCTATCGCTGCCTGCTTGGCGCGTCCCGGCTCGTTGACCCGGCGCATGATCAAGCTCTATTTAGAGCAGCTCGGCGATGTTTGCATCGAGCTGACCGGCTCAGACCTTTTGAAGCTTGGATTTAGTCAGGGGCCGGAGTTAGGCCGCATCCTTGACGAATTACTCGACGCTCGCATCGACGGTAAAGTCAAGACTCGAGATGATGAGCTGGCTTATGTTCGCGCGATCAGTGAGATGGTGAGATAATTTTGTTTTCTCCGGTCGAAAAGAGACAAACTTGGAACATTACCTGACACCATTTCTAGCGTGCATTGTCGCGGTCCAGCTTATCTATGCATTTGTCGCGCCTGCAATTTCGCAAGGTAAGGTGGTCATAAAACCAAATACGATAGGTGAAAGTGCGCTCTTTACCGCAGGAATGTCCATCGGCTTTTTCATTGTCTACACTGCTTTGTCTATCGGCATCGTTGTGGGACTTGTTCCTTTCCTCAAAGAATGGACAAAGTTTGCCGATGACGGGATGATTTATTGGATGAGCATTCCAGTACGTTTGTGCATTGCACAATTTGCATTTTTTTTGCTATCGATTGGCGCCGGCAAATTGTTAAAAAGTTCCGCCCGCATTGAGCCGGGCAAGGGTGCCTGGAAAGTAGCCTGGGTGCCGGCTCTTGTAGTAGTGATCGCCGATATTATCGTGGGGCATTTTGTCGATGCCTATTTTTCGCAGCACTGAGAACGGCCGGTTAGGCTCTGTTTTGCGGCACGATGATTGACACCGCCTGTGATACCACTTCGATTTGCATGGGTGTGGTTCCGTGCGCATCGCCGTCTATCATGGCGATTACTTCCTTTTGCGGCAGTGGTTCTGGCTCTTGCTCACCCATGAAGAGGTTTTTGATGGTCGAGCCCAGTGCTTGCAATCTCGTTTTTTTAGGTGGTCTCGGTATGACTTCAACGAGCAATGAGTCGACTTTGCGAATATAGTATGGAGCTTTGCCGCCGATGAAGCCGCCTGCAAAGCGGAATCCGAGTTCCACGTAGTCTTGAAACTCCGTCGGATTAAGAACGCAAAGATCAAGCAAACCGTCGTTTAATTCAGCCGTATCGGAAAGTTTTCCCACACCAAGGTCCGATATGTTGGTGATAAAAACTCCCGCCGCCCTGACGATAAATGACTCTCCGACTGTGGTCAGGCGAAAGTTGACCGGTGGAAGTGCGAGGGTTTGAATCATGGAGCTTGCGTAAGCAAGCATTTTCCAATTGACCTTTTCCTGGTGATCGGTGGAGATGACTGCATCGGAGAGGGGGCCGGCGCCGGCTGCAACGCAGAAGTATTCACCGTTCATGACACCGAGATCGATAGGCATCGGTTTTCCTGTCATAAGAACTTGAATTGCATCATCAAGGGGATCGCCGAGTATGTTTTCTTCGTAGATGCCTAAATTTCTCGCCAGTTGGTTGCCTGTGCCGAGCGGAAGTATCCCTACAGGAATGCGTGGACGAAATCGTGCCACCGCCCCTAGTGCGCAGCGCACGGTGCCGTCACCGCCTGCAGCTACCACCAGATCGGGATGTGGTGCATGGTGGAAGATCTCCTGCAAATCCATGCTCGGTCTTGTTGGCATGACAGTGACTGCATAGTCGGCTTCTTCGCAGAGTCGATGCACTATTGCGCCCAGCCACAAATCCGGTCCGACAGCCGTTCCGGCAGTCGGGTTGTATATAACTAGAGCGTGTTTATGCATCTTTTAGTAATTCTTTGCAACCATTCTTTACTTACGGCAAGCCTGTTTTCGTTGGTAAAGAAAATTCTCACTCTCCAATTCAAACCTATCATGTAAGGAAGTCAACGTCTAATAACTTGCCCCGACTTGCTTTTCAAGATCTTGGCGGCTGCGAAAATGTGGACGTTTAATCGAGATTCTAAGATGTCTTTCCGATCTGACGCAAACGGCTGTGATAACGTTGACTGGTGAAGTCGTTTGACAATTAACTCGATTTCAGTATTCTATTCGACACCATCCCGATTAAGCTTCGCATCCCAGATCCCTAATTATAGGAAGGACGGCAACTTTGCGCGGACCCCGGCTAAGAAAAGCAAACATCAGTTCAGTGGCTGCCTTTGCGGTCACAGCCCTTGTCGCTTTGCAACCGATTGTGGTGGCACAACCCTGTGATGCTCGTCAGAAATCTGACAGTGCGCACAGTGTCATAGAGGAAGTGCACAACGGCAAATCCTTCTGCGTAAGCCATGCTTTAATAAAGGCGAAGCCGGATGAAGTCTGGCACGTGCTTACCGACTACAGCAATGCACATCGCACTTTCCCAATGATGAAGAAGTGCCAGGTCATTGAAGATCGCGGACATACGAAGATCATGAAGCATATCGTCGCGCCCAGTGGTCTGCCGTGCACTTACGAGTATGTGATTGAACTCAAAGAGACAGATAAAAAGAGTTTGGAATGGAAGCGCCTGAGCGGTAGCTTTAAAGAAGTCGATGGCTGGTGGAAGCTCGAGCCGGTTGATGGCGGGCGCCACACGCAGGTGACTTATGCCACGTATGTAAATGGCGGGATGTTCATGCCTCAGGGCATGATCAGGCGCCAGTTCCGTTCGGACATGCCGCAGGTAATGGCTCTGCTCACCAAGCACGCCGAGAACAATACTCAAATTGCCTCGCGTCGCGATTCGGGTGCTACTACTCAGTCGCAATAAGCAAAAAGTAGAACTTGTAAAGCCGTTACGTTGCACTTTGCCTCAGGCGTGCCGTGCGGCTTTATTCTTGTTAGAATTAAAAACTTGCGAATACGCATTTGAGGAGAGGTACCGAAGCGGTCATAACGGCGCCGTCTCGAAAGCGGATGGGCGAATAGCCACGTGGGTTCGAATCCCACCCTCTCCGCCATTTTGGGAAATCATGCGCAAGCATGCAGATAGGAAAAGCAGATTCGCTGGGCGTATGGCGGTTTGCCAGCCCCGCTGTGAGTAAGTAAGAAAATCGAGGAAACAGCATGCAGGTTGGGATTGTAGGGCTTTCTGTTACGGGAAAAACCAGTGTCTTCAACGCCGTCAGCGGCGGCTCCGCACAGGTGGGCGGCTTTTCGGGCAATGAAGCCAATATCGCAGTGGTTTCGGTGCCGGACGAGCGCCAGTCCTGGCTTTCGGAATTGTATAAACCCAAGAAAACCACTTATGCCACTGTCGAGCTAGTCGACGTTGCTGGCGTTCAGGCTGGCCAGGCAAAGGAAAGTGGTTTCAGTTCGGCAATGATGCAGAACTTGCGTCAAGTCGACGCCCTGGTTCATGTAGTCAGAGCCTTTGAAAATCCGGCCGTGCCCCACCCGGAGGGACGCATCGACCCCTTTAAGGATGCAGAGCTGTTTGAGCTGGAGCTCATAATTGCCGATCTTGGTGTTGTGGAAAAACGTCTCGAGAAGATAGACGCTGAAATCGGGCGCAAAAAAGGTCCGGAGAAAAATGCGCTTGAGCAAGAAAAAGAACTGCTGGCGAAGTTCAAAGAAGAATTGACCAATGAGAAACCATTGCGCAATGTCGAGCTGACCGATGACGAGCAGAAGATAATTCGCGGATACACTTTCCTTTCGCAAAAACCGATGCTTATCGTCGCGAACATCGAAGAATCAGATATCGGCAAAGATAAAATCGACAGGCTGGAAAAGCTGCAGTCTTTTGCCGATTCCAAAGGTATTCCAGTCCTCACATTCTGTGCCAAGACTGAAATGGAAATCGCGCAATTAGATGAAGCCGATCGCGCTGAATTCATGACGGCATTGGGTATTGCAGAGTCCGGACGCGAGAAGTTAATCAAAGCTTCCTATCAGCTTCTAAGACTGATTGCGTTTTTCACTGTGGGCGAAGACGAAGTAAAAGCCTGGACTATTACAAAGGGCACGCCCGCTCAGGAGGCGGCCCGCAAGATTCACTCGGATATCGCACGCGGTTTCATACGTGCCGAAGTGGCGCCCTATGAGTCAATCAAGACGCTCGGCACATGGAACAATGCCAAAGACAAAGGACAGGTGCGTCTTGAAGGGAAGGAGTATCCCGTCGCAGACGGCGATTGCATCAACTTCCGCTTTGCTGTGTAAGCAAATTTCTTGACTTTTTTCTCTAGCCTTATTGCCAAACTACTGCCAGAATGAAGTAGGTTCAGCCACGCGCTGCGGTCATTTAGGGTGAAAACGTTTGTATCCGGTTGAAATTGCCAACATCGAAGACGGAGATCTTGCAGAGTTTCTCAAGCGTGCCAAACCGCGCACCGATCGCGCTCTGGTGGATCTTATCGTCTGGTGTTGGGGAATGATGATCTTGGGCATCGTGCCGTTTATCCTTCTGCCGAGTATCTGGACTTTCTTGCTAGCCTCTGCCGTCGTCACTTCCCGCATGGGCGCCTTACTGGCACTTGCGCACGATGCGCAGCATGCAGCGTTTTTGCCGGATAAAAAATGGAACGATCTTATCGCTGCCTGGTTTTGCGCCTATCCGGTCGGCTCTATTTTCGGCTCATCTCGAGCCGTGCACATGGCTCATCACAAACTTCTCGGGCATCCTGATGATCCGGATCGCAATTTCCATTTAGAAGACAACAAATCAACAGCACGAGAGTTCGTAGTTCATTTTGCTCGCCTGGTTTTCGGCGGACAAGTGTGGACGAGCATAATCAAAAACGGACTTTTGCGACCGCTAAAACGCGATAAAAAAGATGCTGCGCTGGTTGTCCTGCAGCGAACAGGGCATCCGGAAATTTTGAATCTCGTACCCGTTCAGCTTGTCTTGTGGGGTGCATTGTGGCTTGCATCCGGCCAGTGGTGGTTGTATTTCGCTCTCTGGCTGCTACCGATTTTTACGACCGGAACATTCCTTGGCTTTTTGCGCGGTTTTGTCGATCATGCGCGTTTGAAAGATGATCAGGACGGACCCATGGAGGGTCGCCTGGTGACTGTTCTCAACGTTGGTCCAGTGGCACGGTGGTATTTGGCGCCATTCGACTTCAAATATCACGCCGAGCATCATTTGTTTCCCACAGTCCCTCATTACTTTCTTGAGGAGCTGCACACGATTTTGCAAAAGAACAGTGAGATTCGTAAGCACTATATCTGCCGCAACAGTTATGCGCAGTTTCTTAAAGAATACTGGCACCAAATACGCTACCAGCCAGCGACGGTTTCCGAGCAAGGCTGACTTCAGGAATTGAAATCTTCAAGCCTGAAGTTAAAACTCTTTCTTGATCTTGCCGGTTTTGATATCCACGTGATACCAGTTCATTGTGGCGGTATGAGAGCTGTCTGGTCCGTCGCTGACGACTTCGTACACGTGCACGATGTATTCATTTCCTTCTTTTCTATCGACATCGATAGTTGGAGTTGCGAGTTTTGACTTGCCCACATTTTTGAAAAACGCTTTTACTTCCGGCTGATTTTTAACAAGGTCAAGTGCCTTTGCCTCGGTAATTTGCCCTTTCTGAGCAGCTTTGGCTTCGCTTTTCGAAACTGGACCTTTGCTGGCAGCAGCTTGTTTGATAGTCACGCCAGAAGAGTTCTTTGTATCTGCTGCGTGCACTGCAGCAGAGATAGAAAGAGAAACAACCAGTGCTGTGCTAATCGCAATTCTTTGTTTCACCGCTCACTGCCTCAGTTTTGCTTTGCCTTGATCGATGATGGTTGCGAGCTTGTCTTCGCCGATTTCTTCTATGCTCGCTGCGCGTTCTACCGGAGCAAAGACTTCAGCATAAAACTGCTCGTCACTAATGAGGTGACTCCAATCCGGAAGCTTATCCCATTCGCCGTCATTCAAACCGAGTAGGAAGCGCGCCCGAAACGGATCCACGCCTTCCATTTCAAAGGCTGCTATGCGCATGTCTCTGCCTGCGCCTGTATCGAAGTGTGCGTTGCCTGAGCGATCAAGATCGACATCACCGAATATGTCAAATTTTTTGATCAAGTTTTGCGCTTCTTCGATATACGAATCGTGAACGCGTTTGCCGCGCTCAGTGAGCTTGTAGCTTGCCGTTTTTACATCGATTTCAATGTATTGCTCTTTTTCCGCCCAGGCAATAAGTTCTTCCAATTCAGGATGATCTTTGGTGACATCTATGGCTGCACCAACAGAGATTTGGTGGAGAAACATGGCTCTGCCAAGATCTTGCATCAGTGTTTCCTGGGTTTGCTCGGCTGCGGGTGCGTTCTGCTGAGCTGGTTTTGCGCTCATAGGAGCGGCTGAATCGTGTGCTACCAGATCGAGGCGGAAGTACTTCATGCCGTCGCGTTCGGACATTGAAAATGCATTTTTGATCGGAGCATCTGGATTGATATCCCGCCCGTTCGCTTTGAATTCCATCGTGTCTTTTATAAACGAACCTTGTTCGTCGCGACCGAAGATGTACTGCTGAAGAGCTTTCAGCTCATCCACCTGTCCGGCTGCAAGCGTTTCTGATGCCACCAGTCCGTCGATATCTTCTGAACCGATTACATCAAACACTACATCGATAGCATTCTGATTTGCCGTTGATTCGTCAAAGGTCAGTACGCAGGAATGATTTTCTCCTGCATCGGAAAGCCTGAGCTGATATTGCATTCTTAGCGTCTCCGTCCGCCGAATCCGCGCATCTTGAAGCCGCCGGATGAGCGTCTGCCGCCCCAGATGGAGCTAGAGCCGCTTGAGGAAGAAGAGCTTCCGAATGTGGATGAGGACGAACCGCCACCAAACCAGCTGCGTCGTTTTTCAGTAGTGCCGGAAGAGAACCCTCCGGAACCAAATGAATTTTTGCTGGTCAGGCCGCCGTCTGATTTGCGCTTGAAGCGATCGAAGAAACCTTGATTGGCTGTCTTTTGTGTTTCGTAGGCAGGTGAGGTGCGCCATGCGGTTCGGTGGTTGTTGAGGGTGCCGAAGCGATCGTAGGGTGTGTAATAACGACCGCCCCACATGTTCATCATGTGAGAGAACATCATCATCTGAATGAAGGGATTATCGAGAATGCTCCGGTGACCGACATAGTGGGTCTGCCCGTCATAGTTGGCGACACGGTAAGGCATGTCGTTATTGACGACATCACCTGTCTGCTCGATTGAGAATACTTTTTCGTCGTCTTTCTGAAAACCTGGTTCTTTCTTGTTGTCGATGTAGCCGGTTACAACCAGTCGGTTGTTTTCGCGCGTGGCGTCGATTGATACGACGTCCTTGCCTTCATAAATTTCGTTGACGCGCTTTTCGAACGAGCCCATCCAGGATTTGAAATCGCTGCCTTTCGATTCGAAGAAAGCCTTTTGAACCTCGTCCAGGTTGATCTTGCTGGATTCAACCTCAATCTTCGGCTGGCTCGAGACGTAATGCTCGGTGCTCGATTTCGCGCAGCCGGTGACCGTCAAAGCGATGCAAAGGACGCTAAGAATGCTGAGGCAACGTTTCATTTGGATACTCCAAAACTAATACAACTTCACTATAACAACGCGCCCAGAGCGAAACGGCTTAAAACGCTTATGGCTGGGGCTTTGCACCGATCCGTAGTATACAATTAATTAGCATTTTGTGCTGAATCAAGACTTTATCAAAATCAGCGCTCGGCTTCGGACTATTTTTTTGATGTGCGCTGAAGTTTCGGCACAGGCGGCTTTTGAAGTAATTTAGTTGACAAAGTCAAGTAATTGGTTGATACTGTCAAGGAGATTCCTTGCGGAGGGCTTTCGCATGAGTTCGACTCTTGGCGGTGAACTGGAGCGTTGTGTTGAAGAGGTTCGCAGCTTTAACAGGTTCTACACCAAGCAGATTGGTGCACTGACTGAGAGCTATCTGGACAGCCGCTTCTCTCTTGCGGAAACTAGAGTTTTGTACGAGTTGGCGCACAGGAATGAAGTGACGGCTAAAGAGCTCTGCGCAGACTTGAACATAGATGCAGGTTATTTGAGTCGTATCTTGCGCGAGTTTGAGGACAAGGGGCTGATTAAACGCGTGGCTTCTAAAAAAGATGCACGCCAGCAACTAATTGTCTTGACTGCAAAGGGTCGAAAGGAATTTTCTCCCCTGGAAAAAGGTGCAGCCGATGGTGTCGCTGAGCTTCTAAAGCCGCTTGCCAGTGGGCGCCGCGCTGAAGTAACAGCGGCTATGAATGTAATTCGCAATGCGTTGGGCGACAAGAGTCCGAAGAGCGATTCATACTTGTTGCGTAGTCCGCGACCTGGTGACATGGGGTGGGTTGTCTACAAGCACGGCACGCTGTACAACCAGGAATACGGATGGGATGAGCGTTTCGAATTGCTCGTCGCCGGCATCGTCGCCGACTATATGAAACATCATAATCCTGCCAAAGAAGCATGTTGGATCGCAGAGAAAAGCGGCAAGAATGTTGGTTCTGTTTTTCTCGTTAGACACACTGATGAGATTGCAAAACTCCGGCTGCTAATTGTCGATCCTGATACGCGCGGAATGGGCATCGGCGCACGTTTGGTGGAAGAGTGCATACGTTTTGCAAAACAAGCAGGCTACAGGAAAATACAACTGTGGACCAACAGTTGTTTGCATTCAGCAAGAAAAATATATGAGCGTGCTGGATTCAGTCTCATAGAAGAAGCGCCGCATCAAATGTTTGGTGAAGGCCTGGTAGGACAAACTTGGGAGCTGATTCTTTAAGAGGAATGCGCTTCGTTGCGGTGTTTCACATGCTTGGGAGCAAAACAGCCGGCAAGATATGCCCACAGGTAAGGCTGTGCTTTTTCACCCAGCACTTTAATTTCACGCTTCAAATTGTCATCCAACAAATGCTCGCGATACTGCTTGGATACGCGTTCGTACATTTGGCAGAAGCGCACTAAATTGGGCACTTTACGGACGAGATAGCCATGCAGCTTGTCCTTTAGCCAGGCTCTGCGTGCAGCTGAAATCATTGATTAGTCTCCATAGAATTTTCATTCATCGCCAGAGTTTCCATGCCGGTCAGAGGAAATAGAACCGCGTCGATTGAATGAACAATGCCATTGCGGCAGCTTATATCGCCTTTCGTGACGACCGCACCGGAAACCGAAACCTGGTGCTGATTATTGATGTTTGTCATCAGAAAATCGCCGGTCATAGTCTTCAGCGCGTCAAATTTTACGTTTGTCGTCAGAACGCGTTTCGGCACAATGTGATATTTGACAATATTTTTGAGGCGATTTTTGTCTTCAAATAGGCGTTTGAATGTGGATGTCGACAGACTGGAAAATGCTCTGTCATTGGGGGCGAAAATTGTATACGGACCTTTATTGGTTTCTAAAACACCTTGCATGCCGCTGGCGCGCAATGCTTGCAGGAAAAATCTGAAATTTCCCTCTTGTTGCAGTTTTTGCACTACATTATTGGAAATCACGCGCCTGTGAACGATTGTGTGATGTTGCAGTGCTGAGCCCGGAAAAGGTAAGAGCAGTGGCATCAGGAGGCTTACCGCCACAATGACGAATGCCAAACAATCAAAGTCTTTATTTCTCGACATAGAAATTGCCTCCGTCTTGCCAGCAAGGCTTTATCGCCATAAGGCAGCACTGGTTAGACCAGCAAGGCGGCGATAAGTTCCACCCTGTATGATTGTGTTTCCATGGCAGGCTAATGTTTTGGATCGCTGTCCTGGGTGGCGTTTCGGCTTTGGGGATGGATTTATGAATGATTTCCGCTTAGAAACTGAACGACTGATATTGCGCCCCTGGATTGAATCGGATGTAGAACCATTCGCCGCCCTGAATGCCGACAAAGAGGTTATGGAATATTTTCCCAAGCTGATGACTCGGGAAGAAACAGAGGCGATGGTTGCGCGTGTGAAGGCTCGCTATGCCGAAGACGGCTTTTGTTTTTGGGCGACAGAGGAAAAGAAATCCGGAGAGTTTATTGGATTTGTTGGGCTGGGACGCCCATCTTTTGAGGCGCATTTCATTCCGTGCGTAGAAATTGGCTGGCGTCTGGCTCGCCCTTATTGGGGCAAAGGTTACGCTCCTGAGGCAGCAAAAGAGGTTCTGCGGGACGGTTTTGAGCGGTGCCGTTTGCAGGAAATTGTCGCTCTCACCGCGGTTTTAAACGCTAAATCCAGACGAGTCATGGAAAAAATATCGATGCATCGAGATCCAACAGACGATTTTATGCATCCGGCATTGGATGATGGGCATCCCTTGAAACCGCATGTACTGTACCGATTATCCTCAAAAGACTGGAAGCAGAAAAAATAGCAGATCTCCGCACACCAAGCTCAATGTTTTCTAGTTTTTTCCCACAGTTCAGTGTCGAGAATTTGGTCAAACGTGATTTGCACGAGCTTGCTGGTATCGCAAATAGATTCGCTATGAGTGAAAAATTCGTCCACATCCTTATTATCATTTTTGTAATTCAAATTTTTATAGGGCAGCGATGCTTGAGATTCAGGGAATTTTTCAAGCAGTTTTTCTGCTTCCGAATAACGAACTATTGCTAGCGTCTGCTGTGGAATAAGGAGAATTTTTTTAGGCGATGTTCGCTCCCTCACAAGCAGAAGCAAGTCGGCTTTGGGCAACGCAATAGGAATTCCATCGCCCCAGACAACAAAAGTTTTGACCCGGCCTTCCAAAACACCTGTAAAAAACCTGGGAACAAAGATACCTTCTCCGAGTTGCTTTTGAAGCTTAGTTGACTCAAAATTCCAACGCCAAATCTGTTCCAAAGTTTGGGAAGGTAAGGTTTGAAATGTTTGTTGCACAGAAGAATAGCCAAACTTATTGCTATTACTCCAACTGCTGATAAAGCCCTCTTTGGTATAAGGTCCACTTCCCATTCCATCCACCTGCGGATCGTCGATGGCAAAGTGAAAATGCTCAACAAAGGCAGTAACCTCTGGTTCGGCTTCTAATGCGAAGGGTGAAGGTCTAATCAGATTCATGTTAAATGCAATTTCTCCCTCGGGTAGCTCTTTGCTTGGAGCCGCATAAGAGAAGTGAAAGTAAACTCCTGTACTTTCATTTGCATAGGTGACATCATTCATTTGCCATTCATAATGTTGTCGACCTTTGAAATAGGCGTTGAATTCGTTTGAGCCGAAAGCCCTGTCTTTCGGCTTAAAATAGAGATCGAAGCTCATTACTTTCCACCTTTCAATTGATTGCTTCCAACCTTTAGTTTTCTAAAAACGACTCCCATGTTTGAAGTTTGTCCGGTCGTTGCTTTGAGGAACATGTCCGTCATGGCAAAGAAGCCATTTCTCAGCAGGTTTCCAAAGCTCGTTTTAGCCCAATCGATGGGCGGAAAGAGCGGATCAGCAAGCGGTTTCAGAATAGGATTTGCTTTCATCAGGGAATGCATTGTCCAGACCCAAAAAATTGCATTGGGTTGAAACTCTATATGCACCAATTCGAAATTGGTCAATCTTGCAAGTTCTCTAACAGACTTCGGATCGTAGAATACCCAGTGCCTGGGGAAGTGATATGCGCCCCAATGCTTGTTCTTGAACAGTTTGGCATCGAGCGAATTGATGTTTGGCGTCCAAAACCAAAAGATCCCTCCAGGTTTTAAAACCTTTCTGACCTTTTCAGCGAAACTTTTTGGATCGGGAACGTGTTCGATCACATGGCTGGCCCAAACAAAATCAAAGTAATTTTCAGGCAGTTCTACATCTTCGAAGCGGCCCGCGTAAGCTTTGTGTCCAGCAGCATTTGCCTTTTCGACAGCTTTTTCATTCATGTCGACTCCGTAGGTTTCAACTTTTCTCGTGCGCACCTTTTGAAACCAGTTAAGTATGTGTCCGTCGGCGCATCCTATATCGAGAATGCGCACCGGATCTGGTGACTTCACGAATGTGAGGCAGGCTTCCAGTCCTTTAAGTATTTGCGTGTAGCGATACTTGTAATACAGGTTTTGGCGCTGGTTTTCATCGTAGCCTTCTTCGAGACTGTAGGCGTAATAATTGGCTGGATAAATTTTTGAAAGTTCCGATACATCAGGTCGGGGGTTGAGGTAAACCAAACCGCAGCGACGACAACGGACGACGTAGAAAACATCGTCCGTCGTGTTGTCGTACTCGTGCTCCCTGCCGCTCGTGATGGGGTCGGTATCGGACGCACCACAGTTATTGCAGGACGTCTCTACTTTCTTGATGTCCGACTTCATCGTCCACCTTTTGATTACGCTTTTTCCCAGGTTGGACCTTCGGCGGTGTCCATCACATTGATGCCGGCTTTTGCAAGCTCGTTGCGTATCAAATCGGATGTCTTAAAATCCTTATTGGCACGGGCATCTTGCCGCAATTGCAGAAGCAACGCAAGAACTTGCTCTGTGGAATTTCTGTCGACTTCTTTTCTCGTGTCGGCAAGAGTAAATCCAAGAACGCCTGAATAATCTTTCAACGCTCTCGCCCACAGCTTCCGTTCACCATCATTTTTGGAGGCGGAGATCTTGTCGGCAAGCCCGAATAAGTGAGATATGGCAACGGCTGTGTTGAAATCGTTATTCATTGCTGCGACAAATTCATTGTGAAATTCGCTCAGCGTTTTGTCGTTCTTATACTTTTCGGCAGCTTTTTCATCGAAGCGGTAATGCTTAGATGGATAAAAACCACTCCCGTTCGCTTCCGTGTCTGCGAAAAGCGCGGCGCGTACAAGGCGCATCATTGCTTGTTTTGCAGCCTGCATGCTCTCAGGGCTGAAGTCAATCGGATTTCTGTAGTGGGTCTGCAAAATGAACAAGCGAACAGTATCTGCCGAATTGTCTCTCAGCAAGTCGGCGATGGTTTTGAAATTGCCCAAAGATTTGGACATTTTTTCTTCGCTGACATTGACGAAGCTGTTATGCAGCCAGTATTTGGCCAGGGCCTTGTCGTGCAGAGATTCTGATTGCGCTTTTTCATTTTCGTGATGCGGGAAAACGAGATCTTCGCCACCACCATGGATGTCGATTGTTTCACCAAGAACAGATTTGATCATGGAAGAGCACTCCAGGTGCCAGCCCGGACGGCCAAACCCCCAGGGGCTCTGCCAGCCGGTTTCTCCTGGTTCATCCGAAGAAACGTTTTTCCAAAGAGCGAAGTCGACTGGATTGCGTTTTACTTCTTTGAGTTCGTTCTGGGAGCGAACTTGCTCGCGAGCACCAGATTTGAGATCTTCTATGTTTTTCTTGCCGAGCTTGCCGTAATCCTTGCAGGATGAGACATCGAAGTAGATATCGCCACCGGCTTCGTAGGCCTTGCCTTTTTTGACCAGGTCTTCAGCCATGGCAATCATCTGCTGCAAATACTCAGTCGCGCGCGGCTCGATATCAGGCGGCGCAACATTGAGCGCGTACATATCCGCCCAAAATTCGTAGAGATAATGACGGGCCAGTTGATCCGGTCGAATATTCAGTTCTTTCGAACGATTGATGATCTTGTCGTCGATATCCGTGATGTTGCGCACGAAAGTGACTT
This sequence comes from Cyanobacteria bacterium PR.3.49, assembly GCA_013997645.1. GTDB lineage: Bacteria > Cyanobacteriota > Vampirovibrionia > Obscuribacterales > Obscuribacteraceae > QKMZ01. Next base: position 19,397 of record PNKB01000017.1, read on the forward strand.
CATAGCCGGCAAAACGCAGATAACGCTGGATAACGTCCCATACGATCGCCATGCGCGCATGGCCCAGGTGGCTGGAATCGTAGACTGTCGGTCCGCAAGCGTAAAGCTTTACCTTGCCGGCTTCCTGAGGAACGAATTCTTCTTTTTTTCCTGTAAGCGTGTTGAATACTTGGATAGACATTTTATTTCTCGCTCTTAAATGCTGTGTGCTGTGAATTTGCGCGCATGCAATGGCGCGACCGTTCTACGAACAGCGACAGAGAATGTCTTCCAGTCTGGCTTTTACGCGCTCAGGTCCAAGAATTGAAATGATGGAGCCGAGGTCCGGACCCTGGACTTTGCCGGAAAGCGCAGCGCGCAAGGGCCAGTACAAGTCCTTGCCTTTCAATCCCAGCTCTTTGCCAAGATTGTCCACCACAGCCTTGCAGCCGGCATGATCGCCAAAAGGCAGGTCGCCCAGGTGTTTGAGTGTGGTTTCTAAAACTTTGACGGCAGTGTCTTTCGCCAGAGCCTTTTCTTTCAACTCGTCATTGATCTCGAGCTTTTTGAGGAAGTAAAATTCTGAGGCTGCCATGATTTCTTTTAGCATGGTCAGCCCGTCTCGGACGCTGGCGACAATTTGCTCGATTTCGGATTGCGAATACGATTCGGTTTCGAGCAGAGTCAAATATGGCTTGGCGCGCTCAGTGATAATTTCGATCGGAAGCGAACGAATGTAGTGCGCGTTGTACCAGTTCAATTTTTGAACGTCGAAAACGGCCGGACTCTTGCTGATTTTGTAAAGGTCAAACATGTCGCATGCTTGTTCGAGTGTGAAAAACTCATTGCCGTCCGGCAACGTCCAGCTCATCGCAGCCAGATAATTGACCATCGCTTCAGGCATATAGCCGTTTACTCTGTAGCTGTCCACATGCACGGCTTCGCCATGTTTGCGCTTGGACAGCTTCGCTCTTTCCAGATCAAAAATGAGTGGTGCGTGCGCGAACTCCGGCACCTGATGACCAAGCGCTTCATAGAGCAAAATTTGCTTTGCCGTATTCATGATGTGATCTTCGCCGCGGATGATATGCGTCATTTTCATGTCGATATCGTCGACCACAACTGCGAAGTTGTAGATTGCCACACCATTGGATTTGACGATCACCATGTCGCCGCCTAAAACCGAAGCTTCGATGGCGATTTCACCTTTGATATTGTCGTGCCAGGAGATGACGCGCGGCTCTTCGATTTTGAAACGAATAGAAGGAATGCGGCCTTCGGCCACATACTTTTCAATTTGCTCTTTTGACAGATTGCGGTGACTGTTGTCGTACCGATGTGCAATATCGCTGTCTTTCTGGGCTTCTTTGAGAGCGGCCAACTCTTCGGGCGTCTCGTAAGAAAAATAGGCGTGACCGCGGTTGATAAGCTTGTTGGCTATTTCCGTATAGTGGTCGATTTTTTGAGTCTGCCTGTAAGGAGCATACGGCCCGCCGATGTCCGGACCTTCTTCCCAGTGCAGCCCGAGCCACTTCAGGCCATCGATGATGTCCTGGGTGTAATTCTCCTGGGAGCGCAACTCATCAGTGTCTTCCAGTCTGAAAACAAAAGTGCCTTTGTTGCGCCTGGCGTACAGGTAGTTATAGAGTGCAGTTCGAGCCGTGCCCAGATGCAAGTGCCCGGTCGGGCTGGGGGCAATTCGAACTCTGACTGATGGGGGAGCGACGGGCACGATGTTTTCCTTAAAGCACTGCTCTATGACCGCCCTGAGGCAGCCGACACTCGATCTTATCAAAAATGCCCTCAAAAGCCCATAGGGCTTGGCACTTCGGCGATTGAGTTCGGGCAATCTCGGAGCTAAATCCTGTGTTTAAGCCTCTCTTTGCCTGTTACAAAAGAAAACGCTGACGAAAAAGCCCCTTTTCAGGGGCTGTTTCCGGTGTTGGTTCTCGTTTAAACTTTCAAAACTCGTATTAGCCAACTGTTGCCAGTCTTTGGACTTTGGAGGCTTGCCCCGATTCGAAAAGGCGCACCAGGAATGCTGCCTTCTGATTCTCTTGAATCAGTTTGAGCTGATCGCGCGTTTCGCCTTGTCTCATTTCTTGGCGGTTTCTGAGGACTCTTTCGAATGAATTGAGGGTGGATCCGCTTTCCATGTATGAAACCTCTTGGGTTAGAAACGGTGGTGGGTGCCTTGCCTGATGGATTTAATATACGGACGGCAAATAACTAATTCGTGACATATGTGTGGCGATTTTGGGGCGGCGCATTAAGTCGATTGGTTCGCTCGGAATACGAAAAAAGCCCCTTTGCGGGGCTTCTAACAGCTCACAGTTTCGGTTCAGCGCCGTGGCTCGGGGGCTTTGGTCGTGTCGAACAGGCGCAATAATTCGCGGGCTTCCTGCTGCTGTTGCCATCTTTTTATAAGTTCGTGCGTCGTGATGTTTTTCTTGCGTTCTCTGTGTTGTGAAAGGCGCGAAATTTGGGCGATATGGGAATTGTTGTTCATTTCGAGACCTCTATGGCTAGAAACTTACGGGGGAGCCTGCCGCATTTGTTCGAACAATTTAGAGTCAAAAAGTGAGAAGCTCGTGATAATCGGCCGGGCAAATTCACCTTCTTAAGTTAAATCGATTTGTATTGCCAAGTTGCTAACAAGGACTGAGGCTCCGGGGCAAGTCAGAAGTCGCTATTTCGGGTAAACAAAAAGAGCGCCCCTGGCTTTGTATTGCTGATAAAAGAAAATGGCAAAAATCTGTGTGATTGAAGACAACGCCGACCTGGCCAATATGGTCAGGACTTTTCTTTTGTTTGAGCATCACACGGTGGAAACAATCGGTCATGGCGGGGAAGCTAGCGATCATCTGAAGACTTTCGAGTATGACTTGATTATTCTCGACTGGGAATTGCCTGAAGTTTCAGGCATTGAGATCTTGAAACAGTATCGTGCCAAGGGCGGTCAATCGCCCGTTCTCATGCTGACGGGAAAAGACGATGTTGAAGATAAGGAAGCCGGTCTGGATGGTGGTGCGGACGACTATTTGACCAAGCCATTCCATATGAAGGAATTAGGTGCGCGAGTGCGGTCTTTGCTCAGGCGTCCTGCGGCTGTAAAGGAAACTGTGCTGAAGGCGAAAGGCATTTCGATGGACCCGACTAAGTATCGGGTGCACAAGGATGGAGAAGTTATCACTCTTGTCCCCAAGGAATTTCAGTTATTGGAATTTATGATGAGACATCCCAATCAAGTTTTCTCGCCGGAAGCTTTATTGAATCGCGTCTGGCCTTCTGAGTCCGACTCCACTGCCGAGGCGCTCAGAACGACGATGAAGCGTTTGCGCAAAAAAGTCGACCCTGATGGAGAGATTTTGAAGACAGTTCACGGCGTCGGATACATCTTAGAACTTGAGCAATGAAAAGGGACTGAGCGGGTTGAAGTTGAGCCACCAGGGATGGTTGCTCATGTGTTTCTTCATTATCGTCGAACTGGGCCTGGTCGGTGCGGAAGGCTACCTGATTTTTCAGGCGGAAAGGGACGCGCGCAGGGCGGCGCACGTAAAGGAAGTGATCGGCAAGACCAATCACCTGGTGCAAGTGGTTTATGACACAGGCACTGCGGTCATGGAATACGCCAAATCAAAGGATGAAGGTAACGCTCAACGTTATCGAAAAAACAGAGATGAAACTTTCGAGATTATCGCCTGGCTGAAAGCGGCATTAAGTGAGGATAAAGAAAATCTTGCCGTTCTTAATCGCGTGGATGCAAATCTTCGTGTCGGCATGGAGACGATGGACAAGATCAAGCAAGCGGTGGACACGCAACCTCTTTTTGTGGCTTTTCGCTATGGCATGAAAGAGAAAGTAAAACTGCAGCCTACTTTTGATGCGCTCGTCAGGGACCTGCTTTCGCTGGTGAGAGCGCAGCGCAAGATCGAGGAGGAAAGCCCACTGGCTCAGCAAAGTCAAAGGGAATTGCAAAAGTCGATTCTGATTGTCGGCGTGATACTGAATGTGGTGCTAGCTTTCGCCGGTGCCGGTTGGTTCACTAGGCAGCTTACATCGAGATTGAATGTGCTGGTTGAGAATACACGCCGTATGAAATCCGGGGACGAACTTCATAAGCCGCTCTCGGGTAGCGACGAAATAGCGATTCTCGATGCGACGTTTCACGAAATGGCCTTTACTCTCAGATTAAAAGAACAGCTTCTCAAAGAGAGCGAAGAACGCGTCCGTTCGATCATCGAAAAAATTCCCGTCGGACTGGTTGTTTTTGCTGATGATGGACTGATAGAGTTCGTCAATCCTGCACTGGAAAGCATGTTCGAAGGGCCTGCCGAAAGCCTGATTGGGCGCCGGCTGATATCGCTCGTTCACAGTCCTGCATCGGTAAGTGATGAGGAGTCGTCCGCGCAGTTGAAAGAAAAAGCGATTGAGCGAATTATTGAAATTACTTGCTTGCGCCAGGGCGGCGAGAAATTTCCCGTCGAATTTTCATCGACTGTCTTTGAAACACAGGAAGGTTCTCGTTATTTAGGCATTCTGCTGGATGTATCGGAGCGGCAGGAAATTCAGCGCATGCGGCAGACCTTTGTATCTATGGTCAGCCACGAGTTGCGCACGCCACTGACGGCGGTATCAGGGTTTATTTCCTTGCTGGAAATGGGAGCTTTCGGAGATGTTTCTGCCGAAGCAAAAGAGCAAGCTTTAAGAGCGGAAGCAAATGTTTCCCGCTTGATGAAACTGATAACCGACCTTCTCGATCTGGAAAAAATGGACTCAGGAACGCTGAATGTTTCGAAAGCTAAATGCAAATTACAGCAAATTTTGGGCGATGCGGAAGATGCTTCCAAGGCGTTTGCTCAAGACCGAGGCATCCGGCTGGAGTTCGAGTCAGTCAGTGTTGGGAAAAACGGCACAGAAAACGGTGAGCTGTATGCGGATGCCGATAGATTGGTGCAGGTGCTTGTTAACTTGATAACCAATGCAGTGAAATTCTCACCTGCCGGCGGCACGGTGAAAGTCACTCACAAACTCGACGAAGATACGCTCGAGATGCGTGTCGTTGACGAAGGACGCGGAGTGCCCGCCAAATACAAAGAACTGATTTTCGAGCGCTTTCAGCAGGTGGAAGTTGGCGATGCCAAACAGAAAGGGGGCACCGGTCTGGGTTTGGCAATCTGCAAAACAATTGTGGAAATGCACGGCGGCATTATCGGCGTGGAAAGCGAAGAGGGAAAAGGCAGCACCTTCTGGTTTCGTATCAAACGAAACAGAGACTAGACGGTGTCAATTCCAGTACTGGCGAGAAATAAATTTAGCGAAGCACTACGCAGTCGACCATCGCCACGCCGGACGAGACCATGTTGAGCTGCTCGGCGGCGCCGCGTGAAAGATCGATTACGCGATCCGCGACGAAAGGACCGCGATCGTTGACTTGAACGATGCAGGAGTTGCCGGTTCTACGATTGGTTACCAAGAGCTTGGTTCCAAAGGGCAAACTTCTGTGTGCGGCAGTCAAACCGAATTGATCAAAACGGCTGCCATCGGCGGCGCGTCTGCCGTGAAATCTGCCGCCATACCAGGAGGCAGCGCCACTAAAAATAGCTTTTCCGGCCGCTTTTAATTGAGACAGGTCTGGCTGCTCACTGGCGACTTTAGGATTGCCGTTAGGCAGCTGAGTAGCACCCATGGCCTCGCGAATAGCATTGACGAGCTTCAGGCTGGCTTCCATTGGATTGCTTGAAGCAGCTTTTTGACCATGGACTGATTCCGGCACTTCGAACCTGATGGCAACAGAGCCGTCGACTTTGACAACTGCGTAGTCACCGTCTTTTGCCGGGGTGATTTTTTCCGGGTCTAATTTCTCGTTTTCAAAAATCTTCTCGAGCTGGTCGGCAATGTCTTCTGCTTTGTCCGATGCATCACCACGGGAAGTGGTGCCGCGATAGACGAGCAGGTCTTTGCCGTTTACGGAAACGGCTGCACATTCTTGTTCGCTCTCTTCCCATACGTTCGCGTTTACCTCAGGGGCAATTTCCGCGGCGCTGCAAGAAGAAGCATTTGCTGCACCAATTCCGAGGGCGGCAACTGCACTTAAGAGCAAAAATTTGGACTTCGAATTCAAACTCATTCCTTACTTCTTTCGGTTCTGACCAAGCGACAAATGACTTTCTTCGTTTGATCCTTCTCTTTAGAAGGTCCGGTGTCGGGGGCTGCGAGCAAAGCTGCGAAGCGGGGACAAGGTAGCAAAAACGCGATGACCGAGTCAAAGATCTGTTGACAACTGGGGTGGTTTGTAGCGGGCGCGTAAAATTCCGCTTTCTGGGAAATAGTTAAGCCGCAAGAGGTTGACAGTTTGATCGGCGCCTATCTTCTAGTCGTCAAGATATATACAGCCTCCGCCGGTGGTGCTTGCGCTGATTAACGCGGGATAATAAATGGACAACCGATCGGTTGTCAGTGGATCTCTGTAACGTACTGTAAAACTTATCGCTTAGCCCCGCCTAATTTGGAACGCTTTTCCGTTATTGGCGTCTCCTGTTTCTCCTGAAAGGCGCATATTCAGAAGGGTTTGACCAGATCTAAAGTGTCTATACAATCGCTTCCGGTAGTTAACGAAGCGCAAGATTTGCTTGCACAAATTCACATGCAAAGCGCTCGCCACGCGGTAGCAAACTCACGCGTTATCTGCCTGCTGAAAGAAGAAAACGCCGATTATCGGCGCATTTTTTAGGGGTCTTGAGATATTAGAGATCAGCTCACATTGGCTGAAAGCAATTCCGCATCCATATCGAAATTGGCGAATACGTGCTGCACATCATCATGATTGTCGATGCTGTCGAGCAGCTTGAGCAGCTGTTTTGCGATGTCCGCATCGGCCACGTCGACTGTATTGATCGGATTCATCGTCACGTCTGCCGACAGTATTTTAAAAGTGTCGGCGAGTGCGGCTTTGACATCATCGACTTTGTGAGGGTCGCAAATAACCACAGCTGACGCCTCGTCGCTGCTATCGACGTCCTCAGCGCCGGCATCCAATGCCTTGCTGATCAGATCGTCTTCGCTGAATTTCCCTTTTTTATCTACAAGCACTTCGCCGCGTTCTTTGAACATCCAGCCCACGCAACCCGTTTCACCCATGTTGCCGCCGTACTTGGAGAAATAACTGCGAATATCACCGGCTGTGCGATTGCGATTGTCCGTCGCGCAACGGACCATGATTGCAACGCCTCCGGGCCCGTATCCTTCATATGTAAGTTCTTCGACATTGCTGCCGTCTGCGCCGCCGGCGCCTTTCTCGACAGCGCGGGCAATATTGTCGTTGGGCACGCCTTCCGCTTTCGCCCTTTCAATAGCCTTTCTCAGGCGCAGATTGGCGGCTGGATCACCGCCTCCGAGTTTTGCCGCCACGATGATCTCGCGCGACATTTTTGCGTACATGACGCCACGTTTGGCATCGACAACAGCCTTTTGTCTTTTGATTGTTGCCCACTTGGAATGACCGGACACGAAACTATCTCCTAGAGAGGCTCGCAGTCTATTTTACGGCACTCAAACGACGCCTCTTTGTCACGTTTGCAGTTGTGAAGTGCTTTTTGTTTGCGGGCACATCCTTATATAAGGATATGTCCCGAGAGACAAACAAAATTTGCAAATTTTCTGGCGCAAAACCTGCTTGCGCTTAGAAACCTGGATGACATGGCGTTGTTAAGGCGATAACATTCACAAACCGAATGTCTCATTAGTACTAGGAAGTGACGATATGAACCACAACAGATCGAGTCTCGGCAAAGTTCGAATTGCTCTGCTTTTGGCGGGCAGTGTCGGGATTCTTATTAGTGCCGGACTCTCCAGTGTTACCCCGGCAGAAGCAAAACGTCATGTTCTGAAAGGTGGCGTCTTCGTTTATACGGGCGATCCGCGCACTGATGAAATGCTCAACCTGCGCAAATACGCCGATGTAGAAGAGCGTTGTCTGGACCAATTGAAGCGTAATCCCGGCAGTATTCAAGCAATGATCGGCGCCGGCTGGGCGCAGGGCAAATTGTTCAAGCTCGATGCAGCCCGAGCCAACTTCGACAAAGCTATCGCGAAAAATCCGACCAGCCCGATGGCACATGCCGGTAAAGCAATGGTCTTGTTCAACAGTTTGCAGTCATCATCGCAAACCATCATCAAGCAAAAGGATGCTCTTTTAAAACAGGCTGAAGCTGAGGCGAGACAGAGCATCAACTATGACTCTCGATTTCCTGAAGCGCATTGGACCTTGGGTATGATCCTGCGCGAGCAGGGACGTTACGACGAAGCTGTTAAAGCTTTCCGCGACGCCACCAGCCATGACAGCAATTATTCGGATGGATATTCAGGACTGGCCCAGGCGCTCCTGGACAAAAACGATATGGCCGGCGCCATTCAAGCTGCCAAAGAAGCAATCGCTATCAACAGCGGCAACTCAACTGCGCACTATGCATTGGGTGAAGCATACAGACGTCAGGGTCTTCTCGATGAGGCTCTCAAAGAGTTGAACACTTCGCTCTATCAATATCGCAACAGCGCGCCGGTTCACCTGTCCACCGGAAAGACTCTGGCTGCCCAGGGCAATACTGTAGGCGCAGTCAAAGAGTATCAAGAATCGATTCGCATCAAAGCAGAAAACCCGGATGCTTATCTGGGTATTGCCGATATTCGCGAAGCCCGCGGCGATATCGAGCATTCCATTGCCGAACTGCGTTCGGGATTGGAGATGATGCCCAACAATGCAGCTTTGCGCGAGCGTGTTGCCGATCAGCTTTTGCGAGTTGAAAAACTCGACGATGCGATCAAGGAATACACTACAGTAATGGAAGCCAACCCGAACAATGCTATTGCGGCAAAGGGTTTGACCAGAGCTTATTATTTGAAAGCAAACAAAGAAGCTACCGGTGCCTTCTTCGTCTCCAACGAATACGAGTCGGCAAAACGCATGCTCGATCAAGCTGTTCGCCTCAATCCCAACGATATGGAATTGCGTTTGGCTCAAGCGAAATTGCGTTCGCTCTCCGGTGAAACAGTCGACCTCAATTCGATCGGCACTCCCACCAATGATGGTGAGCGCATCGCATATGCAGAAGCACTGCTTGCGCAGAACAAATTCAAAGATGCCGATGAACAAATGAACAGAGTAATCAGCAACGCCGCCGACGCTAAGCAAACTTTTGCCGTCGCCGACCTGGCGCTCATGATCAAAGATCTTCCCAGTGCCGAAGCTGCCTACAGAAAAGCCTCAGCTTTCCCGGGTGGTGCAGAAAGAGCTAAGCGCGGCATGGACCTTATCGCCAAACAGAAAGAAGTGGCAAGACAAGATCTCACTCTGGCCGATGATCTGGCCAAGCGCCAACAGGTAAAGAGCGCTATCGATAAGTATCGTGCCGCGTGCTATGAAAATCCGAAAGTGTCAGATGCACGTCTCGGTTATGCCATCTGTCTTGAGAAAGATAGACCTGAAACACCCGATGTTCTGCGCCTCTCGGCTACCCAGTTTAAAGCCTACATGGCTCTTGAGCCGGCCTTGCCAGAAAAGGAAGTGGCGAAGCTCAACAAGAAAATAGCCAACCTGGAAGAAAAAGCCTACAAGCTCGATCAAAAGGGCGGCGATGTTCGGCGCGGTACAAGACGCCGCTTCTAACGACTGAATGGCTCAGTGATGTCTTTGAAATCAAATCTAGAGTGCCTTTAAAACCGTGAGGATGTATGCAAAATAGAAAGTTGTTCGCACTGTGTCTGGCTTTGGCAGGAACCATTTCGGTGGCTATGTCGGTCGAGCCTGCTCAAGCAGAAAAGAAAAAACTGCTGAAGATCAAAATCGAACGTGAAGTAGTCATGGCAGACGAATTGATGCTCGGCGGCAAATTCAGTGATGCTGCCGATCTCTATCACGCTGTTCAAGCGAAAAATCCGAAGAGCGTTCCGGCAACTGTTGGTTACGGGATGGCTCTTTCGAAACAGTTCAAGCTGGACGCCGCCGACGAACAGTTCACCAAAGCACTGACCATGGACCCGCATAATGCCATGGCTCACGCCGGCAAAGCGATGGTGCTCTTTAACCGTCTTGCTTCATCATCGCAAACGGTGATCAAAAACAAAGACGCCATGCTCAAGCAAGCGGAAGCAGAAGTCAGACAAGGTCTGAGCATCGACCCTGGCATGCCGGAAGCGCATTACACCCTGGGTATGATTTTGAAAGAGCAAGGTCGCCTTGACGAGTCAATCGGCGAGTTCCGCAATGCGATTCAGATGGACCCCAAGTATTCGGAAGCATATTCGGGATTGGGTATTGCTCAATTGCAAAAGGACGACATTACAGGAGCGATTCAATCGTTCAAAGAAGCGATTGCGAACAACAGCGGCAATTCCACTGCTCACTATGGGTTGGGTGAATCATACAGACGTCAGGGTTTGCTTGATGAAGCGCTCAAAGAGTTGAACACTTCGCTGTATCAATACCGCAACAGCGCTCCCGTTCACCTGTCGATGGCTAAAGTATATGCCGCGCAGGGCAACACTGTCGCCGGCGTGCAGCAGTATCAAGAGTGCATTCGCATCAAGCCGGAAAATCCGGAAGCCTATCTGGGTATTGCCGATATTCGCGAAACCAGAGGAGACATCGAGCATTCCATTGCCGAATTGCGCTCGGGTCTCGAGATGATGCCCAACAATATGGATCTCAGACTGCGCGTTGCGGATCAAAGTTTGAAATTGGAAAAACTCGACGATGCCATCAAGGAATACCGCACGATCATGGATGCAAATCCACAGAATGCCGCAGCCGCAAAGGGCATCACGCGCGCCTATTACCTGAAGGCCAACAAAGAAGCGACCGGTGCATTCTTCGTTTCCAACGAGTACGAATCAGCCAAGCGTATGCTCGAGCAAGCGGTGCGCCTCAATCCCAACGATATGGAATTGCGGCTGGCTGAAGCAAAATTGCGTTCGTTGTCCGGTGAAACTGTCGATCTGAAGAGCATCGGCACGCCCACCAACAACGGTGAGCGCATCGCATATGCGGAAGCTTGCCTGGCCCAGAACAAATATAAAGAGTCGGACGAGCAAATGCAGATGGTAATTGCCGCCTCGAGCGACGCCAAGCAAACATTCGCCGTCGCCGATCTGGCTTTGATGATCAAAGACATTCCCAGTGCTGAAGCCGCTTACAAAAAAGCAGCTGCTTTCCCAGGTTCTGAAGAAAGAGCCAAGCGCGGAATGGACATGGTCTTGAAGGCAAAAGATCAAGCCAGACAAGATCTCACTCTGGCCGACGATCTTGCTCGCAAGAAGCAATTGAACTCGGCAATCGATAAATACAAAATTGCTATTTACGAAAACCCGAAAGTTGCCGATACCCACCTGGGTTACGCAATCTGCCTGGAACAATTGAAGCCGCCCATTCCGGAAGATCTCAGACAGGCATCTACACAATATAAAGCGTATATGGCGCTCGAGCCCAATATTCCGCCCAAGGAATTGGAAAAGCTCAACAAGAAAATTGCTACCCTGGAAGAGAAGGCTTACAAGCTGGAAATGAAGGGCAAAGACACAAGAAGCGGAACCAAGAGAAAGTTCTAGTCTCCGGCTTTCAATCAAAACTTTTGGGGCGGCGCATGCGCTGCCCCATTCGTTTGGAAATTACAGATATAATTGCGTCGTGACTGACTGGAAGAACAAGAAAGTAACCATCCTCGGATTGGGCAGAAGCGGGCTTGCTGCCGCGCAATATCTGGCCGCCCGCGGAGCACAAGTTTTTGTCTCCGACTCTGCCCGGCCCGATGCCGAAAGACAGGCTCAGGCAGCCGAGATCGAAGCACTCGGCTGCAGGGTTGAATTAGGCGGTCACAGCGATGCGGCCGTATCATTCGGTTCTTTTGTTCTCACCTCTCCGGGCATACCTCCTCATAGCGAGGTCATTCAAAAGGCGCTTGCTCAGGGCAAAGAGGTGATTTCCGATGTGGAGCTGGCCTGGCGTGAGACCAAAGCGCCTATCCTGGCCATTACTGGCACCAATGGTAAATCGACTACCTGTGCGCTTTTGAGCTACATGTTGGAAAGGACCGGGCGAGTGGCGCCGGCCTGCGGCAATATCGGCGTGCCCATTCTCAGCCAGCTGGACAAAAAGCCGGACTTTCTTGTTGCTGAAGTCTCCTCGTATCAGCTGGAATATACTGCTAATTTTGCGCCTAAAGTGGCTATCTGGCTCAATTTAACGCCCGACCATGTCGATTGGCATCAGGGCATGGAAAATTACCGCAAAGCCAAACAGAAGATGTTCGCCAATCAGCAGCATAGTGATTACGCTGTTCTGAACATGGATGATCCGGTCGTGCGCACCCAGCTCACACGATCTGAGATCTTTCCTTTTAGCACCGACATGTCGCTCGATAACATGGTGCAGGCCGCGTTTGTCTCCAACGATTTTCTCGCCTACCGAATTCGGGCTCGCAACCGCCTGGTATGTGCAGTGGACGAACTGCAAATATTAGGCCGGCACAATGTTGAGAATGCGCTGGCGGCAATTTCTTGCTGTGCGGTCCTCGATTTGCAACCTCAAGAGATTGAGACTTACATTAAGGAGTTCAAGGGTTTGGAGCATCGCCTCGAGTTTGTGGCGACAATCGATAACGTCCCTTATTACAACGATTCTAAGGCAACCAATCCGGAGTCGGCGATAAAGGCTATCCAGTCCTTCCCGGACAAGAAAATAGTGCTTATTGCAGGAGGCCGAGACAAGGCAACGCCCCTTGATGAATTTGTTTCTGCTGTTAGAAACCATGTCGCTGCTGTTATTCTCTTAGGTGAAGCCAAGGAGAGATTTGAGAAAGCGTTAAGGGAGGGAGGATTTAACGACGTTCATATTGTCGGTAGCCTCGAAGAGGCTGTCGATCTGGGTGGGAAGCTGAAACTGGGTCCAGTCGTGTTATCTCCGGCGTGCGCCAGTTTCGATATGTTCAAGGATTTTGAGAACAGAGGCCGTGTCTTCAAAGATATTGTCCGCGCAAGACTCGACAAGATGGCGCCGTCAGTCCAAAGCTAGTGGTGGTCGCTCTCTAAAAGTTGCTCCGCCTTCCAGCGAAGGCCCGGAATTTCGCGGGCTGCCGGATAAGGCGCTAATCACTCTCGTTTGCTCACTGTGCGGTTTCGGGCTCATGGCTGTCTTCAGCGCCTCGGCTCCGGAAGCGCTTTCAAGCTATCAAGACGCCACTTACTATTTGCGCCGTCAAGCTATTTGCTGCGTAATCGGCCTGTTTGCCATGTTCACCATCAGCCGCTACGATTACAGGCGCCTGAAGAAATGGGCTTGGCCTGTGGCTTTCGGCGCGCTTGGTCTTTTGGGTTTGACTCTGGTTCCCGGTATTTCAGTTACGACAATGGGCTCTACTCGCTGGTTGGCGATCGGACCTTTGCAGTTTCAACCTTCCGAGTTTTGCAAAATCGCTTCCATCTTGCTTTTGGCTTCCGGTCTTTCGCGATACTTCTGGTGGCACAGACAAGTGCTGGTGCGCATCGCCGTCATTCTCGTCATGGCCACCATTGTTGTAAAACAGCCTGACTTGGGCACTGCAATGATGATTTCCGGCGGCATGGTGGCATTGCTGTTTGCCGGAGGGCTCAACCCGCTTTTGATTCTTCTTGCCGGCGGTGGTGCTTTTGGATATATGTGGCACCATGTGCAAAAAACGCCTTATCAGATGGCCCGCATCATGAGCTGGTTGGACCCTTATAAATATCCACAGAAAGAGGGATGGAACGCTATTCAAGCGCAGCTGGCCATCGGCTCCGGCGGGCTTTTCGGCGTAGGCTTCGGACGGTCGATGCAAAAGCTTTTCTATCTGCCTGTTCAGCATGCCGACTTCATCTTCGCTGTCATTGCCGAAGAATTCGGCTTGATTCCGTGCTGCGTTTTGATTTCTCTCTATGTGCTTTTCGGATATTTTGGTTTCCGCACTGCATTGCGTGCCCGCACGCTATTTGGCCGTTTTCTGGCAATCGGCATCACCAGCTCGATTACGCTGCAGGCAATGGTCAACATCATGGTCACAACCGGACTGCTTCCGGTTACCGGCATTACCCTTCCCTTCATCAGCTACGGCGGCACATCGCTCGTCATTACACTTTCGATGGTGGGTGTTTTGCTGTCTGTTTCTCGTGACCGCGGGCAAATGTCGGAGGACGAGGACGATGACGAAGATGACCTGCAACCGGCCAGACAGCCGATACCGGCACGTTAATGGGCGAGACGGAGCATAGACTCATTCTTACTGGTGGTGGCACCGGCGGGCACGTCTACCCGGCGCTGGCTGTCGCCGACGAATTGAGGGACGATCCATCGGTCAAGGCCATCCTTTATATAGGTGCAAAAGGGCACCTTGAAGAACGACTGGCAAAAGAACGCGGTCTGGATTTTGTTGGCTTTCAGGTATCCGGCCTGCCGCGCACACTGTCTGCCAAGCTTTTGTCCTGGCCCCTGGAGATGGCTCAAGCAATAGGCCAGTGTTCTACACTTTTCGGCAAGTTTAAACCGACCGCTGTGTTGGGAACGGGCGGTTATGCATCGGCACCGCCGCTCAGCTGTGCGGCCACATCCGGAATTCCTTATGCCGTGCACGAGCCGGATGCGCACCCGGGGCTCGTCAACAAGTTTTACAGTAAGCGAGCATCAATCATTTCTTGCGGTATGCCATCAGCCAAGGAAAAGCTCGTAAGCAAAATCGGCGAGACGATATTCAACGGCAATCCCGTTCGCAAAGGATTCGTGACTTTGCTCGATCGTGAGAAAGCGGCACGGCAACTGGGTTTGGTCAGTCATTTACCGACTCTTCTTGTAACGGGCGGTTCGCAGGGTGCGCAAGCGATCAATCAAGCGCTCTTTGCCGCCTTGCCTGCGTTGTTTTCCGATCCGCACAAAATGCAGATTATTCATCAGGTCGGCGAAAAAAATTTCCACGAGTACAAGGAACAATTGCCCAAAGAAATTCTGGACAATGCCAGATACTGTTACAGAGCTTACTTCGACGATCTTTCCATAGCCTATGCTCTTTGTGATCTGGCTGTTTCTCGAGCTGGTGCGATGACCATTAGCGAGCTTTGCGTAACTGCAACGCCGTCTATATTCATTCCATATCCTTTTGCGGCGCAAAACCATCAAGAACACAATGCCCGTGCCCTTGAAGCAAATGGCGCAGCGGCCGTGCTTTTGCAAAAGGATTTAAATCCAGGCTTACTGGCGTCGACAGTAAAGACAATACTCTTCGACAAAGAAAAGCTGGCCGGAATGAAAACTGCAATTGCCGCGATGGGTAAGCCCAATGCTGCAGCCGACATTGCCGAGCAATTGAAACGAATGAGCGCTGCTTATCAGAACTAAATGGCGATGATTGTTGCCGCAGTGATGCCCTGAGGTGCGACATAACTTTCCTGGGCAGGAATTTGCTGCATTTGCACGCCGGTTACTTGAGCGCCCGGGCGCATCTTGCTTTCGATCTCTTCGAGAATTGCTTCGATTTGCGAGATCAGCTTTACGGACTCGTGGTCTGCGCCTTGTGAGCGGTTGACTGCGTCTTTGAGCTCTTCAATAGTGGATTTGAAAGAAGGCTGATTTGGAAAGGTCATATACTTTCCTGCTGTGCAAGGGACTGAAGAATAGCCAAATTTTTCCGGGCGACTTAATCTTGGGCAATCGCCTCTAACTTGTCACGAGTTTAGCACAGGAATTTCGGAATCAATCCGAGCAAATATGTCGAGCTTATACACCGCGGATGTCAAGCGGCGCAAGAATGAGAGCCAGTCATATATTCACTATGTCTGTTGCAATTGAAAACTATATTTATCAATTGTCCACATTAACTATTCGGTTGTGCAAAAGTGACAGTGTGAGTGGGTTTCAGCAAGACCAGTTTGCAGCCTTCTACATAACCCAGTATTTGCCGGTGTTTGCAAGGTCTCCGTGCGTTTGTGCCCGAGAAACACCGGCGGTGTTATCGTGAAGGAGGATTGAAAAATATCACTATTCAGGAAAGCAATTGCCCATTCTTGCCCCTCTATTATTTGTACTCATAGCGTTTTTCTGCTTCTGCAGTTTGACGGGTTTGATTTTCCTCGCCGTCGGCTGGCGAAAAATCTCGCGCTACCTGAATGCCCGTCGCGAGCGGGATTTGCTTGCCTTGCGAACCTACCATTCCCGTCTGTCTCTTGTGGTTGGAGAGCTTCTTGCCAGAGCTAACGAACTGGATCAACAATCGAAATACCTCCCTGTCGAAACTGAAAAAGAGTGGAGCCGGATGTATGAGAATCTCGGTCAGTCCCTGGTTCTTATGGGAGACACTTTGAAAATCATCAAGGGTCATGTCGATGAAAAGAACGTCAAAGGCGGGCGGGAAGTGACTTTGCTTCTTTGCAGAGAAGCGACATGGGTGAGCCGGCGTTTGCTTGATTTTGAAACCAGATTGCTCACTATGGAAAAAATGCAAGTAGAAGAAATCAAAGCAGTCCAGCAGACTATGGGACATGCTGCCCAGGAATCGCCACAGGATGGCATCAAGGCTGGTGAGGAAGGCGGTGATACGCGCGATCGTAGTACTACCAGAGATGGTGGCATCGACCAGTAAGACTTGTTGCGCCGATTGTTCAAAGATTGCAGGCGAAAATTTCTTGCGCTATTTTTTCCGGAAAGCAAATTGACGGCTTGCGCTGAGAGTGCACTTTCTTTCTTGGCCGTTTAAGCGGTTCAAGCAAATTGAAATTGGAAGTTTTTGCTTCCGGTATTTACCGGTTGTTCCAAACATACCTCGTTATCGCTTGCGCAAATTGCGCGAATGGTTGAAGAGTCAAAGCGGTCTTCTCGTCAGAGAAGTACGAGGCTATGTAATAGCATTTGAAGTCTGCAAGAGAGAGACTGGTTGATGTTATTGGCTCTCGGGGCGATCATTGATTTGAAATTCATAGTGAGTGTAGTAGATGTGTGCGCTACAGGTAGCGCCACTACTTTTGGTGCCACTATCGGCCGGTTTGCGAGGCTCCTGACAACATTTAATCCTAGATTTTGACGGGAAGTATGCACAGCTAGATCATTTTCCTGCATAATGAAAGAGAAGGATATTCCACGAACAGAACCCGTGACCGAAGCTGTGTTGTTCTCGCTCATTGCTGCGCGAGTGCGAGCAGGCAAAGCGTTTCGGGCGAACACTGCTGGACTCGCTTACGTACGCATAAGGGAGGACATTTTGTTATGTCAAAAAAGAGAAACGATAAGAAAAAAAACCATTCTAAAGCCGCAGCAGTTAGCCAAGCAAGCGATGTCCAAGAGGCAGCGCCCGAAGCGACTTCCGGCGAAGAATTAGAGAATACTGCAGAAGCGACAGATGCACCGCCGGCAGAACCAGAATGCAGCGGCGAAGAAAAATCGGAAGAAGCATGCGAAGACAAGTCTGAAGAATGCTGCGAAGAAAAATCTGAAGAGTCTGGTGAAGAAAAGGCTGAAGACGCCGAAGAAGAAAAGGCCGAAGACGCCGAAGAAGAAAAGGCTGAAGACGCCGCAGAAGAAAAGGCTGAAGATGCCGAAGAAGAAAAGGCTGAAGACAGTGAAGATGTAGAGCCGACAGGCGAAGCCGAAGGCGAAGAAAAGTCGCAAGACGATTCGGAAAACGAAGGCGACAAGGAAGAGTCCGAAGCGCCTGCTGCCGAGTCGGAAGGTGATGAGAAAGCTGAGGACGCCGAAGAATCCGAAGAGAAGGAAGATTCAGGCGAAGAAAGCGAAAAGGTAGTTGCTGATTCCGAAAGCGGCGAAGAGTCGAAAGAAGATGATGCGGTTGCTGCTGAAACTGAAGCCGAAGAATCAGAAGACAAAGAAGAGAGCTCAGACGAGAAGGAAGAAGACGCAGTCGCTGCGGAATCCGAAGAAGAAACCGAAGCGAAAGGCGACGAAGAATCCAAAGAAGGTGACGAAGAGAAAAAGGACACCGAGGCAGCTTAGTCCGCCGAGGGTCGAAGAAATTTTTTCCTCCGGAGAAATCCGATCACACCATACACAGAGGGGGGACGGCAGCGTCCCCCCTTTTTTCATGCGACCCCGACATTTAATCAAGACCTCTGGCTGGGAGAATTCCCGAAAACGGCACTGAGCTTTCGAAAAGGTCAGATGTTTTGGCCTTCAAAACACCCTTAATCTTGGTTTGGCCTGAACTGCCATAGGGCAAGACTCTATAAGAAAGTGTGGCGAAAGCTATAAAACCAGAAAGTGAGGTTGGCTATGTACGCAGAGTACAAACGCAACTGGTCCACAGATGAGGTCTGGATGAATCCGGCCGTTCACGAGAATTATCCGGAGTGGAAGAAAGCGCGTGACAGGCGCCGAAAATTCAAATCGAGTGAAGTGACATTTTTGAACCAATATGGAGATCGTTTCTCAAAGGATGATGACGGCAGAGTTACTCTTTTCCGCTATCGCGATATTGAGACTTTATATTCGATTTCATATGATGAAAGAGGCGATGTTAGCTCGATTAGCAGCTCAGCAGGCTGGACCTGGACGAGACTGGATGCGGGGGCGTCGCGCGGCTGGTTGATCCGCAACTATTTCGATGCCTGGCAGGTGGAAGAAAGAGAATGCGGCGAAGTGCTCGTCGATGAAGAAGGCATCAAGTGCACCGCCGGTAGTGCGGCTGTTCTTGGTTTGCCGGAGCGTCCCGCCAGCTAGCGGAAGTTCGACAATCGACAGAATTGAAAAAGCAGAACCCCAATTGCCGGGTTCTGCTTTTGGCTGAAAAGGCGTAACCGGTTTCAGTTTTCCGCTTTGCGTTTTCAAGGATAAGAACGAAACCCTGTCTTAGTGGTAATCTATACACCTCGTCAGGTCCGGACGTCCGGTTCGGAAGCCCGATGATCTCAAGTGATGGCACGCCTGCCGGTGTGCCGAAATTTGTTCACAAACTCATTCGAGGAAAGAGAGATGGTTGCGACAGCTTTGCAGGAAACGCCACTAGCGGCGGTGCACAAAAGTCTTGGTGCAAGAATGGTAGATTTTGCCGGTTGGAATATGCCGGTGCGCTACAAGTCGGATATTCTCGAGCATCAAGCTGTTCGCAATAAAGTCGGATTGTTCGATGTTTCTCACATGGGTGAATTTCTTGCACTGGGCGACGATGCTCATGCCTTTGTTCAATACATGGTGGCCAACGACATCAATCGTTTGAGTGGTCCGAATATGGCGCTCTACACTCAGTTCGTCAATGAAGAAGGCGGCACCGTTGATGATTTGATTGTTTATCGCAGAGAAAATGATTTCCTTCTTGTCGTCAATGCGTCCAATATGGAAAAAGATTGGAGCTGGCTCCAGAAGCATGCCGGCAAGTACAAGAATTTGAAATTGAAAAACATTTCCAATGACACCGCATTGCTGGCTTTGCAAGGACCGATGGCTGTGAAGTTGCTTTCTGACCTGGTCGGCAAAGATCTCAGCAATCTGCCTTCCTTCTCTTATTCGCAAGAACAGGTAGACGGCATTGAAATCAGTTTCGGCAGAACCGGATATACCGGTGAAGACGGCTTCGAAATTTTTTGCGCTACAGGCGATGCAGAAAAGCTTTGGAAGCGCATTTTGGAAGGTGGCGAGCAATACGGCATCGAGCCGTGTGGTTTGGGTGCTCGCGATACTCTCCGTCTTGAAGCCGGACTTCCGCTTTATGGTCATGAGCTGGACGATCAAACCGGACCCCTGGAAGCCGGTCTCGGCTGGAGTGTAAAGCTGGAGAAAGGTGATTTCATTGGCCGCGACAAGCTGAAAGCGCAAAAGGAAAAAGGTTTGCCGAAGCAATGCGTTTGTTTGCGTAGCGAAGGAAAAGCGCTTCCTCGCCAGGGTTATGAAGTTTATTCCGAAGGCAAGCAAGTTGGTGTCGTAACCAGCGGCTCAACCGGAATTCACGTCGGTTATCCGATCGCATTTGCATACGTGCCGCCTGAGCTCGCAAAGGAAGGCACGCAGCTTGAAATCAAAATCCGCGACAATATGGTGGTAGCACATGTGGTGCGCCGCCCGTGGTACAAGCGCGCCAAATAGGTCGCTGTTCTAAATAATGATGATGCGATGCGCCGGTTCAGTCGCCTCTTGCGGATCGTCCGGTCCAAAGTAGAGCGGATTGATTTCCATCGATTTCAATAATTGAGAAACCTGGTTATTGCCATCAATCAGATCGGCTTTCAGGCGTTGAGCGTCCTTTCTGAACGGGTCGGCTTTGCAGCATGCGCAATTGCGGCTATGGACGTGGCCGGCAGGATTCTGCCAAGCATCGCCGAGCGCGAAAGCGGTAAGGTTGTTCACATGGGCCTGATTTCTAGTGCAATCTTGCAGCGAAAGAAGTGACGAAAAGACCATAGGATACGCACAGTGTTGCCAGCGATAAGAGGTCGAGGACTTTCGCGGGAATGGCGATACGCATTGAGAACTCACTTTCTAGATTGAAACCGATCGAACTCGTCGAACAATTGGGTTAACCGTGAGTCGGGCAGAATTAGGGGGAAAGTCAAAAATTCGCAAACAAGGTTGTATACCAAGGCATGAAAAGCATTACCGGCGCTTTCCTATGGTGTTAAGATCTTTTCCTCGCATTCCGAGGGTGCCAAGTGCTACTCGGATTTCATCAAGCTTGGAGATTCAGCATGCTCACTTACCCAGCCGAACTGAAGTACGTCAAATCCCACGAATACGTGCGTGTTGAAGGTGATACGGCGACCATAGGCATCACAGCCTTTGCCGCCGACCAGTTGGGCGATGTCACCTTCGTCGAGCTTCCCAAAGTCGGGCAGTCTTTCAAAAACGAAGAAAAATTTGGCGTTATCGAGTCTGTAAAGTCGGTTTCCGACCTCTTTATGCCATGTGGTGGTGAAATTACCGCCATCAACGACAAGCTCTCGTCCGAGCCCGAGCTGGTAAACAGCGATTGCTACGGCGAAGGCTGGATGATCAAGGTCAAGCTCACCAATAAGGACGAGTTGAACCAAGCTCTGTCTGCCGATGCTTACAAAGATTTCGTCGTCGAATAATAGAAATTAGTCAAAAGTCGCTAAATAAGCCTATTTTGCGCGCTGGGGCGGTTTTTCGGCTCGGATTCAAAGAACCTGTGAACCATTTGTTATCAATGGTTCAGGTATGTTGCAAGTATTTCAAATAGATTATTAAGGCTTGGTGAGATCTGCCCGACCAGTACTACATTGGTTGCAGGGCGACCCCACTCGTTGGCATTCGGGAGGAGAAAACATGCATACCTCTCTTTTAAGACGGACAATTGATCCAATCATCGCCGCTGCGGTAGCCACTTTGATGTGCGCTGTTGCCGCCAATTCGCAAATCGTGGTTTCGCAAGAAAGTAGCGAAAACCCTAGCCTGATGAGCAAGTTACGCGCTAATGAGCGTTTCGTGCCGGACGTGGTCATGTATGAAAATGCACCGGCAGCGCGTCCAGCTGTTGATACGACTGTCATCAACAAGCTGATCAAGGCAAGAAAGACAACCTCGACTCCAAAGAGCTTTGCACAGCTGCCTGGGCACGAAGTTCAATAGTTCTTTAGAAGTGATTGGGAAGCTCTGAGCGGTGATTGTCCGGTGGCTATGGGCTGGCGTCCTTGAGATCGTCATCCGGAACTATCGGCTTGGCTTCTTTGACTTCCGGATCGCTGGGATTGGCGTCATGTATTGCGCCGCCTTCCAATTGCATTTTGGGAGGCGGAGAATTGTCGCGCAGCAAGTCCTGCGCCAGCTCGAAATAACCGGATCCCGGTCTTATCTGTTGCAGTTCTTCAAGAGCACCGGCATCGTCTCTGTTGATTTCCAGTTTTGAAATAGCATCGAGGTAGAGGGCTCGGTTGAGCAGCTCGATTGAATCTTCCGACCCGGCGATATTGAAAAAACCAGGCAAAGGCGTGCCTTTCAGTAAGGCTATAGCAGCCCGATAATTCTGCTGGTTGATGCTTTGTTTGGCAGAGTGGGTGATGTAAATTTTGAACATGCCGATAGAGAAGCCGGCCATTGCCACCAAAAGGCCTACCGCCAGGATTACATCCAGAAAGAGCGGATGTTTAAAACCATGATGTCCTTCTGATTCCTGGACAGGTTCATCAAGGACCGCATCGAGTATTCGCGAAACTCGCTGCTGTTGCATTTTTCCTTCGGCGGGCGGCGCTTGGGCCAGCTTTTTTGCCAGCAATGCTTCTGAATCTACAGAAGGGGGTGTGGTTTTTTCCACCTTTGCCGTCGGTGCCGGGCTTGAAGATTCAGCCTGCACGGGTGTTTCAGTTGGAGCGGAAGGCTCGACCACCGGAGGAGATTCTGAAACTTCAGGAATTTCAGGAACATCAGAAACAATTGCTTCTGCAGTTTCTGCATTATCAACCGTCGCTTTCGGCTGTTCTAAAGGCGCCTCCGGATTCGATTCCGCCGCCTTTTTCTTGGCAGCGGATTGCGCATCGGACTCTTTGCCTTTGGGCTTTTTACCCTTAGCGCCTTTACCGTTTGAACCGCCACCTTTTTTGGCTTCGGCCACCTCTAAACCCTCAGTGCGCTTGATACACGGGTCACCTGACTTTCCTGACACTACCTTATCACGGACTCATATAAGAATGTTCGCGACTTTGAAAGGCAGTACTGGCAAGGGTTTTGCCGTGTTTGCTGTGTCTGATAAACAGGCTAATTTAATTCGCTCGCCAATTTGGTCAGGCGCTCGCGACGAGTCGAATCGCCGCTGGCATCGATGCGTTTTTTTACCGCCGCCATCACTTCTTCTTTGTGACCAGTCTTGGCCAGCGACTTAAGCGCACGGTGCGCCTCTTTCCAAAGCGAAGTCTCCTTCGCTTGTGCCATTGTTGCCACCTCTTCAATGAGGGCGGCATCGTTCAATACTGCCGCCGATTCGATTGCCGTTTGCTTGACGAGATTGGAGGGGTCCTTAAACGCTTCGATTAAGAACTCATGCATCGCTGCTTTTTTGTCGGCCGACAAATTTAATTCCTTGCCGACGGAAATCAGCGAAGCGAGAGCTTTTTCTCTTTTGTCAGGCGCAAAGTCGCTGACAGCCGAGAGCAGAAAATCAAATGATGCATCTGATTTTAAATTGCCCAAGGCATTGAGAATGTGCCAGTAAGTCACGCTCTTTTGCGGTGTTTCTTCAATCACCGGTTGCGCACTGAGAGCTTTGGCGCTGCGAGATTTTTGATCGACGAGGCGATTGGCAATTTGAATCAGTTTTTCTGCAGAGGTGGAAACGCCGATTTTTCCTAGGGCTTCGACTGCTGAGTCGGCATACAAATAACTTTCGTGCGAGGCTAATTCTTCCAATTTCGCAATCTGGCTTTCGTTTTTGAATTCACCAGTGAGTGCTATAAGGCAGATGCCTTCCAGGTCTTTGACGATATCCTTCGATGCTTTTTTCCACTCGTGCTTGGAAAATCTGCTGCTAATTTCGTTCTTGGTTTTTTCAGTAATGAGGGAGTCTTTTGCTTTATCGAGAGCTTTCATGTCCGGCGTCGACTGATCCAGAGTGTTCATTGACAGCCTGTTTGCAGTGATCCAGTCCAGCAGAAAGATGGCCGTGCGAATTCTCAATGCACTTGGACTTTCTGCGGCTAGTTTTAGAACAGGTTCCAAACAATTGCCCAAATCGAAAGGCAATAATTGCTCGGCGGAGAATGCTTTGTGCTGTGGAGAGCAGAGCGCCAAAATCATGGACATGCCGCCATTTTGGACGCTTGGTCTTTTGTCGTTGAGGAACAAAAGGGGCTTGTGATTTCGTGCCGTTGCTACTGCAGAGTAATCGGCAAGATTATTGAGCGAAGTCAAACCTTCCGAGATGATTTCTGAAATCGTGTCGAAAGGCCAGTGCGAAATTGCGTTTATGGAATCGACGCGAAACCACGGCTCATCGGCGAACATATAGGGTTCGACGGCTCTCAGAGCGTCCGGCGTTTTGATTGCCGCCAGCGCCAGCACAGTATGGCAGAATGCGCTTTTGGCACTGCCGGCGGTGTCGTTGAGGGAATTGGTCAGGACCTCGGTTGCATTTGGTGAGCCTACATAAGCTATGAGAGTAGCCGCGTTAGCTCTTACTCTCCAGTCCTCTGCAAAAGGAGGATTCTGATTCGGCGCCAGCATGCCGTCACGATTGTCCGGCATCAGGCAGGCAATAATCGATTCTTTTTGCGTGTCTTTGACTTCGGCTGCTATAGATTTCAGTTTGTCTTCCCAGAAAAGCGGCATTAATTTGAGCGTGATGCCCATTTGCACGCTGCTCTTGTTTTTCACGGCGGCAAGAAAGTCGGCGCGCACGTCGCGAAAGTTTCTTTGCCCTTCCGGGCTGCTGCCAATCAGTCCGTGATAGAGCAAAAAATGCTCCAACTCGAAAGCTTCTATTTCAACAGCAGTCTTTTCTCTAAAGTGAGAAAACACCGAATTGAATCGCTTTACAATGCGCTGGAAAGGAGTGAGAGCCATGGAAAACCGTATTCGCTAGTTGCACGTGAGCTTATCATGCTTGGGCTCCGGCTCTGCAATAATATTGTCCGTTGCAAAACGGATGTATATGGATCTCCAGATTTTAGAACCGATGTTGCGTGAGATAACCCGTCTGGCCACCTCCGACGAGTATTCGGTTCCGTTTTGGGCAGCTTTGCTTTGGCTGGTGCTATTGCTCAACAGGCGCGCTTCCCTGCGCCTGCTTTGGAAGAAATTGCATATTTTTCAGGACAACAACCTGGAAACCGAAGCCTTTTCCAAAATTGATGCTCCTCTGCAAGCGCTGCTCCTGCTTCTGGCCGGTTTTCCTTTTCTCAAGCTCTTGCCGCACGGGTTAGGCACGAAAATTACGCCCCTGGCCATTTGCATTACTGCCTTTCTTGCCTTGCACGTTTTCGTCAGCGCTTTTGATCTGGCTGTTTTCGGCTGGTACTTTGCCAAACGTCAAGACGCCAATGTCCCGTCGGTATTTCGCTTTGTTGTCTTGACCGCCATTTATGTCGGCGTCGGGCTGCTTTTGCTGAACGTGACGCTTGGCATCAATATCATGCCTCTGTTGGCAACGTCGACCTTGATCACCGCCGTTTTTGGTTTTGCTTTGCAAGACACGCTAAAAAATCTATTCTCGGGTTTGACCATGAGTTTTGAAAAGCGTTTCAAACAGGGCGATTGGATTATGGTGGGCACCGACCCCAACACGGCTACGCTCGGGCAGGTTGTAGAGATAGGCTGGAGATCGACTAAAGTGCGCTTGCGCGACGATGATTTTGCCGTCATCCCCAACCAGCAGTGCACAGCCAGCCAGCTTGTCAACCTGACTACTCCCAAGTCCACTCACTTGATCTCTTTCGATTTCCCCGTCAAACACACAGTCGATCTGGATAAGCTCAGAAAAGCTCTGGTTAAGTTGGCCTCAGGCGCGCCCGGTGTCGTGAAAGATCCGCCGGTGGAGCTGCTTGCCACTGCCATCACCTCCGACAATCTGGTTATGCGCCTGCGTTTTTGGATAGACGACCTGCTGAAAAAGGACCAAGTGCAGTCGGAAGTCATAGAGCGGACATTCAAGAAACTTGCTGAAGAAGACCTGTTGCCTGAGCCGGATTCTAAGTAAGCAGTGATAAGATCTAGCGTTGGTCAGGTTAGTTGTTGTCTGCGGCTGAAGTCCGCGTTATGAGGTGCCCAGTGAACACCTTCTTAAGTTCGTCTCAAGAAGCGCTTAAAGAGCAGTATGAAAAGTATGCGGCAGAAGAAATTCAGCCGGCGGCCAAAGATCTGGATTCAGGCAAAGCGTCTCTGAAAGAATTTCTCCAGAAGCTCGGTCAGACAGGCTTTCTGGGTTTGACGATTGCAAAAGAATATGGCGGTGCATCCGGTTCTTTTCTCGAGCAATCGCTTTTTGTCGAGGCCGCTTGCGAGTACGAAGCCGGGCTGGGACTGGCAATTTCTGCTCACGTGCAGGTTGTGGAACTGCTGAAGCGCTACGGTGACGATCGTCAAAAGTCCAGGTACTTGCCGCTGCTAGCTCGCGGAGAAGCGATAGGCGCTTTCTGTCTGAATGAAGAAAACGCAGGCAGTGATTATTCTTTGATTGAATCCGTGGCGACGACCAAACAAGAATCTCCCAAGCTCAATGGCAAGAAGATCTGGGTGGTCAACGGCGAAATCGCATCCTTGCTCGTGGTTGCCGCTAAAGACGAAGAGACAGGAAAGCTTTCGCTCTGGCTGGTTGATGCCGGTGACAGCAAATCAGCAAAAGTGAGTTCCGGTCCCAAAAAGCTGGGTTTGCGCTCCGCCAGCGCCGACGAGATTGTCTTTACCGAAGCACCGCTGGCTGAAGGAAGCAGGCTCGAGGGTGATGCGATCGAACAAATCGAATTTGCGCTCGATACTGCAAAAACCATCCTGGCAATGGCTTCAATTGGCATGACCAATGCCGCCATGAAATTGGCTGTCGAACATGCGCGCACGCGGCAGCAGTTCGGCAAGAACATCGGCGCATTTCAAGGCGTTCAATGGAAATTGGCGGACATGAGCACTGATCTGGCTGCCGCTCGCATGCTGGCTTTGAGAGCCGCCTGGGCTTTCAATGAATCTCCCGAGGAGTTCAGAAAGTGCGCGGCTATGGCGAAATTGTTATCATCGAAAACAGCACGCTTTCAAACTGGTGAAGCCATTCAAGTAATGGGCGCCACAGGAATTGTGGAAGGCTCGCCGGCAGAGCGATTCTATCGCGACGCTAAGATGATGGAAATTTGCCAGGGAACGTCCGAACTGCAGAAGGTCATCATCGCGGACGAATTGAAAGTCTAAGTCAATGAGGTGCGCATGAATTCAAAGCGCGAAAGTGGAACCCTCAGAGCGGCGACGAAATTAGGCAATGCAGCGTTGTGTGCAATTGCTGCTGTTTGGCTTTTTTCTTCCGCCGCTCAAGCTGATCCGTTTGCCGAAGGCGTTGAGTTTTATCAAAAGAGAAATTTCTCGCGCGCAGCCGGCTGTTTTGAGACTGTTCTGGTGCGCAGTCCGGAGCAAACCAATGCTATGTACTACGCGGGGCTCACATACCAGCAAATGGGCAACACGCCCAAGGCGCTCGAATTCTACAACAAGCTCGTCACTCGTTATCCCAATTCGCAAGCCGGACGGCTGGCGCAACAAGCCTTGCGCGGCATGGGCGGCAGTGCGGTGAGAAGTGCTGGCGGTGGCGGCAGCAGTGGTGTCAGCTCGTATTCGTCGGCTTCATCTGTGCGATCGTATTCAGGATCAAGCGGGGGCGGTGATGATGAAGCAGGGCTGCCGCCGCAAGAAAGACTGCACTTTAAAAACGAGGATGGGCAGCATATCGTTGTTGCCGGTCAAGTGAATGGTCGGGCGCTGGATTTTGTCTTTGACACAGGTTGCGATCAGACTGTGATCGGCATGGATGACCTGGCGCGGTGCGGGCTCAGCAAGCCAACCGGACCGCCGACCGGCAAGTCAATCGGCGTAGGCAATGCCATTACAGACAACTGGCGGGTCAGCGTCAATTTAAGAGTGGGCGGCATCGAGCGCAGAAACTTTCCTCTTCTGGTCAGTGACAGGACTGGTGTCCCTGCTTTGCTTGGGCGCAACTTTTACTCGCCGTATCAATTCACAATTGATAAAAGCGCCGGCACCATCAACCTGGTGAAAAACGTTACTGCCACCGCTCAAACGGGCAGGCATGGCGGCGGATATGTCGCAGCAAACGGTGGAGTTCCCTTCAGAAAGTTGAAAGGTGGCGGCATT
>PNKB01000018.1 GCA_013997645.1 Cyanobacteria bacterium PR.3.49
CTATGCCTCTTTATGCCGGCAGCAGGCTTTGCCGCACTAACCACAACGGTAATAGCTTTGATTCTCGAGATCTGGGTCTACAATTTCCTTTCGGATTTATTTGAATCCCTGAATCGCTCGGAGAACAGTGTCGCTTCTGCTGTTCATGACTATGTAAGCAATGTCGAAAGCGTAATCATGCTTAGGCTTCAAAGTCGCACAGAAAGCGAGGTTGCCCGCAGGATACTCGCTCAACTCGAACTCATAAAGAGCAGCACGGCGTTGAATGAAACTAAGTGGTTCATCAGCACAATGTTGGTAGCAACAATGATGGTGCTCGTGCTGGGGTTTTATACGCACTCTTGCCTATCGAACGGACACCAGATAATGGCTGGGACTTTTCTGGCACTGTTTGAATACCTGCGCCGAATCGGCGATACATTCGGTGATTTCGCGATGATGTACGGGCATGTTGTGCGCCATGCAACCAACGTAAGGAGCGCAGACACAATAGTGCAAGCGGCTTCGACTCTTGCAACCGACAGTCAGCATTATGCGTTGCCCACCAATTGGAATACGCTTTCCATCAGCCAATTGAACTTCGCTTATGAAGATGCAGAGGGAGGAAAAATGCATCTTTCAAATATCAATATTGAATTGAATAGAGGGCAAAGTATTGCGCTGGTTGGCGAAAGCGGGAGTGGCAAGAGCACTCTGTTGACCTTGCTGCGCGGTTTGCAAGAACCGGATTTTGTGCAAGTTTTGTGCGATGGACAACCATTGCCTTTTGGATTGAAACATATGGCCGCTGAAACGACCCTGCTTCCGCAAGATCCGCAGTTATTCAATGATACTGTCGAGAGAAACGTCACGTTCGGGCTCGAAGCACATGAAACTGCGATGCCGGAAGCGATCGAGCTTGCTCGCTTTTCTCCAGTATTGGCGCGACTCCCTCAGGGAGTTGCCACCAATATTGCAGAGAAAGGTGTCAATCTCAGCGGTGGCGAAAAGCAGAGATTAGCGCTTGCTCGCGGACTATTCTTCGCGCGCGATTCGCAACTGGTATTACTCGACGAGCCGACAAGCAGCGTGGATACATACAATGAGCGGCTGATCTACACTGGCGTTTTGAGTAAATTCAAAGATAAATGTCTGGTCTCCTCAATCCACAAATTGCACCTGCTGGATCTGTTCGATCGCATCTACGTCCTGGAAGGCGGAAGAGTGATCGAATCAGGCGATTTCCACAGTTTGTTGAAACACAATGGTGCGCTGACGAAAATGTGGAAGCACTATCAGGTGGGGTCACGAGTTCTTTGTCGAGTTTCACCATAATTTCACTGGCGAGCCGAACACGTCTGCTGAATTAGTTGCAGGGCAACAAAAAGCGTCAAAGGCGAAGTTCTGAACAAGGTGAAGCACTAAGCGCTCTGCGTCCCTTTGCATTTGGGATAGCGGTGGCAACCCCAGAAGCGTGCTCCGGCGTTAGGACCGCTCTTCAGCACCCGTCTTATCATGCGCCCGTTGCAGATAGGACAATTAGGTCTTGCAGCTCTCCAAGACGCGTTTGAAACAGGTGGGCGCTCCTTCAAGTATTTCAAATCCACCTTAAGTTGAATCAAATCCCGATGCAATTTGCTCATCCTTGCATCAGGTGTCGTTGAACGATTTTTCAAATTCTGAACCGCGTCCGACAAAATTTGCGCACCATTGCTTAGCTGTTTTCGCAGCACTCTAGCTTTCGCCTCGATGTCACCTTCAATCGTTTGGCGGAACTGACTGTCTACGCGATTCGTGTGCGGGCTGTATTCAAACTGTGCTTCGATATCTTCGCGCCATTTCACCAACTGCTGCGAATTCTTCGGTCCAAAACCGTTAACCTGCAACACTTTTTCGAGCGTGACATCGGCAGCAGTTTCTATACCGAAAGAGATCAATGCCGCTTTCTTTGCCGCGCCAACTTTTTGAATTTTCGCTTCTTGAATTTGGAATTGTTCCAAATAGTCGCGCAAATGCAACGACTGCCGATTCTTCATGTAGTCGTTAACGCGAGCTTTCATCTCTTCAGGCAAAAGTTCCAGAGCTATTTTTGCCTTTTCGAGCGCTTCGCGGATTTTCAGTAGTTCTTCAACGCCGGTGTGCTTTCGCCATTCTGCCTTGCATTGCTCCAGCTCAGCCTCTACTTTCTCATACTGCCTTCGCAGCTGTTTCGTATGTGGAAAACGATGAGTGAACTTATGCACTCCCGCCACCGCTATAGCAAGCCAAATAAACCATGCGGCAGGAGCAATGAGCGCCATCACGCCGGCTAGCACCACCATCAGTGACGCAGTAAGATTACGATGTTCTCTCCAATTGAGAATCTTATCGCTTACTTGCGGCCGTTCGATGTCGACAAACTGCGGTTCTAGATCTTTGGGAGTCGGAATCGGAACAGATTCAATTGCGGCCCAAGCAGCTTTGATATCGAAAAATACAGGAGCGGAACTTGAAGCTTTATATAGAGGGCGGAGGAATAGCACCATGCCGTGATGCTGCTCCATCTTGCACCACGGACATGCTGTCGCACCGTTCGGGAAAAAGTGCAACTCGTGCACGGAGCATCGCAGCAATGATCTTTCGAGCGACGTAAGGACTTGAACCCAGTGCTGCGCTGACGGACGCTTTGTACTCAAGCCAAAAGCAGCCTCAAACAGCTCACGCACATCAGGCGGAAACACCCCGATATCAACGGAGCCTGGCGGCGGGGACATTCCCACCGAACGTTTTTTGCTGTAAACAAAACGGTTCTCTCGAATCGCTCGTTCAATCGGCATCTCTCCTGATGCGTAAGCACCGGAGAATGGATGGCGTCCCATGCAGAGCAACTGGAAGACAATGACTGCAAGTCCGAAAGCATCATGATCAACAGTTCTGAGAATCTCCCCGAATCTTTTGCCTTGCAATTCCGGCGGTGTGTATTCCGGCACTCCGACTCGACACAGATAGTGGCGCGAACCATCAGTGATTTGGAAACTATCGGCATCGATCAGAGTTACGTCTGCACTATCCGAAATCAAAATTCCTGAATGGTTTAAGTCGCCGATCACGCAATTTGATGCATGCACCGACGCAACAGCACGCGCCACATTAAGCGCAGCTCTAACCAGAAAACGATAATCGGCATGCGGGAATGTTTTCTTACGCGCAGCAGGCGAATACAGCTCGTGGAGCGCCTTGCGACCACTCACCAGGTTCATTAAGAAACCAGCGAACCGTCCGTCTTTCTGGTGTGCAATTGCCAGCGGAAATGCAGCATACTGCGAATTGTAATGAGACAGCGAGCGAATCATCGCTGCAATCTTTTGCTCTCGATTTGCTTTATCGTTGAGCGTATAGACTTTCGCCGCGCAATCAAGCCCTTCTACTTTGTAGACTTCACCCTCGCCGCCTTTTCCAATGCGGGCTCCGAGTCTGACAGATTGTCCTGCGACTACGAGTTCCATCATTTGCGCACCGCCAGTATGAGCGCTTTATCGTCATCGGTGCGAGCATTGATAGCACTACTGTCGAGATATTTTGCGAGCTGCTGAGACAAAGTTGAGTCGCGCCCGATCATTTTGCTCGCGCTGAGAGGACGCAGCAAACCGTCGAAAAATGCCCGGTGAGGACGTTGCGCTGAGATCTCCAAGGCCAGCCGCTCAAGCCCATCGGTGAGCAGACAAAGCACGTCGACCTGAACATTTATTCTAGAGATACGAACAATTGGTTCTGGATAATCAGTTATGAAACTCGTTGTTGAAGCGTATTCACCGTGCTGCGGCCAACTGGCGCAAACCCAATCTTCTGAATTCCTGGCTTTGTAGACGGCGCAACCATCTCCAATGTGTATGAATGTCGATCCACCTTCATACGAAAGCGCGCAAACAATCGTCGCTGCGAAGTCTCGTGGTTTGAGCCCGCGGTTTTGTGCTGCTTCGTCGATTCGCGCCCTGACAATGTCAATCCACGAACGGATTGTTTCATCCGATGGCGCAAAACGGTTGTGTGCATAATGAGTGCGGACAAGAGAGGAAAGGGTTCGGCACGCCAGTGATGCGCCTTCGCCACCTCGGACGGCACTGCCGGCACCATCGGATACAATCGCAAAAAGACTTCCGCTATTTTCTATGAAACAGCACTTGTACGCATCTTGGAGACGGGCGTCCATCCGCGCGTGCGTCGTGCCGCGCGCTGCAGCTGCAACCCATGTCCAGCTTGTCGCATTCAACTTACGACAGCCCACCCCTCTGGAGCTACTGGATTAGTCAATGGCACACTGTCTCCCGGATTGGACCGTGACACCGAGCTGAGCGAAGCTGAGAGCCACGCGAAAAGTTCTTTGAAGGCAAGCCCCTTTAGTTTGAGCGGAGTTCTGACCGATAATTTGCTCAGCACTTTCATG
This sequence comes from Cyanobacteria bacterium PR.3.49, assembly GCA_013997645.1. Lineage (GTDB taxonomy): Bacteria > Cyanobacteriota > Vampirovibrionia > Obscuribacterales > Obscuribacteraceae > QKMZ01. Next base: position 4,403 of record PNKB01000018.1, read on the forward strand.
TCAGCTTTATCAACACCGACCGCGTAGAAAACAAACTCTTTCTTTTCCTCGCCTTCTTTGATCAACTGCCGTGCATGTTCCCAATAATCGGTTGGGCTTCCGTCGGTGATCAAAAAGATCCATGGGCGGTAGTACGCGATGCCGTTTGCTTTGTATCGATCCTTACGGTCACGAAGCATACGAATAGCTTTCTCGATAGCCGAACCAATCGGCGTCACGTTGTCTGCTTTCAGCTCTCTTGGATGATAATTTGCAGCCGATTGAAATTCGGTCTCGACTTTTACAGGTCCGAAAGTTATTACCGCAATTTCCACCCGTTTCATCGCCAGCCTGTCCTCGACCAGCTGTTGCTTGAACACAGCCAGCCCTTCATTGAGCTGCTGAATACGTGCACCCTTCATGGAATTGGATGTGTCCAATAACAAAATGCAAGGACAGCGCGGCTCGGGATTCTCTGCGAACTCTACGCTGCCGAAAGGCGTTTGCTCGTATATTTCGACCATGAGTTCTCCTGGAAATTTCTATCCGCAAGAATCAATTATATCTGCAAACAGTGCGATGCTCGTGAAATTGAACGCGCTTTCATGCGATTTTATCGTCCACATATTCCCAAAAATATCTGACGCATTGCCGCATTAACACCTGTTGCGAGGTAATTCGGATTTGCATCGCTTCGATCTCTTAGCACCATATCTAGTGCATATAGAAAACATCCCACCTAACAGAACACACGAGACGCACCCTTTAAGCATATACAAAACAGCACCCATGGATATGCGCAAGACTTACCCGAAAAAACGATCTGCCCGCATCGAGTTTATGCAAAATTTTTCTCTACGACTTTCATTGAAACCCGTAATGGACTGGACACGAAACCTGGTTAGCGGCCCATTAAAAAGAGGAGCGATGAGACAATCCGAGATATGCTAGGTGCATCGATATGAGTGATTTGGAAGTTATGTTTGCGACACCTCGAGCCCCAAACAAAAGTACGTCTAGCAGGGCATTAGTTTCCGTACTTGTCCTTGCGTTATCCAGTCTAGTTCTTGCGATGTGCCTGTTTCTGACATGGAATATCGTATCCGAGGCGGGTTGGCCTACAGCGAAAGGAGTTGTCGATCACACTTTCATTGGAACCCGTAAAGACCCGTTCAGCCGACAGGGAAGAATAGTAAATTGCCTCAATTTGGCTTATTCGTATGAGGTCGATGGCAAGAAATTTTTCAGTGTCAGTGAACTGGAATACAGCAAGTCTGAAGCAGAGATGTTATCCAGGTCTCATGACTTTGGCTCAGGCACGGTTATTTCTGTTCGCTACTGTCCGAAGAAACCGCAAACAACGTATTTAAATCATGAAATGGCGGAAGCGCCTATACCAGTTTTAGTAACGGTAGCTGCATTTTGCTTACTTTGCGCGATCGGCGCATTGTCTACCATCGTCTTGGATCGACTGAGCCAGCCTAAGCTCATGTAACATAAAACTCGAGCCGCACGGTACAGCCACCTGCAAACGCAAAAACGCGAATGTTCGAATGTGTGAGCTGCTGTTTTTTTGAACACTGTTTTAAAAAAAATGGTGGAGGCGGCGAGAATCGCCTGGGGAGCCATTCTCAGCAAGAATCGTCAATTGATTTTGTTTGATGGTGCGGGTTTCGGGATTTTTGTCGTTTGCGCGAAGTGGCGCTAATAGTCCCGAATGGACACATGAGGGGCCACAAAATGGGCCACAGATTTTGATGGAATTTTGGGGTAGCTTGTTGAGGTCAGTTCATTTATTGCAAACTGGATCCGGCTTCTGGCAGCCGATATTCACCATTTATCAGATATTTACTGTGCAGTAAATATAGCCATTCCGGCGAATATGCTTGCAATTTCACTCAATTCGATAGTTTCACCATGCGGTGAAACATGGCAAACCAGTGATACCCTTGGCAGCCCAAGATCGATGGTAGAATCGAGTCAACCTACGCCTAGTGCCACCATGTCGGCTGAATCATGACCAGATCCCGCAAAGATTCTGATGAGCAACCACCCTCGAAAGTAAGGTGGCCTGATGCTGCGGAGGCCATCAAATTCATCGACCACCTACTTGAGACTAGCGATCAGAGCGATGACACCAGCGATTGGGATAATCTAAAGACAATGCTCGATCAGGACAGGCTGTCTGGCAGAAAGCTCTTTCCAGATAAGTAAAATGGCGCTGATAAGCAGTTTCAGAGCGAATCGCAACCGCTCATTCGAATTTCCATTCGCCGCTTGCCAATGCTTCAGTGATCAGCGCCCTGAAAGATGCATCGTTTACTAGAACAAACGTCTGCGGAAGCCGCGCGCGCAGTTGCTCCAAATATTGTCGCCAACTCGGGCGCGATTTCGTCAAACTCTTCTTGTGCCTTATTAGTGCAATCGCGACGAGTCGCGCGCTCCGGCTTGTGAGATAAATCTGGTCGGCGATGAAGTCATCAGCAGTTTGCGCGAACATTCCGTTGCGCAGCTTATCGTTCGGAAAGTCTTCAATGTTGTCAGTGACAATTACATTCGAACCTGCCCGGTCAGCCGCAGCTGCGACGTGATTGTCATTCGGATCGTCAAGATCGTATATTGAAATTAACGGCTCATATCCCTCAACCAGGGCATCAGGAAACAAGCTGTCCATGCGTTGTTGCTTTCGCTTCAATGCGGACGGATCAGTGTCCGGATATCGCTCGACGAACCTCTCCATCCACTCTTTGTGAACATCTCGGCTCCAGCGCACATCAAAAAGTTCTGCTTCGCTCAAGAACAACAGCAAGTTGCTGATGAAGACGGGAAACAATACGGATGAATCAAGGAACGCAATCCACACAGGTCTGACTCATCAGTCCTGAAGCCCGAACAGAGCGTCATCCTCTGCCGTGATTTCAGCGATAGCCTTAAGACGCCGCCGCTTCGTCTGCTCCTTGTATTTGAGAAGATCTTCAAAGAGAACGCGGCGATGCCTGCCGACCATGCGGTAGTCCAGGTCTCCCTGCTCCAGAAGTTTGATTAGGTGCGGGCGCGAGACGTTCAAAAAATCTGCAGCCTCGACAGTCGTCAACTCCGCACGCATAGGCATAACCACTACAGCATTGCCCTGAGAGATTTCGCCTAACAAAGCCACGACGAGCTTGAAGACACTTTCTGGGATCGCAGCCCGCTGCCCACTCTGAGCGCCTAGAATGAAGTGCTTATTGGATTTATCAGACTGGAGCTGTTCAAAAGTCTCTTTGGCCTGAGCAGCCTCAGCCTTGCTGGGTATGAATGGACGGTCTAAAACTGTTGCCATATTACGGTTCCTCCCAGCAACCATCATAACCCGCAAGTGAAACAAATGCAACAAGTGCAATAAGTGCAAGGCAGTGCCGTCGATTCGCACCGGGACAATAGAGGAACTGTGCGTACCGGCGAACACGCAGGGATGGGTGACGGTATCATCGAAGTGATGATAAAACAGAAAAAGCGCATCGCTTTGATTTCAGCTGCCGTGCTTTTGGTCGGCGGGTATTTTGCATTGTCACCAATGGTGCTAGCTAATTTCCTTTTGTATCTGCCGAAAAAAGTCACGAGCTACGCCGACGTTCCGCTGAAGGTATTTGGTGCTATCGGTGAACCGGTAACCTTCGCCGCTAAATCAGGAAATCAACTTCACGGATTGTATTTCCAGAAGCCCAGCTCCGCATTCACGATCCTTTTGCATCATGGACAAGGCGGAAATCTCGCGACACATTTCGGCTTAGCAAAAACGATGCTGCTTGCAGGGTACTCGGTTCTCACTTATGACTATGAAGGTTTCGGCATGAGCAGCGGCACCGCATCCAATGAAGCACTGTTGGATGACGGAAACGCGGCCTATAACTTTCTAGTTAACAACAAACAAATCAAACCATCAAAGATCATTCAGTGCGGCGTTTCCTTAGGAAGCGCAGTCGCAAGCCATGTTGCGCAGCACTCGCCCTCCGCTGCCGTGATCCTCATCAGCCCGTACAACTCAATCAATCAGGTCGCCATTGAGCGTGTTCCGTTTTTCAGATTCTATCCACAGTTTCTATTCCCGCAGCCTGACATGGGTTCGCTTCAGTTCATCAGAAGCAACAAAACGGTTCCCGTCCTCTTGATTCACGGCGCTAATGATCCCATTATCGATGCACACCACGCCAAAGAGTTGGACAGTCAGGCGCAGGGCCCTCACTGGTTGGTGATGGAGCCTAAGGCACATCACGGAGACTTCTCAACGATCTTCTTAGCTGATGAGATCAAGGCATTTGTGCAACGCTCGTTGCCTCCTGGACAACCGATGCCGAAGTAACCGAACGAAACGAGCGTCGAACCGATGGTGGCACACCATTCGGGAAGGCAAGATAAAGAGAATCTCTTCTTATCCAGAATCGCTTACTGGAACGCTGTCTTAAGAACCGTGCGACTTTTCGCATCGAGCAAAATCCACTGCAAATACGCGCCATCGCAAAGCAGGTCATCATTTTAAGAACCGACAATTGTAGGGCATTGACTCGTTCTGCCCTTTCCATTTCGGGCGACGGCGATTCGATGGACAGCAGGTCTACAAAGATGTACCGCCGTCGCGAGTTGAATGTTAGCAGAACGGTCAAGCCGAGCTCTTCAAATTTTCGGGCTCAGGACGAAAGCGATACCAGCAAGTATTCGCAGCGAAGCAAGCCGCGCCGACGGTGCAACCGTTCGGTAAGGCAAGTTAAAGAGCAAAGCTCAAAAAGTTTGAAAGGCACCATTCATGGGGCTCATTTATAGCTCATACTTCTTGTAACTCACTAAAAATGTGGCTCAAAGTCTTTCTTTGCGAGTTCCAATGCATGTTTCACATGAGCCATTCGTCCAGCCTTCGAAGAAATCAGGAATTTCCCTAGAGACAGAAAATCGAAGTGTCGATGACAATTGTAGTAGCAACTGCTGAACTCAAGCGCGAACGTTGACAGTCATTTCTCTTCTTGATCGCCGACTCTTGATCCGGCGATCTTTTTTGTTCGAAAAGTCGCGATAAGAAGCGACATTTGCCCGCCCCGAACTCTGATCGTGGGCAAGGAGATCATCATGTCCGAAACACTTCCCAAGCTTCATTCAGTAGCCGCAGCAGCCGACTATCTCGGCGTGTCACTGAAGACAATGTGGCGCATTATCAATTCCCGTCAAATATCATTCATCAAAATCAATCGACGTGTTCTCATATCAACAGACGCAATGAACGAGTTCATTCAAGCGAACACGGTCACGAAACTTGATCCAGATGACATTGCGCGAAACTTCGTCTACCGCTAACGGAACTGACACAGCTCACACTAGCTAGCATCAAGTATTGATGCTGATTTTCTAACTAGCAAATACTCATTAAATGTGCGATCATTAGAGCACCGTATATAGTGCCTCGACAAATCGCGCGCCGGAGGAAGAATCCATGGCAGGCGTCAAAGATGGTATCTGGAAACGTGGTAACAATTGGTACATCTCGGTAAAGGTCAACGGCCGTCGCCGAGTGAAATCTTTCGGCCGCGACCGCAAGGCAGCAGAGCTTGCGCTAGCAGAAATCTTGAAGCATCGCGCAGTTGCGAATGCCACCAATGATTGGTCTGGCCTGGCTGAATTCACCAAGCCGAAGACTCGCAAAACATTCGCAGAAGTCGCTGAAGATTACCTCGCTGAGAGAGCCAGCTTGAAGTACAGCACATTGCGAGGCTATCGCGAAGTGCTCAAGAACTACTTGCTTCCTGCATTCGGCAAAATGGAAGTCGGCGACATCAGCGAAGAAGATGTTGCGCGATTTCAGTCCGAAGTATCAAAAACCGTTTCAGCAGTGAGAACAAATAACATAATGGGTCTGCTGCGCTACATCATGAAAGTGTGTCTACGCAGAAAACTGATCGCGGAGAATCCGACCGTGGGAGTTCGGTCGCTCACAGAAAAGCAGCCTGACATTGATCCGCTCACCAAAGAAGAATTGGACCTCGCTCTGTCGAAAATCGTTCCGCACTATCGCCCCTTGTTCACCTGTCTTGCATGGACCGGAGCCAGACCCAATGAGTTATTCGCGCTCCGCTGGAAAGACATCGATTTCAATCGCGGCGAGATTCGAATCAACAAGGGCAGAGTGCGCGGCTCTGAAGATCTTCCAAAGACCGCATCGAGTTAAAGAATTGTGCCGATGCTCTCTACTGTGAAGCAAGCACTCGAGCAACAAAAACAGAAATTTACTGCCAATCTTGACGGTTACGTTTTCACAACCAAGAACGGACAACCAATCGACAAGCACCTAGATCACGTTTGGAGATCGGCACTCAGGAAAGCTGGATTGCGACATCGACCGTCATATCAGCTGCGTCACACATTCGCGTCGCTTTGTCTTCAGAACGGAGTCGCACCCGGGTGGCTTGCACAGGTACTCGGACACTCCACATTGCAGACAACATTCAAGCACTACGCCAGATTCATTAAAGATTCATCGCGCGAAAACGAACACAAGCTGGAGCAAATGCTCGGAAACAGAACGACTAAAACGAAAATGCTTAATCCTTGAAAAGATCCACAATGCGAGTTACAACGCCTTCCGCCACAATCTTACGTCCTTCTCGCACGAAAAATTTCAGACCCTCTTTAATGCGCTTGCGATGCTCAGTGGCGCGCAGCTCATCGTTGATAATTATCATCCGCGCATTCACCGGTTCATACGTGGATACCCTGGTTCCTTCCGTGAGTGGCTCGCCATGCTCATCTACGAAGACCGGCCAAATCATGAATGCCGCATCAAGCTCGTCTTCGTATGAGAAATCAGAGCGATAGCCTTGCAGAACAAACGATGTTTGCCGTCCGCCTTCTTCCGCCGACAGAAATCGCAAGCGAGCTTCAAAATCGTTCCGGATTGAAGCATATCGTCCCTTGTCGCTCATAAACACCCGTTCTTGTATTCCAATTTGATGACGACTACACTGTTTTGATTATGACCGAAGAAACGACGATCTTATTTCGGCCGGTTGGACAGAAGGAATTGGACTTGATTGAGCAATCAGGTTTTACTGGCTTTCCGCCTCGCTTGGAAATACAACCGATCTTCTATCCGGTTCTGAATCAGGAATATGCGACCCAAATTGCACGCGACTGGAACACAAAGGATGCTGCCTCCGGCTATGTTGGCTATGTCACCAGGTTTCACGTCCGCTCGGATTACCTGTCCCAGTATGACGTCCAGATCGTAGGCGCGGCCGCTGTGCATCAGGAATACTGGATTCCAGCAGAGAAGCTCGATGAGTTCAACAAAAACATTGTCGGGAAAATCGAAGTCATCGATCGGTTTGATCGCGCAACCTGATCCTCACCCAAAAATCTTACTAAAACCGGGTGATTTCGGTTCCCAAAAATAAATTGACGGGCCACAAAAGGGGCCACACTTGAGCAGATCCTCCTTATTGAGAATGCTGGAAAGCGTGAGCCAATGCTCGTTTAAGCCCTGTTTAAAAAGTAAATGGTGGAGGCGGCGAGAATCGCACTCGCGTCCAAAGAAGCCGAGAGGCAAGCGTCTACAAGTTTAGTTCAGAAATTACTACAGTTGCTGATTACTCAGCCCGCTGCAGATAGCCTGAACGGCTACCCGGGATTGCGATTATGTCTTAGGCAGCACTAGCAACCGCTAATTTCGTGCTGCGGCAACCACCGTGGTTTGACCCTTTAGCTTCGGGTAGTCAAGAAACTATCGAGTTCCGCTATCTAAAAGGTTAGTTTTAGGCAGCGCGCAGAGCGCGCTTCGCGGAGAAATCAACGCTGATTACATTGGCGTTTGTTTTTTTTGCTCGGCTTTTTACGAGGATCTGAGCGACCTCGACCTGCAGCCTACGACCCAACAACCCTGTCGAATCTAAACGCCCCCATGTGGGTGTTTGGCTAGATACTTCCTGCTATGCAATTTTCAGGGTGCAAAACTTCGCCCCGAAGGACAAAGGGATCAAACGAAACTACCTAAAGTATAGCAGCGTTCACGAGCCGTCCCCCAGAATAAAGGTTTCTGTAAGCTTAAGAGCCGCTGCAGGCTCCGGTTTTCCGCATTAATGTAATACCAGACCAGCCATTCGACTGATCGTTGTCGACTATGGCAAACCCGATGCTATCTATGACGGGTAAAAGGCGATCATGTTTCTCCAAAAGAATTCCGGCGCAAACAATTCTGCCGCCCGGCTTCAAAATCTTCGCGTAATCCGGCAGCAGAGCCATGTTGTCTTCGCATGTCAGATTGGAAAGAATTGTGTCGAACTGTCTCGACTCGACAAGATCGAGCTCGCCGGTAAGCATTTCAATATGCTTCTCGACTCCGTTTAGCTTGAAGTTGTAGCAGGAATTTTCTACTGCAATGGGATCAATTTCCACAGCTGTAACCTGTGCTTCAGGATGCAACAATGCCACAGCAATTGCCAATATCCCGCTGCCTGAGCCGACATCGACAACATCGCCAGGATCGTCAATGCCTTCGATTGCTCCCAAACAATAACGTGTAGTTGCATGCAATCCAGTGCCGAATGCCATACCAGGATCGATGAAAAGCTGCACGCGGTCTGGTTTTAGCTCTTCTTTCTTTTCCTTATACCAGGACGGACAAACCTGCAGTTTTTTTCCAATGTCAAATGGATGAAATCCCTCTTTCCACTTGGTCAACCAATCAGCCTCTTCAAGAGCCACTATTTTCAAGGTTTGCAGGCATTCACCAAGATAGTACTCTTCGAAGCAAGCACGCAAATTCAAGAGCTCATTTTCAGAGAGTTTCTCGCGTTCAAAGGACGCGATGATTTTCACATCCCGCTCGCCGAGCGGCTCGACCTGGCATCCCAGAGCACCGCACTGAATCATCAACCAGCAGCAAATGTCTTCGCGATCAGCAGACGTTTCAAATTCTGCCGTCGCCCAAACTCTCTTTTCTTTTTCAGTTTTTTGCTCGCCCATCTTCTGCCTTTATTTGATGTACTTGCGAACCTGGCGCTCGATACTGGGCGCATGCTTCATGATTTGACGCTGAAGCTCCTGCTGGAGCGCACCTTTGACGCCTCCAGGAAGCTGCCCCGGCAAGCTTTGCTGACCGGGCGTCATTCCATTTTGTGTCGATTGGTTGAACAACCCAGGCAAAATGCCACCCAGTGAGGATTGCGAGGGAGCAGTCATTGAATTTGCACCTTGCAAAAGCGGATGGCCGCCTGTTGGAGCAGGCAAAATCGCAGATGCCGGAGTCGGCTGCGGAGGTAAAGAAGTGGGAATGCTGCTGGCCGAGCCTCCGGAATAATTCGAGCTGCCGCTGTCGTAATTGTTCGAGTTGCCACTGTCATTACCGTTCGAATTGCCGCTACTGGCGCTGTTGTAGTCAGTATTTCCGTCATTGTAGGGCGGCTGATTGCTGGAAGATGAATTGCTGCCGCGCTTAGAGCGCGAATGCCTGGAGGTCTTGTCTCCGACGAGATTCATGGCGCGAGCGTCTTGAGCCCGCATGTCGCCGGAATCGTCGACAATCACAACAAAAGCCGCACCCGTGCTTACGTTTGTCATAGCGTAGGTGCCTGCGGGCAAAGACGTATTTCCTGCTTTGAACAAGGAAAGACTCTGACTATCTCCGCCCGGAGCAGCGCTGCCAGAACCGGAGTTGATTGAATTATGAGAGTTGGAGGAACCGCTGGCGCTGTTTGCTCCACTTGTATCGTATCGACCCGATTGCGGAGCTTGCAGACTGTTCAGCGCGGCAGGCTGCTGCTTCTTCGTTTTCGCCGCATCTGCCGCCGCTGCCATACTAGCCAGGAGAAACACAGCCAGTGCCGGTGCGAGAATTGAGTTTTTCAACATCCGAAATTCCTCCGGCAAAACTAAAGAGCTCTTCAATCCTTGCTTACCCGCGCGCCAAGTTGTTTAGTCATCGAAAAGAATAGAACAGGAGAATGCCTGACGGGCGTGGAACATAGAAGTCGTGTTCACCAGTCTTGCCGAGTGTCGGTACGAAATAACATGAAAGCGGCGACGATACTTACACTTTTGCTAGCCGCCGTTTTACCACTCAATTTGCTGAGTCAGTCAAGCTCGCTGGCCCAAAATAGCAGTCAGCAAAGCGGCGGGCAGAGCCAGGCTCGCCCATTTCCGACCACTAATTACTATCGCAGCCCCTATGCTCGACCGACCGGATACAGACCAGGAGAGTATGCGGCACGGGCTTACGCGCGGCAAATGGAGCGTGAAGAACAGCAAAAGCAGGCGCAAAAACAGCAAAGCCAGCCGCAGCAATACAGCCAACTGAAGCAGTATGCACAGGCCTCAGGCGCATTAGCTTCCGACAAAGACAAGAACAAGGGCTATACATATGCGGACAAAGTAAACATCGACGGCATGAATCGCACCTTTCAGTGTCACCTGCCGGCCGGTTACAAAAACCTCAAAAACATGCCGCTGGTGCTTGTTTTCCATGGCTTGCAGCTGGACGGATTGACCATGATGTACCTGTCCAATTTTAATCCGGTTTCGGACCGCAACGGCTTTGTCGTGATTTACGGTGACGGCATTGGGAAAGCCTGGGACGACGGGCGAGGAGCCAGAGGCTATGACGACGTCGGTTATGTGAGCAAAGTCATCGAAAAAATATCGAACACGGTAAGCATCGACAGAAGGCGCGTCTACGCATGCGGCATCAGTAACGGCGGATATTTCTCCCAACTGCTTGCTTGCGCAATTCCCGACAAGCTCGCCGCCATCGGTGTAGTCGGCTCGACAATGTTGCAGCAAGCAGCCAATCGCTGTCACTCGAATCGGTCTATGCCAATCATGTTTTTCCTTGGCACGGGAGATCCGCTTGTTGCCTGGGGTTCGGCCGGTTCTGGAACAGCCAATGGAGAATTGAACGATCTGGTTGAGCTTGTCGGCGCTAATAAAATTGGAGGAGTAGACAGTGCCATGGCGCGGTTTGGCGGCATCATACCGGTGCCGGAATTGATAGACTTTTGGACGGCGCACAACCATTGCTCGAGCAACCCATACACGACAATGGAGCCCGATAGAGACCCGAAAGATGGAACGAGAGTTCAGCGCCAAACCTGGGGATCGAGCGGCAGCGAAGTCGTTTTATATCGAATCGAAGGCGGCGGACACACCTGGCCTGGCGGTTTTCCCTATGCAGGCAGAGAATTCGCCGGGCGCATCAGTCAGGACATAAATGCGTCCGAATTACTGTGGCAATTTTTCAAAACAAAATCACGCTAAAACAAGCATGACCAGCGCAGGGACGCGCCGGTCATGCAAAATGCAATCAGGGGCGGCGAAAGACGACCTGACCGCCCTTTGATTGCTGTTGTTGTTAGCTGACTGGAGCAGCTGGTGCGCTCATTTCAGCTGTCGGTCTGGGTCCGCGACCCGGTCCGCCGTGCTTGAAGTGCTTATGATGGCCACCTCTGAAAGACGGTGCAAAGCGCATTTTTTGTCTTTGCTCCGGCGTCAGTGTTTCTGCAAAATCAGCTTTGAAAGCGATCATCAAATTGGCGATGTCGGCTTTCAGATCGTTGATCTTAGTCTGCGTAGTCTTGATTGCTGCGCGATCAATGGAAGGCTTGGTGAGCAAGTCTCTCAATTCACGCGAATTTTTCGACAATTCAAGTTTTTTCGGTCCGATTGCATCTTTCAAGGAATTCTTCATGGTGAAGAGTTTTTCTTTCTGAGCATCTGTAAGATCGAATCCGCCTCTCATACCGCGATGATGACCGGCGCCGCATTTGCCTTTACCACCAGGACCACCGGGTCCGCCCTTTTCGGCGATGTTGGTCTGGGTTACCGATTGTTCGACCGAACCCGATTGCGTATCTGCAAACGCAGGCGCAACGATGGAAAGCGAACTGATCGATAAGACTAATAGTTTCCTGTAATTCATAATCAAATAACTCCTTAATCGCACCACAAAGCTCACCGACTGGTAGACAGTCCTCCTTTGTAGGAGGCATCCCCAAACTTCGGCGCAGCCAATTTTTGCTTACAACTGTATAGACGTAAGTTCGGCGAAAAAAGTTCAAAGAAAATCGCTGCCAAAACAAAAAATTTCGGCAGCGACATATAAATATGAATGCTAGAGGGTCTATATGCTCGTTTTGACCAGGTTTAATCGATCAAAGAGCAGGCGGAGCTAACGCGCCGCCATTTTATTAATAGATCGTCCGATCCTTAAACCGGAGTCGATGCTATCGGTTAGCCGTTCGAATCTGAAGAAGAGCTTCCACCAGCAGCGGCGGCAGCTTCAGCTTTTTTGTCCTTGAGACGCTTCCAGGCTTTCGCCAAACCGATGATTACCAAAGGCATGGCAAGGACACAAACCAGAATGAGCGGATCTTGAAATATCTCCATGTTGCTCCTCCACGAGCCAGACGTATTGGTATTGCTACCCCGAACCCTCTATTGACTTTCAAAGAGGCAAATGTCTTGGCCTCAAATTTATTCCCGGGTCGCCGGTACCAAAACATAGTACCTCAATTTTTTTAACTTCCAAGAATTACTTGTGCGCACTCCGGAAATTCATTCACACGGTTGCGAAAAATTTTTTAGCACTTGCCGGCAATGTCACCATTGGTGGTGCGCACAGTGACGCGGTTTCGATCGACACTCACATCAAGCTTTTTAGTCAATTTCTGCCAACTTAACGCTCGACACGTCTCTACACGTGTAGATTAAACTTTGACATATAAAGGATGAGTATCTGATATCTTTTGAACCGTTCTGTCGTCGAGGTCTTGTGATTCTCACGATGGCAAGGGTTGCGGCAAATTCACGCCCCGAGCGTGGTCCTGCCGCCATCACCGGTTTTCTGCCGCATTCGGCATTCTTCAGAGCCCACAATCAGTCGGTTTCGCGGAAGTCTCACGGGTCCATGACAATGCCGGCAATAGCTCTGACGCATCGAAACATCGGCGAACAGCTTGAAAGAATTCACTTGGCAACACCCCGAACATGATCGGGCAACAAATAAAATCAGCCGCTCACAGGAGATTGAAAATGAACACAGCCAAACAGGTAGTTAACCCTCTGCGCGAGTTGTCGTCCTATGGGCAATCCGTATGGCTCGATTTCATTCGGCGCAACCTGTTGATGAGCGGCGAACTGAAAAGATTAGTGGACGAGGACGGTCTGAAAGGAATGACCTCCAACCCGGCAATTTTCGAAAAAGCGATTGCCGGCAGCAATGATTATGCAGACACGCTTGCGACCTTACGCAAGGACAGCAAACTTACTGCGATGGACATTTACGAGCACATTGCCGTAGAAGACATTCAAAAGGCAGCCGATATTCTCAAGCCGGTTTACGAAAAAACGCAAAAGCGCGATGGTTATGTCAGCATGGAAGTATCTCCTTTGCTGGCAAACGAAACCCAAAAGACGATTGACGAAGCAAAGCGTCTCTGGAAGTGGATTAATCGTCCGAACGTCATGATTAAGGTGCCGGCGACCAAAGAAGGCATTCCTGCTATCAAAGAATTGATTGCATCCGGCATCAATGTCAACGTAACTTTGCTTTTCTCTCAAGAAGCATACGAAGCTGTTCATTGGGCTTACATTGATGGACTCGAGCAATATCACAAAGCCGGTGGCGATTTGAGCACGGTCGCCAGCGTCGCCAGTTTTTTCGTCAGCCGCATCGATACACTGATCGATTCGATGATTGAAGAAAGACTGAAGGCGGCACAGGGCGACGAAAAGACTCTCCTTAACAAAGTCCTCGGCAAAGTTGCTATCGCCAATGCCAAGCAGGCTTATCAAAAATATCTGCACATCATCGCCGATGCGCGCTGGAAACAGCTTGCCAAAAACGGCGCGCAAACACAGCGCTTGCTCTGGGCGAGCACAAGCACCAAAAATCCGGCATTCCCGGATTGCATCTATGTGGATGAGCTGATTGGCAAAGACACCGTCAACACTATTCCACCCAGCACCTTTGATGCATTCAGAGATCACGGCGTTTTGAAAAACACTCTGGAAGCAGACATCCCGCAAGCAAATGAAGTAATGGAAAATCTCGAGAAGAGCAAAATCTCGATGAAGGAAGTTACCGACAAACTGGTCGTCCAGGGCGTCGACCTCTTTGCCGATGCCTTCAAGAAATTGCTCGATGCAGTAGAAAAGGCGCGCACCAGCGAACCGAAATCACTGATCGACAATATCAAATATGTATTGCCTTCCGAATTGAAGAGCGCCGTCGAAAAGACCAGCGAAGAGTGGCAGTCCAAAGACAAGATGAAAAAACTATGGTCCAGAGATGCCTCACTGTGGACCGGCGACGATGAAAGTAAGTGGCTTGACTGGCTGAATATCATCAACGATCAGCTTGCACACATTGCTAATTTGAAAAAGCTCTCCACTGAAATAAAAGACGCCAAATTCAAATACGCGCTTCTTCTCGGCATGGGCGGCTCCAGCCTCTGCCCTGACGTGCTGCGCATGACTTTCCCGAAAGTTGCAGGTTATCCCGAACTTCATGTTCTCGATTCGACAGACCCGCAGCAAGTGAAAGCAGCCGAAAAAGCGATCGATGTAAAACAAACCATCTTCATTGTTTCATCCAAATCGGGCACGACTCTCGAGCCCAACATCATGAAACAATACTTCTGGCAAAAGACGGTCGAAGCAGTCGGCGCAGATAAAGCCGGTCAACACTGGATTGCAGTCACCGACCCAGGCTCGAAATTAATGGCACTGGCAGAGTCGGAAAAATTCCGCCACATTTTCCTCGGGCTTCCGGGAATCGGCGGACGTTATTCTGCATTGTCCAATTTCGGCATGGTACCGGCGGCGGTGATGGGTCTCGACGTCGAAAAATTCCTCGACAAGGCAAGAGAGATGGCGCATGCTTGTGCGGGAACGGTTCCGGTCAAGGAAAATCCCGGTGCTATGCTCGGCATCATCATGGGCGCTGCAGCCAAGGCCGGTCGCGACAAACTGACGATTATCACCTCACCGAAGATCAACGATTTGGGTGCGTGGCTCGAACAACTCATTGCTGAGTCGACAGGCAAAATCGGCAAAGGAATAATTCCTGTCGACAGAGAATTGCTTGCGCAACCAGATGTATACGGCAAAGACAGAGTATTTGCCTACCTGCGCCTGGCCACGGGAGCAGATGAGCAACAAGACAAGGCAGTAGATGCTTTGGAAAAAGCCGGGCATCCTGTTGTTAGAATCACGGTAGACGACATCTACAATATCGGTCAGGAATTCTTTCGCTGGGAGATCGCCACTGCAGTTGCCGGCGCCGTAATCGGCATCAATGCATTCAATCAGCCTGATGTCGAAGCCAGCAAAGTGGCGACGCGCGAATTGACCGAGGCTTACGAAAAAGCCGGTCAGCTTCCTGAAGAAAAGCCTTTCTTTGAGGCGGATGGTGTCAAACTCTTTGCCGATGACAAAAACGCAAAAGAGATTGAAGCAGCAGCCGGCGCAAGCAAGACTCTAACTTCGATGATCAAAGCGCATTTGGACAGAGCGAAAGCAAACGACTATGTTGCATTGCTGGCATATATCGAGATGACTGCTGCCCATGAAGAAGAATTGCAAGCGGCAAGATTGTCCATTAGAGACAGCAAGAAAGTCGCCACCTGCCTTGGTTTCGGACCTCGCTTCTTGCACTCTACCGGGCAAGCCTACAAAGGCGGGCCTAACAGCGGAGTCTTCCTGCAAGTCACCGCTGATGATACCGAAGAGTTGCCTGTTCCGCAGCAGAAATACACTTTCGGCATTGTCAAAGCGGCACAAGCTCGCGGCGACTTGAAAGTTCTCAACGACAGAGACCGAAGAGCTTTGCGCATACACCTGGGTAAAGATGTCGCCAAAGGTTTGAAGGCTCTGACTGCTGCTGTAAAAGAAGCAGTTAAGTAGCGGTTCTGTTCAATTCTATGACAGATTGAATTATCGCAAGAGGAAGAAATATGCAATTAGGAATGGTCGGATTAGGACGTATGGGCGCAAACATGGTGCGCCGCCTGATGGCGGGCGGACATGAATGCGTTGTCTACGACCGCAATCCCGAACCGGGAAAAGAATTGGCAAAGGAAGGCGCGACAGCCGCATCAAGCTATAAAGACATGATCGACAAGCTGGTCAAGCCACGCGCGGTCTGGGTAATGGTGCCATCAGGAAAAATCACTGATGATGCTATTAATGAACTTTCCGAATATTTGGAGCCGGGAGATACCATCATCGATGGTGGCAACTCCTACTTCAAGGACGATGTTCGACGCGCGCACATGCTGAAGGAAAAAGGCATCACGTTTGCTGATTGTGGAACCAGCGGCGGAGTGTGGGGAAAAGACCGCGGCTACTGCTTGATGATAGGCGCAGAAAAACAGGTATTTCAGAGACTGGAGCCGATTTTTGCGACGCTTGCTCCTGGTGAGGGCGATATTCCTCAAACGCCCGGGCGCGAGAAAATGAAAAGCAGCGCAGAAAAGGGCTACATTCACGCTGGACCAGTCGGTGCCGGACACTATGTAAAAATGGTGCACAACGGTATCGAGTACGGTTTGATGCAGGCCTATGCCGAAGGCTTCAGCATCATGGCCAGCGCCGATTCGGAAGAACTTCCCGAAGACATTCGCTATGACATTAACCTTGCGGATGTTGCGGAAGTTTGGAGACGTGGGTCGGTGGTCGGTTCGTGGCTGCTAGATCTGACATCGATGGCTCTTTGCGAAGACAAAGAGCTGGCCTCATACACCGGCTTCGTTCAGGACTCAGGAGAAGGCCGATGGACGATTCAAGCGGCCATCGAGCAAGCGGTGCCGGCGGAAGTTCTGTCAGCCGCGCTCTATACGCGTTTTCGATCGCGGCAAGAACAGCCGTTCGGCGAAAGATTGCTTTCGGCAATGCGTTATAAATTCGGCGGGCATTTGGAATTAAAACCGCAAGCGGAAATGAATCGCACGCCTGCAAAAACAGGCGCATCATCATAGGTTTCTGCATCTAGAAGAGGGAAAATAAATGGAAAAGGCAATGTTTGGTGCCGGGTGCTTTTGGGGAGTCGAAGAAGCTTTCCGCACCATGGACGGAGTCAAAGACACAAAGGTCGGCTATAGCGGCGGCAAGACCGAAAATCCTACCTACGAGCAAGTTTGCGGACACGGCACCGGTCACGCCGAAGTGATCGAGATCGAATTCGATCCGTCGGTAATCACTTACGAGCAACTCCTCGACAAGTTTTTCACCATTCATGACCCGACACAGCTCAACAGGCAAGGACCCGATGTCGGCGATCAGTATCGCACCGCGATCTTCTTCTACTCACCCGAGCAGGAGAAAACAGCCAGAGAAAAAATCGAACAACTCGGTAAGTCCGGCAAGTTTCGCGCGCCGATCGCCACCGAAGTGACGCCCGCTGCCAAGTTTTATCCGGCAGAGGACTATCACCAGAGATATTTACAAAAGCGCGGAGCCAATGTCTGCCACTGACTTGGCGACCTGTATAATGTGCACTCATCTGAGGACTAGCTGGATAGTCCCAACAAGGAGGAATGAGCTCATGTCGAGCCCGGCAAACAGCCAAATGAAAAGCTTCAAAAAACTAGCTTTGAGTTTTACTTTCGGTCTTGTAATCTCGTCGATTGCAGGTTTTGTACCGCTCAGCGCCAACGCTGATTCATCTCAAAATCCGGCATATGACAAGGCAATAGCTTCGATGCAATCGAAAGCCTACAACGATGCCATCAAGGCATTCGATGAAGTACTTGGCTTGCAAGCTACCGATGCCAAGGCTTATAACCTCCGCGGACAATGCTTCTTCGCCCTCAAGCAATACAAGTTGGCTGTCAACGACTTCGGCGAGGCAGTGAAATACGACGATGACAACGCAGAGTATTACCTCTGGCGCGGTTCTGCCGAAGTAAAAACCGGCGACCATACCTCAGCAGTCAAAGATTTCGAAAAAGCAATCAACCTCGATCCCAAGCTGGCCAAAGCGTATGCAGGCATGGGCGACGCTTACAAAGCACAGGGTCAGATCGATTTGGCACTGCAAAAGTACAACCAGGCGCTATCGACATCTCCCAAAGATGCTGAAATCCTGACGAAGCGTGCTGATGCCTACATTGACATGGGCAACAACGACGCCGCGCTCAAAGACTACAATTTCGCCATTCAAATCGCTCCGGAATACGGCACGGCGTACATCAATCGCGGTTCTGCTTTCAGCGGATTGCAAAGACCGGAAGATGCGCTCAAAGATTACGACAAAGCACTGGCAATGGATCCGTCCAATGCCGATTTGCTCAAGAAGCGCGGTCACGAGTACTTTAAGCTGAAGAATGCAAAAGAAGCTCTCGAAGACTACAACGATGCGCTCAAGCAAGACCCGACCAGCGCTCAGCTCTACTATCACCGCGCCAAAGCTCTTATGCAGTTGGGCTCCAACGGTGAAGCCATGGCCAGCCTGGAAGATGCGCTCAGATTGGACCCCAATCAAGGCAATTTCTACCTGTGCAGAGCTTTCCTCTGGCACAAGCTGGGCAAATCGATTCTTGCCCATGAAGACATCAAACGTGCTCAGTTCTTCGATCCTACGCTTCCGAAAGAAATCAAATTCGAAAACGATCCGAAGAATCCGGACCGATATTTCGAAGAAACCTTCCTCACCGATACCAACAAAACCGGTTTGAAAGATACTTCTGAAACCTTAAAACCCCAATAACGGGTGTTCGAAAATGACAAAACGGGGGTGCTCAGCGCCCCCGTTTTCTTTTGCTCCGGCGGCGGTACATTGAAATCCAGGCCTTCCAATTAATCGTCGGGGCGACGATAATCATGCAATGTTGCCTGAGCTGTCAGGCCAGTCGGCAAGGAGTTAATTCGGTGCAGGAAACCGATCGACAAAGAGAAGCCAGAAAGCGGTGGGAAATCTACAAAACCGCAGGGCAGCAAGCTCATTTGCAGGGTCAGATAGTCCAATCGGAATTGAGCTGGCTGAGTTCCTTGGAAGAGGCTGAAACGCTCGGCGAAGCCAGCCAACAGCTGGTCATCTCGCTTGAGGGTTTGTCCGAAGTGTACTGGGCTCAGTGCAAGTATGCGATGGCAGCTCCATTGTGCCGACGCCTCCTTAGAATCTACGAAACGACTCTGGGCACAGACCACATGGATGTCGCGGTCATAGCCAATAATCTGGCCATGCTTTATCACTCTTGGAAAAAACATGAGGACGCCGAGCGCTTCTACAGGCAGGCGCTGGCCATCAAACAACAGCATCTGCCGGAAAATCATCCGGATATCGTCACTTTACTGGCCAGTTATGCCCGTCTACTTTACGAAACCAACCGCAAAGAAGAAGCAGATATGTTGAAGGCAACGTCGCCCGCTTTCGCTCAAACGTGGAAACGTTCCGGCACCTGGGCTGCCCACAAATAGCTTGCTTTAATGAGGCGCAGGGCGCTCTCAGTCTTGATCGATCATTACATTTTCGCAATACTGTCTTATTTATGGTACTGCCTGAAATGTCTTGGGCAATCTTAGAACAGAGTTAAACACGGCCGGCGAGATTGTGGATTTCAGGCATGACGCCGCCCCTCATAAGTAGCGGGCTTAGCAATTCTTCCAAGCACAGCCCGCCGGTCGTGCGTTATGGAGTTTACTATCGGTACAAGGCTAGCAGGGGAACCGCTTGCGGTTTCCCTGCTTTATTCTTATAGCACCGAATATAGTGCCGGTTAAACGTTGGGCAGCCGCACATCTCTGCGCAGTTTATAAGGCACATTGATGCGCAATTCGTCGAGCGAGTCGTCGAGCGAAATTTCATTGTTGGATGCATGCTGCAGTGCGCGCACTCCGTCCACAATCGTGATGGCGCGATGCCTGATCAAAAACTGGCAGCGCAAGGCGGCAAGCAACGTTGCCTCATCGATCGCACCTGCTACCACCAGCATCTTGCCTATCAAAGATGGATAGCGCGCAGTTAATTCGATTGCTTTGCTGATTTGAGATTCATCTACCAAACCGCACTTTCTCAGCAGCTCACCAATCACAACGCGCTGCTCAGGGGCGGCTTCGTCCTCCGGCAATTCCGACAAACCTGCGGCTTTTCGCAAGTCGCGAACCGCTGCCGGCAATTCCATATCACCGCCCAAAATTCTTCCTTGCAAAACCAGCGCCACTTCCAGCACCGATTCGGTAAGCAAGCCCAATTCCAGCAAAGCCGATCCCACCGTCAGTTTGCGTTCCAAACCTAATTCCAATGCGTTCATCAAATCGCTTTCGGTCAATACTCCAGCCAGCATGAGAAACTCACCGAGTCTGATCGACCGTTTTTGATAAGAACCGCTTTTTTGTTTGGGTACCATTTTGGTGCCCGGCAATGTATGTGAGCGTAATTCCTTGGTGCCTGTCACATATGTAAGATTGCCGTCACGGATCATGCGCTGAACTTCCAGCACTTTAGCCAGCACCGAATGCGATACTATGCCCTTTAAAATCAAAACGCGCCCAAGCGGCAAGTTTGATGCATAACCTTCGTGCTGCGCTTCTTCCAGTTGTTCTTTAGTAATCAGACCGGAATCCACAAGCAACCCGCCCAGACTGCTGGGCGAGGGAGTGTTATGAGCGCGAGTGCGCCATCCCAAGCGCGCCAGTGCATCCGCTATCGACAAGCCTTCTTTGCGAGCCAGTGGCACCGCCATCTTCGCCTTGGCCAGCGGCAAATCCCAGATCTTCATCATCGATTGCAGCGCCACCGTTAAATTGATGTCCGCTTCTGCAACCTTATTTGACAACACCAGTGAACGTCCGAGCGGTAGACTGAGCTGCACCGCGTCGCGGATTGAAGACTCCAGATCATCGGCACTGAGAAAGCCAAGCTGGACCAGCAGTTCACCAAACAAAGGGACCTTGTTCGAATTCATATGCGTGAAATTATTGTCGCTAAAGCCGAGATTCCTGAATTCGGAATATTAGCAGAACAATAGATGTCAAAAGATGAAAGCAGCGCTTTAGCGACGGTGTTCCAGCCCGGCTACGACAAAGTTGGCAGCCAGCGCTTGACGCAAGCCGATGCCGATAATCGGCGCGGGATCAGGCAAACGATTAGGAAAAATGGGCAGAGAATTATTGTCGAAATGACCGACCATATGCAAAACCTTGCCCTTGCCAAAAGCAAATGCAACGGCCAGGATACCCTGCCGATCTGGATCTAACGGTGTCAAATCGCGGCTGACGGCAAGCACTTTTACCACGTCAGGTCTGAGCACTCTTACCGTCTGGCTCTCCTCATCGAGTTTCCAACTAGCATTGCTGACCGTGCCCTGAAAAAATTCGCGCTCGGGCAGCACAACGTGCGCGTCCACAACATTGCCTTTGCTCTTGCCCTTATTCCATTCGACAAAGCCGGGAAAAGTTTGCCGCAACATATTGTCGAGAGCCCAGTCGGTGGTCAAAAGATAGCCTCCGCGCATGACGAAATCGCGGATACCCTGCAGCGCATTCCGGTCCAGCCTGCCGGCGCAATTCACAACCAACACTTTGGTTCGCTCAAGCCCGATATTTTTCAGCTGCCCTGAACCGATCGTCATGTGTGGAATTCCGAGATTTTTCAGGGTGTGATCGGCTTTGTCCCATTGCCCTTTTATCTCGATCACTTCGATTGGATCTTGTGACTGAAGCTTTATCGAAAATTGCGGATGGGTTTTGCTCAACCAGCCACGATAAACGTCTTGCTCGACTCTGGCCGGTTTCGGCTTTTTCTGAACGGCGTCCGTCTGGACGATGCCTGCTGCTGCAAAAGCATCATCCGGAGCCGTTTCTCTCAAAACGTTTCCTTCCAAAAGCGGTTTTGAATCAGCACCGCCTGTGGTACCGGAGCGAGCGGCATTACCTTGCAGAGTCGGGGGCTTCACGTTCAAGATCATCGTGCTGCGACCTGGTTCGACACGCGATGCCGTCTTATCCGCCGAAGCATAGGAAGGGGCGACAACAGGCATGTCCTGCGTCTTGGCGCCCTTTGCAAACGCAGCCGAAGCCTGCCACGAAGCAATCGGATCCGTAGAAACAGGCATGATCGAAAGGCTGAAGCCCGTCAAGACGGCGGCGACAAGGTGCATTCTCAGAATTTGCCGACTATTCAAAAAAGCCTCAATCCTGCGTGTCGGTAAAAAATAATCTGAATAAACTGACGACATGGAAAATCTTTCGTTCCCGCGGTATTGCAGGACCGATGTTTGAAAGTAAACGGAGGCCGGAGGTTAATTCCAGAGGTCGATTATAGTCGTCAAGATTGGCGCAAGCTTTTTCACATTGACCGGCTTGTTCAGATAAAAATTCATCTTCAAACCGAGGGCACGGGCGATGTCTTCCTCGGCCTCCGACACAGTCAGAACGACTACGGGGATTTCTTCCAATTTTGGGTTGTCCTTAATGACTTCCAAAACCTCATGCCCGTTCTTCTTTGGCATATTCAAGTCAAGCAGAATCAAATCGGGGCTCTCGGCATCTTTGTATTTGCCGCGTTTGCTCAAATATTCGATGGCTTGCTCGCCGTCCGTGACGATTGTCAATGTATTCTCCAGGCCACTTTCTTTGAGCGCCTCTTCAGTCAAGGCGATGTCGGCGGGGCTGTCTTCAACAAGCAAAATTTCGACGGGATTTTTCACAAACTATCTCCTAAGTTTCATCCGGCAGAATAAAGCACAACTGCGAACCTTCACCAAGTTGGGACTCTGCCCAGATAACGCCTCCATGATGCTCAACGATCTTCTTGCAAATTGCAAGCCCGATTCCAGTACCGGGGTATTCGGTTTTTGCATTCAAGCGACTAAACATACCAAAAATCTTGTTGAGATACCGACTATCCATTCCGATCCCGTTATCTTTGACAGAAAATTGATAGTTCCCATTCTCTCTTCGCCAAGATATATGAATTTCCGGAGATATGTCAGGCGCGCGAAATTTCAGTGCATTGGCAGTCAGATTTTGGAAGAGTTGAACCATTTGCAATTTGTCAGCCACGACAGTCGGTAAGTCGTCGCATTTAATTTTTGCCCCAGTTTGCTCGATGCTAACACTTAAATTGTCCCGAACCTCTTGTACGACATCGTTCAAATTCGTAGGCTCGAACCGCTTTTCATGCGAGCGAATTTTCGAATGCTCAAGAACGCCGCGAATCAGCTGCTCCATGCGAATGACTGCGTCATCAATGAAAGTGAGAAAACGCTTGCCGTCTTCTCCCAACTCGGCAGCATGTCTTCGCTTTAAAAGGTCAACAAATCCTTGCACTGATTTGAGCGGTTCTTGCAAATCATGGGCGGCAATTTTTGCAAACTCCTGCAACTCTGCATTCGACCGCGACAGATTTTGCATTTCTTTAGCTAACAGCTGCTCGAGGCGCTTGCGCTCAACTATCGCTGTGAGCTGCTTGCCGATATTTGCCATAACCTCAAGAAATGGTGCATCCGGTTTTTCATTATCTCCTGAGAAAAACTCCACAATTGCAAAAAGACGAATTCCCTCGTAAACAGGCACAGCCAGTCCACTCTTGATACCTTGATGTTTGCTTAGCCAAACGCACAAAGCAGAATCATCGTTGCCAATGTCGTCCAACCAAACCGGAGCTCCCGACTGCCACGATTTGCCGGCAATGCCGACGCCCATAAGCAGCCGCTCGCGAAGAACCGAGTCGTCAGCTCTGATTTTGAATCCTTCCGGGAAGTACCAAACTTTAGATACCTGGCATTCACCTTTGGATTCGGTATCGACAATATTTCCGCACCCAATCGACCAGCGAGTGTGGGTACAGACTTCCTTCAGCAGCAGCGCGACTGCATCTTCGACGGAAGGAGCCAGATTGATCGCAATGGTGACCGCCTGCAAAAGATCAACCAGCATCATTTTTTGTTCGAGAACAATCTTCTGCCTGAGCGTTTCTTCGGCAATACGTTTTTCAGTGGTGTCACGGGCAATGCGCGCATAGCCCCTCAGATTACCTTCAGCATCATACAGTGGCGTGTTGATGAAACTCACCCAGTAGCGCGTGCCATCTTTTCTCCTTCGCCAGCCCTCGTCTTCATAACGTCCTTTCAACACGGCTTCGCGCAGACCGTGCTGCGGCTCGCCTCTATCAATCGCCGACTGCGGATAGAAAATAGACAAGTTTTTGCCGAGAATTTCTTCGCTAGAATAACCTGTGATGCGTTCGGCACCAGCGCTCCACGTAACGATATTGCCGTCCGTATCGAGCATGAAAATTGCATAGTCTTTCGCGCTTTCGACCAGGAGACGAAATTTTTCTTCTCCCTGCCTGACCAATTCTTGTGTGCGCGCGCGATCGATGCCGTACCGTATCGAGCGCTTCAAAAGCTCTCCGTCGATGCGCCCCTTAATCAAATAATCCTGCGCTCCTTCGCGCAATGCTTCCGCCACCTGCGTGGCATCATCCGTCGAAGTCAAAACAATTAGCGGCGCGCTTCTTGCTTTCGCCCTCACGGCGCGCAGTGTGTCCAGTCCGTCCGAATCCGGCAAGGAAAGGTCGAGTAGAATGCAGTCAAAGCTCGTATAGTCCAGGCAAGCCAGTGATTCTCTGAGCGATGCGGCGCTGGTGATTTGAAAATTGTCGTTGCGCAATATTGCCGTCACAGCCTTCAGCTGCGCTCGACTATCTTCAATTACAAGAATCGACAGTGACATGAGTTACAATCCGTGCATGATCAAGTTTTTGCTCAAAACCGTTGCCGGCGCTCTAGCCTTCATTTACGTTCTTCCTCTAATTCCGGGCATCGAATTCAAAGGTGGCTTTATCGATGCTGCCATATTGGCAATCGTTTTTGCATGCCTCTTATGGGTGGTCGAGGCTGCCGCAATGTTGCTAGCAACCGTGTGGACCGTCTCCACGCTTGGATTAGCGCTTCTGATACTTATCCCACTCTGGATTATAGGTTTTTGGGTGTTTCCGGCATTAGCCCTTGAGCTGGTTGCTTTTGTGGCACCCGAACATTTATCCATTCACGGGTTTTTGCCCCCAATTCTGGGCGGATTAACGATGTTGGTCATAAGTATGTTGACAGGCGGGCTGAACGCTACAGCCAAATGTCTCGAAAAGGCGCGCGGGCGTGACTGAGGCTACGCAGGTCCGTTTTTGGATTTAATCAAACAGGCTGATTGAGCAATTTAGCCGAGTTAGTCTTCTGTGAACCCGGCGCAGCAGCGAAAGTTAAGCAGAGCCTCCACCGGCACCTCTTCCGGAATATAGGCATCAAGAAGCGAGTCTATCTTGGTCTTCACTATTCTGCAGCTTATAGAAGATCGCTTACAACTGCCATGACAGAGCCTGACCGGACAGACAGTCGGATTGATAAACTCGGTTCGCCAGCGAGCGAAAAGACCTTCAGCAGGCAGGGAGCTCGTCAGAGCGGAGCCTGACTCTGCGCTTGGAGAACAGCAGGGACTCCGGCAATCAGAATTGTTTTGAGTTTCGCTTTGAGCCTGGCTTTGAGTTTCGCTTTGAGTTGTGCCGGTAGCAGCAGGGGCTTGCGGACGCGAAGGGCGCTCTATTCTGAATGAATCTTGCGCATGGGAATCATTAACCGCAACCATAAAAAACGCGGCAAGAAACGCGACCAGACTGGAAGTTGCCCGAATTACACGGATTTGCATCCGGTTAGAACCTCAATAGACTCCTCAAAGGACCGGCGCCGCCGCCGATACGGCAGACAGGGCAGTGTACCCCAGCGGATCGTAGCGCATAATTGGTGCCGACTGAGAGTGCAATACCAAAGAGCGCGCGAGTTAGCTGTGCGCCGGCACTGGGTCCGCGATTCTGCGTCGCTTGAGTAGTTGCCTGGTTGCGCTGGGTCTGCAGTTGGAATGGTTGTGGCTGACTCGTATTCGCAACAGGTGTTTGCGGTGTAGACACCGTCAACTCAGGAGAATTCGCATCGTTAACATCCATGTATCCCGCGGCTTCTTCTTGAATCTCGCGAGTGGTTTTTGCACGGGCGCGATAAAAATTGGGTGCGGGCGCCGGACCGTTGTGGGCGCTGTGACCGCTGTGATGCGAACTTCGGAAGCCATACTCTCCTGGTTGTGCCTCGAAGCGATCGGAACTTCGCATAGCCGATTCATGGGCGGCAGCTTCTTGTCCTGAGCTTTGACGCGCATAATACTCTCTTATCTGCTCGCTCTTTGATTTCTGTGAGAAATCGTCTTCTCTTGTTGCCGAAGCCGACGGCGAAGCGACACTGGAGCTGCCGGATTGTGGCTCGGTATTGCCAACCACACCAATCTGCGCTTCCAGAGACTCCACGGCTTCGAGCAATTCGCGGTCGCGCGGGCTGAGATTAAGCGCCGCACGATAGCTCATCAGCGCGCCGGCCAGGTCGTTTTTCTTTTCAGCCAGGGCGCCTAAATTGAAATAACCGTCCGGATTGCGCGGTTCTATCAGTACGACACGCTTAAACAGATGCTCGGCTCTGGCGTTGTCGCCATTACGATGCGCTTCCATGCCTTCTCGCAAGAGGGCGGTCGCCTGGCTGCTCTTATGCGTTTTGCTGCGCGAAATTCGATTGGGAGAACTGGACGTCGCCGGCGACTCATGCGCTGCCGAACGCGGTTTTTCCGCTTTGCGTGCATCAAGAGTAGGAGTTTCGGAGGCTAAAACCGTGTCCGATTTTGCGCCGGAAAGAGGCTTTAAGCCCGAGCCTTTGGAGACATTTTTTGCAGGCATCTTCCCGGACTTTTTGCCCTTCTTTGTCGATTTTTCCTGCGCTTTCGCTACAGCGCTCGGATCGCTCTTTGCGCTGGCAATCTGTTGATTTTCTGTCGCGGGCGAAGAGTGGGAGGCGGGTTCCGATGCGGCTACGGGCGCCGGAGCTGACTGTGCAACTGTTTCTACGGCAGTCTGGGCAAAAGATTCGGCGGGACTTGGTGCCGGCGGCTCCGATGAAGTTTTCACGACAGCTTCGGAAGCTGCTGGCGTCGCGGTTTCACTGGTTTTTACATCATGATTGCTCGGCTCGCTCGCAGCCTTTAGCTGTTTAGCATCGGCATGCTCAGCCTTCTTCGCTATCTTGAGCTTCTTTCGATCGATCAAAAGCGTGGAGGTAATCCTCTCTATGCGCGCCTCATCCGTGCCGCCTTTTTTTCTGCCGAAAATGCGCTTTTCCACGCGCGCCAGGCGCACTCCCATATCCGGCTCTCTAGACGGCTCGCCGAAGAGAATCGTCTCAGCGTGGGCAAGGGCAGGCTCGTCGCTTTCTGCGGCGAGCGCGGGCAAACTCGGGCACAATAGACAAAAAGCCAGAGCTGCGCTCACCCCGGTACGCACGAGATGAGACATTGATAGTCTAGCCTGCAGGCTGTGGGGGTGCATGTGTTAAACCACGAGACTATATCTAGATACTAACAGTATTATGCCCAGCGACGAAATTCTGCGCTTGATGTTCCCGGGCGAACAAAACCACATACTTCAACAAGCTTCTTACCTGGCCTAACAGTCACCGGTTTCCGGTTTTACTTGGGGCGCACAGAATACAGAATACGAAACTCTTTATTGTCTCTTATCGCCCTGGAGGAAAGCATATGCTGCGCAAAATTGCTGTCTCTATTTTTGTGGCGCTTGCCACCGCAACTCCGGCGTTCTCCGCAATACCAAGCACGCTGAGCGATGCTCAAATGACCGCCGAATTTAAAGGATATGCCGGCGCGTTCATTATTAAGGACCTCAGCGACGGCACTGTCTATCGGTACAACGACAGTCTGCTGAAAGAAAAATACTGCCCCTGCTCTACTTTTAAAATCGTCAACTCGCTGATAGCACTGGATTCCGGAGTGCTGAAGCTCAACGACTCCAAAATCAAATGGGACGGTGTAAAACGAGAAATTGCATCGCACAACCAGGATCAGGATTTGCAGAGCGCGGTGACCAACTCGGCGGTTTGGTACTTTCAGCGCGTCGCTCAGATGATCGGCAAAGACAGAATGCAGACATATCTGGATAAACTTAAATATGGCAATCAGGACATGTCCAGCGGGTTGACGACATTCTGGCTTGGACCGAATGAATCTCTGCGCGTAACTCCGGATGATCAAATAACGTTCTTGACGGGTCTGTTCAGCGATCAATTGCCGGTGTCAAAGCAGGCAATGAGTGATGTTCGCCAACTCATCAAATTAAAGACCGAAGGCGGCAATACGCTTTTTGGAAAAACCGGCACCAGTTCGGGCGCCGTTTTCGGATGGTTTGTCGGTGCGGTAAAGCATGACGGCAAAACCTATGTCTTTGCGACGAATGTGCGCGCCAAAGAAAATGCATATGGAAGAAATGCGCGAAAAATAACCGAGTCGGTTTTGACAAAAATGGGTCTGCTTTAAGCAAGGCGAAGGGCACCGTCCAGGGTAGAAAGCAGAAAGGGATCACGTTTTGAACTCTTTCTGCTTTCTTGAGCGAATCGATCACGCCCATGCCGTTTTTCAAACGCGAAAAGCCGAAACCTAAATTCAAATCTATGACGAAGACAACAATCGTCTCGGTTGAACAGCAGGTCGGCATCGATGCGCAGCGTTGTTCGCAAATGATGACGGCAGCCGAAGCCGCGTTAAAATCAAGAAACTTCGCACAAGCCGAAGATCTTTACTCGGCTTGTTTGCCGCTGATGGAACAGATTTACGCCGGCGACAGTAAAGCGATGGCCGATTGCCTGACCGCACTCGGAGATGTTTATTACTGGCAGGACAAATTTGGCCTGGCGCTGCCAATTTATCAGCGCCTTCTGGCGATGCGCGAGCGCATGAAAGACTCGTCGCCTGCGGCCATCGTCACGGCATATTTGAAGAATGCAAAAGCGCAAGAGCACATGAATAATATCGAGGCCGCGCAGGATTTATACAGACGCGCAACAGAACTGGCGCAGAAAACTTTGATGCTGGGGCATCCGCTGCTGAGCAGCGTACTGGAAGCTTATGCAAACTTTTTGCAGGAAAAAACCACCAATCACGGCTTGGCCGAAGACATGCGACGCAAGGCCAAAACAAGCAAAGAAACTTATGTCGATCCGTCGTTACTGAGCAGCGACGCCATGGAAGGCAGAGTCTCAGAGGTGGAATGGAAACAAATCCAGGTGAAAAAAGAAAAGGATCCTTCAATCTGGCTAAAGCAAGAAGAAGAAGAATCCAACAATCCGCTGGTTGTAGCGCTGCGCAGCTTGCGCAAACATCCAAGACTGGCGGTGGCGTTTTTGACTCTGCCCATCACGCTGGGCATGCTCGTTGTAATCATCTGCGCCACATACTTTCTGTCAGGCGGTGAGGCGGTTCAGACACCGCTGGTTCGAGCGCAAGACGTTTTTCGCACACCTGACGCCAGACAAACGCTGGAAGTTTTGCCGAACAACAAAGTGCAAATAAAGACGCCGGAAAGTAATCTGGACCTCGAATACATAACCTTGAGCAATCCCTGGAGGCAATTACAATACTTCTTTTTTGAATCTCCTGCGCGCGATGTTCTGCTCATCAAAAAAGGAGATTCGCTTCAAGATATCCATGGAAACACTATGGAGCCCGGCGGCTCACCTCACATCTCGACGATTTCGCAGATGGAGAAATTCAGCAAAGAATTGCATAAAGTCAACAGTCTTACTGCTGAGCAATTTCGCAATGGGAAGTTAAAAGAATTTTGCGCCCAATATACTTATGAGAATCCATATACTCATCGAAAAGAATCACCAAATGTCATTTTCGCAGAGCTTGAACACTTTGCGCGCGTGGAGCAAATTTTTGAATACTTCCGAGGAACAAGGGGATTTGAGCCGGAAGTCCTCGTGCACAAGGTTATTCTCAAAGGCGGCAAAGGGCGAATGCTCGTCTCACCTTCATTGCTCAAATGCATCGTTGTACCTGATTATCGAGGCAGAAGCAAAGCCTCATTCATTATCCTTGCCACAGATAACCGCGGATACTTTCTCAGAGTTAGAGAAACTGATGCTACTCTGGCGACAACTAGTATCGCCGGCAGTGAGCCCAAGACAAACAGATCGAATGAAGGGCTGACCAAATTCTCATCCACGGCGCGAGTTGTTTTCTCAAAAGTCTCAAGAGAAGGCATAAGCACTGCTGCAAACTTGCTTACATGGGTTCTGATTCTTCTTCCGGTTTTTCTCATCGGCTACAAAGTTTTCGAGCCGCGTTTCAACAGGGCACAGTATGTTGGAAAAGACTCGATGCTGGAGGTCTGGCTCTCCTATATTTATATCCTTGCTTTGTGTGCTTATATCTGTTTTTTCACAGGTGTAGTTTTCTATATCATGAACCTCTAGCCATTCATGACCAGAGCGTCGGCTGACCGCTGCCCGCGAGCGAGCGCGGATCTGCACCGGCTGCACGTCCCAGAGCGCCCATCAAGCGGCCGACTTCCGGGTTTGCGTCCTCAGGGCTGTCTACACTTGCTGAAAGATCGCTCAGCGCGAATACCCACTCGGGATCTGTAAATTTCGGAGCTCTTGTAGAAACGATCGTGGCATCGCCTTCTACTGGTTCAATTTCTTCCGTATCATTTGCTCCCGGCACAAAATCGAGAGCCTGGAGCGAAACCGGTTCGACCGGTGTAATGACTGTTTCGCCTGGAGGAGGAGAGATCTCGGACGCATCAAGATTGGCGATAGGCATTCTTATATTGGGTGCGCTGAACGGCACCGAGCCCAGCGATGTGAGCGAACTGTACTCTTCATCATCTAAAGAATCAAATCCCACTTCAGTGGCGATAGTGCTGTTCGCCGACGGGTTGCCCGGAGCAACAGAGTATTCGTTCGAATTACGAGCCGCTTGTGACACTGCAGGCATCGGCGCAGACAACATTGCCGGTATCGGTCTGGAATTGATCGCCGATCCGGCACCACCACCGGTTGCCGCTGTGGCAGGAGCAGCCGTGCCACTCGACGCTCCGCCGGCGGCGGACTCCGGCCGACCGCTGCTGCCGGCAACGCCCGTAGCTTTGGAGGCCTCTTGTCCGGCGGCTTTGATCAAGCCGGCGAAATCAAACGCATACTTTACACTGGCGGTGGCAAGAAAATTCAGAGCGGTTTCATATACGGTGCCGGTGTCAGCCATGCCCTTGAAGCATGCCATGAGCAAGATGGCCGTATTCCAAAACAAACTCCAGAATGCCAGCGTAATTACACCTTCGACCCAATTAGGCAGTGCATCTCTGAATTGCTTAATAGGCCAGACCCAGAGACCGGCGACAACTGGTCCCACCCAGAAAAGATAAAGCATGTAAGCCATTTGAAAAGCGCAGAGCACATTCCACGCGGAGGTTAGAAGAGCGTTGCCGCCAAACGCCAGCAATCTTCCAAAAACGGACGAGAGCGGCATACCTTCATCGGTGCGACTTTCCGGGGCGCTGTATGCACCCGAGCACGGATCGTCGATTTTGCTTTTGTAGAGATTTTTCTCCAGCCGCTCGAACGATGTCGACTCTGTTTGCGGCCAGGTTTGCGCAATGCCGGCATTTTGATTCTCTTTCGGCCCGCGCACTGGAAAGGCTCGAATTTCCGAACAAATTGCATCACTGTAGACATTTGAAGAAAATATTCTGCGATATTCCGATGCCAGAGTAAAAGTAATGCTGTTGGAAAAATCAATTGAATAATTCACGACCAGGTAAGTGGCAGGAATGAGAAAAATCGCCACCACCGAACGCAGCAAACCATCGAATGGATTTGTCTGCTGAAGCGGCATTCCAAAACCTACAGTAGCGCGAATCTGCGAAAGAATCGCACCAGGAAGCAAGAGCAAAAGCCCAATCGGGACGAACAACGATTCACGAATTTGATTCCATTTGCTGCCCGGCTGTGCAGTAAAATTCTCCATGAATTTCGAGCAGTATTCGATGGCGCTTGCCGCTTGCTCTTTTGCAACATCACCGGCCGCGTTTCCCAGCGCCGTCATTTGCGCAGTAAACTCGGCACGCGCCTGGTCAGCGGCATTCAATGGATATTGAACTGTCTTAGCAACAAGATTTCCGGATTGAACTTTTTGCGAAAATTCTTTCAAATCAGAGTTCGGCCAACCGTTAAATCCATCCAGTCCGGAAAGCATCTGGTAATACATGCCTTCTGTGACTTTGCTTTCGGTATTCCAGCCCATCGCAGTGGCAGGTGTGGGAGGAAAGATCGTACCTAAGGGTGAAGCACCTTTTACCCTTGAGGGATCAACATATCCGGGCAGTGGACGACCTGTCTCTTTATCTCGAATATCACTGCCGCCCCACTCAGGCTTTCCAAGATATTTCACTTCCGGATTTTCCAGAAGAAATTCCTTCGCCATTTCATTCAAAGAATTTCTTCCACGTGTCTCCTTGTTGTGCCTGCCGAGATCAGCAAGCGAGCGCTCGTTATCGCCGCCGCCATTTCCTTCTTGGTTTCTGTTCTGAAATGTTTCTCGGTCTTGTGTCCCATTCCCACCTCTAATCTGCTCTTTCAAGGTATCGAGTTTATCCAAAATCGGTCGAAAGTTTCTGCCGTCATCATCGCGACGAGTGGTCTGATTTCTTTCGTCAACAGTAGTGTAGTTGGCGCCGGGCGCTGCAAAAGAAGACGGAAGAAAGAACAAAAACAGCAGAGTAAGGAGAAAAGTGAT
Source organism: Cyanobacteria bacterium PR.3.49 (assembly GCA_013997645.1). GTDB lineage: Bacteria > Cyanobacteriota > Vampirovibrionia > Obscuribacterales > Obscuribacteraceae > QKMZ01. The sequence continues at coordinate 37,013 of PNKB01000018.1, forward strand.
ACGAAGAGTTGAAACTTTTGCGTTCATTGTATTTTCCTGGCAGAGGTAGGGAAAAGTTCTCGGTCTCTACTTAACGCGTGCTTTTTGCAATAACTGGTCGACCATGTCGCCGGGTCTAAATTCGAAGGGCATGAAAGGAACATAGACAAGCATGACCAGAAAAGCGGTGTACATCAGGCTCTCCCACTCACCGCCGGCTTGCCCGGACTGGGTCATCCAGGAAAGGCGAATCGCCATGCAGAGGACGATGACCGTCCACCAAAATCTCCAGAGCATAAGGACAAAAAGTGCATTGACCCAATTGCCGAAGACCGGTGAAAATAACTTTCCGATATTGCCCGGCCAGGCCAGAAATGCGGCGGCAATTGGCCCCATCAAAAGCAGATAGCAAGCCAATACGGTCTGAAATGCGATGAGAACGACGAAGGCATGATCCAGCAAAAAATCAAGTCCGTTGGTCATAGCAGAGAGCAGTGCGGATGATGTCGATTGCGACTGCAGCTTTTCGATGCGCTCGGCAGCCGATCCGTCGTATTGCTTGGTAGTTTGCTTTTGCCCCCATTCGATAACTGGTTGAGCGCGCAGAAATTTTTCCACTTCATAGGTCATTGAATTTCCCACATCAGTTGAATAGCTGACAGCCAGTTGTACGGCGGGAATCAGCGCAATTGCAATGGCGGCGCGTAAAATTCCGGACAGCGGATTGGTCATATCTTCATCAGGTGTGCTTTTGTAATGAATAGCTACGAACGACTTTATCTGAGTGAGCAGTGCACCAGGAAGCAAGAACAAAAGTGCGATCGGAAGATAAACATTCTTGTACAACTGCTGAACCATCCAGGCTACCTCAGGCAAGGTCTTTGCTCCATCAGCACCAGTGGGCGGCGCCGCCGCTGATTCGTTAGCGACGTTGATGAGCATGTCGGAGCAAGTGCTGACCGCGCATTGAAAACATTCTGCGGCAGCCTCGCCAGTTCCTTCAGCGATTGTTTGAAGCGTTGCTTGAAGTTTTGCTTGAGCAGATTGGTAGGACGGATTGAGCAAACCTTCTGCAGTGCGATGAGCACCAGCAAGCGTGCTGGCATGATCCACGAGATCACTGGGCGGTGCGCCTGTGGTGTAGGTCCGGTCCGCGAAAGCAGCGGGGTTGAGGTCGTGCGGATATGGATTGTGATTGGGTGTCACTCTGAATGGAATACCATAACGAGGCGGTCCAAAGTGATTGAGCATCGGATTCGAATACTCAGTGAACAACTTTTGTATTAACGGATGAGGAACCGGCTGACCATCCACGGGACTTTGCGCGTTCGTCTTCGGTGTGTTTTCTTTGATCGGGAAGATTCGAAGCGATTCAGCACTTTCTATCTTTCCGAACTGTTTGGTTGCATTGTACTGCGCTGTCTTTCCAGTGCCGGGTTCTCTTTCGAGCGCTTCGGCACGCTCTTCTTTGCCTGTGTGTTTGGCAAAGTCGAAAAAACCGCGCTGCTGCTGGCTGAAGGAAGGAGCGTTGGCAAATTCCATGACCGGTCGCCGCTGGTTCGATTCCTGCGCACCGGCCGAGGAGATTGTGGACAGAAGAAAGACGAGAAGCAGGTTCGTTGTGCTGTAACGATGCATCGATTGCCTCGCAGTAAATTCGAGGGAGGGGTATCGGTCTTAGGGCTGACCAATGCAAGCATGCTACCGGCAAGTGGTTACAAGGTTGTAAACAGAACAGGACGCCCGGACAGAAGGCGACAGACGCGCAATCGAAAACGCAAAGATGTCGCCAATTTCGAATTTTCCAACTTAGCACCACATACGATACCAATGCTAAGCAACTGAAACCGGCAAGCCCTGGGTGTGCAGATTTTATGCGGGAGGACTGCACAAATGCACAGTCTTTTCCTTGCGCGAATGGGTATTAAATTGACAATGTAGTGTTAGTGGACTTAAAATAGAAAGATTAACCCAAATTCATAAAGCGGCAAACGCTTTCCTGTCCAAGTTCCAGCCCCAATAATCCCCCCCCTTCAACCTTGGAATAGGCAGTAAGGAATGACACTTATACGCAGGAAACGTGGCGCCATGTTGATGATGGTCGCCGTATTGGTGCTGGTTATCGTACTGATTGGCATCGCCTTTTTCGGATTGAGCAAATTGCTCGGTGGCGGGCGCGAACTGGCAAACAGCACTGATTCGGGCGCAGTTAATGTAGCCAAACATGCACTGACGACGCCCTCGAAAAGCGCCCTGAAGTTCAGCAATCCCGACATAGCTACCAATTTCGCCGTCATCCTCGGACAACCGGACGACGTTAATTTGCTCAATTACAACAAACTTGTCGCTCACGCCGCGCTGGTGGGTTTTCTTGCCCGCGACATCAACACTGAAGATTCCGCCAAGCACGCCCACAAGCTCTGGACTGCGCTCAATGAAGTTGGGCAGTTTTTGCAAACCAATCTCACAAATAAGCGCAATATGGAAGGCTTCTTCCAGCAAATGGCTGATGCGAACAGCACAAAGATGCTGGGCAAAATCGCATAACATTGGACCGTTACGCAGTCAGCTACATGAAGCGCAACAGCGCCACCAACGTGGAAATCAATGACGAGCTTCTCGAAGCCGCCAATCTCAAAAACGATCTTCCGTCTGCTACCAGCGGCACGAACGGCAAAAAGTACATGGCTGGCTATCAACCTATCTCAGTTCTTCTGCCGGTGACAGGGCAGACATTAACCTATTTCGGCGTTCCGGTCAGTCCGAATGACAGAACACACCTGGTCGATACCCCCGAGTTCGAAAGGCAGGTCGAAGACAAATTCGCCGTCGGACAGGGCAACCCCGTCTATCCTAGCGCCACACTTCCGCCCAATGCCTTTCTCTCTAGAGGAGCTACGCAGGAGAGTCAAACCAAACAGTTTACCGGTGCGGTTGCCGCGGCGATTGTCGGTACGCTGGACAAAAGCTCAAAGTTGGGCATGCCTTACGGCTACATAGAAATTAGAAATGGACCGACTCAGCCGGGCGTCCAGGGCGCCATTGCCATGCAGGGCAAAGACATTTTTTGCCATGCGCTCGCCGGTGAAGGAATCCATATAACAGGTACGCAGCCGCGCGACTATTTCTGCACTGGCAATGAAGTCGAAGGCACTAAGTCGCTCGAGGGTGTGCACGCGGGAATGAGCGATGGAGAGCTAAAGAGAGAGATGGACAAGGCCAATGACGAGGCTCTCTTCACCTCTTCGGAAGTCGACCGCGTCATTCGAGAAGCAAAGGATGGGGTCGGCAATTTAACTGGCAACAATGAGCATTGGTACGGCGCGCTGGACAGAGAAGCCACACAGATACTGAAGAAAAACAACTTCATTGATCAGTGGTACTTCTACAACCGCATCAAAAATGAGCTAATAAAGGCCCTGCTGTGGCGCTTGAACATTCCAGATCGTTCGGAGTCATTGAAAGTGATTCGCCACAGAGACGGTAGTGAATTGAACGGACCCCGGGCTCTTTTGCAAATCACTCGCAAAACCGAAAAATTGATCTTTTGGCACAGCTATAAAGACGAGCTGCAAAGCGATGCTCCCGAACTCCAAATGCTCGATGCCTTTAAACGTGGCTATCAGCAATATGGTTCTGCGGATACGCCGAACGTGAACAGCAGCGGATTTACGTCACTGGAGCAGTTTAAGGCCAACGTTGTCAGCACAAGATCCAATTGCATCAATTGTTCGACAGTAATGGCACCTGCCACCAAAAGTGGTATCAAATACTTCGACCACAACAAGAAGTATCCGGCACCGGAAAACGCCTGGAATTTCGGACAGGTCAAGACGCCTTTCGACTATCTGCAAATGATTGATTCAGTGCCTGAAAGCAAGAGCTGTGCAACGGGGACCGTCACGGACAAGCTTGTAAAACGCTGTCAGTTGATTAAACCTGGCACCACTAAAGAGCAAATTTTGAGCTTGCTCAAAACACATCAACTGCCGATGCAGTCTTCACTGTATCTTTACACCGACGGACGGGGAGGCGATTTCAGATTGTCTCCGAGCCCACCGTCGTGGACTATACCCAACACTACCGCCGACGGTGTTGGCAGTGCAGCCACACTCAATTGCGGCGCGCCGTACGATGTTATAGGCAAACTGGTCAATTGTTCGTCAGAACCGCCGAATGGTCCGGTCAAAAAGATTTCCGCAAGTCCGCAAGCAGACCCAAATACGGATGGTCATTTCCCGGGTTGGGCGTGGAGGCATTCACCACCGGCTACTTGCACGGACAGCGCCGACTTTGTTCCTTCCAGTGGTTACAACCACCTTTTGGGACTGCTGGATTTTGGAAACACCTGCAGTGGTGGCGGCCGATTCTGCGAACCGAATTAGAGCCGAAAAGATTTTCCGGCGAAGAATCTTTTTCACTTTGTCGTCAGTTTAAAACGCCTTTGTTCTGACCAGGCACCATCGATTTGGGGTGCTGCCACTCGCAGCTCCTGCAAAAGTGAATCGGTGTAAATCAAGGGTTGTCCCTTCAGCGTGTTGATTATGTCGCGCAGCCACACCAAAGACCAACCGTCCTCAGGCAACGCCGCTTGACGCTCGTACAGGCAACGACGAAGCCACTGTGTGTCATCGAGAAAAGCGCCTTTCTCCGACATCTTTTTCCACGCCAGGTAGAATGCCGCTTTCGCTCTATCCTGGGAAGTCACTTTTGTGTTGACGAGATCATTTTCCGGCAGCTCTGAAAGCAAATAACAGCCAATTTTTCCCGTCCAATCAGTGCGACCGGAAAAGTGCGCCTTTAGCTGTTCTCCCCACTTACCCCTTATTTCAGGATTGAGCACTGTGGAGGCCGCTCTCAATATCCAAATTTGCTCTCCACTGTCTAATACATCTTCAAGAGGCGCAAACTCAAACAGCAATTCGTCTTGCCCGGAAATAAATGCATAGGGTGCAACGCTCGCGCGCTCATTCTCAGGAATTTGCTCCTTCAGCCAGGTTATCGCAGTCTCTTTTCCTTTTGCCCGCTTTAAATATCGATAGAGGCAAGTTTTGATGTCGGCTGCATCTTGCTGTTTGTAATTGACCGACGACAGAATCGTAAATGCTAGATCAGCCCTATCTGCGCTGAAGGCTGCTGCGGCAATCTGACCAAGATTGTCTTCGGTCGTGAAATCAGCATGCAAGAGCGCTGTCGCAGCGGAGAAAACTTGTCTATCGTTAGGATAAGTGCGCATTAGCAGCGCCCCAATTTCTTCCTTCCAGGCAAGTCGGCTGATTTGTGGTGATCGAGCCAGAATATTAGCTGCAGGCACATATTCCTTCTGCCTCCAGGCGATTTCCAACTGGACTAAGAGTGGTTCCAGACTGTTTCTATAGGTGCTCGAATAAAACTCCGACCAAGCCTTTGCTCTGCCGTAATTTCCTGCCGCGAGTTCGCTTAATGCCTGCAATTTGAGATAGGTTCGCGCATTGTTCTTGGGCATAGATTTCAATTCAACTCTCAACGCATTGAAATCTTTTACGTCATAAAGCAATTGAGCAAGAATCAGTCGTGCGTGAAACTGCTCTTGTGCTGACGTTTTTGATTTACTCCCTTTAGCCGATGCGGCTATGAATTTGCGAACCTCTAAAATTGCCAAACGCTTGTCGACTCGGGACAAATATGCAGCGAACTCGCGAGTTGCATCCCAAGATGAGGGATTTTCCCTTACTAAAATTCTGTACTGCGCGATTATGTTTTCCTTTGTCTCACCGGCAATTGAGTGCAAGATCTGCAAGAGGGAAAGCTTTTCCTGCAGTGTTGCTCGCTTGCTCTGCAACAGCTTCAAGATCTCTGTCTTACTTGCGACTGTACGGCTCAAAATCAAGTTTGATTGAAAAGAATCACCAACGCCATCTCTCATAGCTGCAACAACAAGCCTTCGATGGTTTTTCAAATCCAAAAGAAGCTGTTGGGCAATCGATGATAATGGTAAACGGAGAGAGGGACGGCTATCAGTGCGAATAAACAACATCTCGCCGGCGGAGAAAAGCAAATCGGCAGAAGGCTGCAAGTCACGGCAAGATTCAAAGACTGAAACAATTGCTGACGGACCTAGCCCCTCCATACTCAAGAGCCATGCTTGCAAATCATTTGCAGTGGCCGCCCCCGTATAACCAGAAGACATCGCTACCACCCATGGTGCCAACTGATTCGCAGGTGCCGGCCCGCTGTACTTCAGACACTCAGCCAGTCGAGCCGAGAATAGCCGTGCAGACGGCAGAGCTAGAGTAGTGCGAGCGATAATGTCGATTGCCGAGAAAAAGTAAGCCCGGTAATACATGCGCCGAAAACTGTCATCAAATTCAACGCCTTCGAATTCACCAATTTCCTTTGTCCCCTTCTCGTCCTTTGTATGGAAAAGGCTCCTTTCGAAATCATCAAGAAGGTTAGGACCCAACAGCCCAGATACTGATGGAAGCTGAGCAGCTATATCTTTCCATTCCAAAGCGGCAGGCTTGAGTTCTGTTTTTAAATATCGAGCTTCGGATTTAGCCGTTCCAATTATCTGAACTGCAATTGGCATCTGCAATTCATCGATATTCATTTCTGTCGACGCTTTAAGAACAGCCAAGTTAGAAAAAGCCGCATCTTTGCGATGTCGCTCCAGCCAATTTCTCCATTGCGTTTTGTCCCGATTTTTACAAATGAGGCGCAAATACAAATAATCAGCCAGACGATCAGAAGAATTCTTTGCTGCTGCAGCCGATAATCCTGATACGTTATCCTCAAAGAAAAGCCGTATAGAATTGCCCTTCGGCAACTGGAAAGCCGCTGAACGGGCAGCCTTATGATAGTTCAATGAATCTGCAATCAAGGCTCGCTCTGGCAACAAGTCTCCTTTTCCGGCGGCTTCACTTTGCGCCAGGTAAGCAAGCGCACTCGATGCAAGTCTGTCATTAATTTCGAGCGAGTCAAAAGACTGTTGCATCAAAAGTGAAAGCGCTCGAGCTCCAAGTCCGGTTAACCGCGGATCGTTTTTTTGAACAGCCAGGCGCTTTTCAATATCACGCAAGGCTGTGAAAAGTGACTCGGGCGACATTTTAGTCAGCGCAGCTTCTATCGTCGAGTAATCGCTGTTGTTTATCTTCTCGCCGGAGCCTTGCGATTGTTTTTCTCTTGCTGAAATTGCTTTCGCCCAGGCGATGAGAAGTTGGTACATCTCATCAAAACCAGAAAGTTCGCCGACCTCACCTACCGGCTGATTCTTATAAACTATTTTCCATTTATTACCGGAAAACTGAACATCCACAGCCTCAGCAGCCTCGCCGGTTGAAAGATGATGAATGTTTGCGATCGCATCGATAAATCGGTGATCCGGAGCCAGTGCAAAATCCATTTGCAATTGTTGCTCGACTTCATTCAGCGAACGAGATTCTGAGTTGCGAGAGGCGTCAGACAATCTACGTTTCAACAAGCGCGAAATTGGTGATGCGGCGCCGCCAGAAATTGGCGCCTCTTTTTCAACTGGCGCAACCACCGCAACTTCCTTCCTAGCACAACCTGAAAGCAGAATGATGCCGCTTAGAACAATAGTGAAGGAAGGCTTCAATGACATGCAAGAATTATAGCCAAAGAACTTGCAAACTGCAGATGACGCTTGCCGTGACGCGAACAATGTTCGAGCCACGGCAAATGCGTTCCCTCTTTGAACTTGCCAATTCAGAATTTCTTTCGGATAGATTCCTCCGCAGAAAAAAACGAATTATACTGAGATGTATTCTCCAGTCTCAGCGAAACTACAGGCAGCTGCGTACCGACAAGCTCGAAATCATCAAGGCAACATTCTCGAATGACGGCATCATCGACGGGAAAAGAATTGCATATGCTTCTCAGAAAGTGCACTTCTTGCGAGAGTTTCGAATTGGCAATCTTTTCAGGGGTTGCTCCACCTGCACCCCCTCCATCCGTGAAATCTTCAAAATTCAAAAACCTATCCTCCTTCGCAACGGTACGGACAAAGCCGCACCGATTACGACCACAATGAGTTTATGTGCCTGCGCCGTAATATGCGTCATAAACAGATTGCGGAATCTTTAGATTCGGATCGAATAGAAAGAATCGTTCGCCCAATTCTTCAATAGTCAATCCATTCATTTCAGCCAGCTTCAGCGCACCGGCATATGGATCGGCGGGATTGATGATTGCACCGAATTTATGATAGTCCTCTCCGCCTACCCAATGATCAAGAACTACGCTTTCAGCGGCGAGATCTTCGGCTTCACCGTCTTCAGTGGCTCCGGCTTCTGCCTCGGCGGCTTCAGCTTGAGCTATGGCAGTGGCAGCGGTGGCACCGTCAAACTGTGCTGTTTCCAGATATTTATCAAGGTCGACTGCGCTCAAGCCTTTCTTTCCATCAGACTTAGCCAGCTCTTTGTAGTGGTCGGAAACGTATTGCAGGAATTGTCGAGTTGGATCATCTGCAGGTAGACCTTCCATCAGCTTCTTAACTTCACCTCTATTGATCTCGGCTTTTCCGACAAAGTTCTCCGCCAGTACGTTTTGATCGGCACCTTGAGCCAAGGCAGATAATTCTGTTTGTGTAGCCGGCTGCGTAGAACGGTTAAGATCTCCAACTATTCTTTCATCACCGGAAATCGATTGCAGATCTTTGAATCCAATCAGTCCATCGCCATCGGAGTCATAATCGGCAAAGTTCTCTTTGACGGAGTTGAGACGCTCGCGAATCCGTCTGTATTCGCCTGTGTCAGCACCAAGGACAGTTTCATAATGTTCGAGCGCTTTGTCTATACTGCCGACAGAAAAGCCTGCCCTAT
>PNKB01000019.1 GCA_013997645.1 Cyanobacteria bacterium PR.3.49
AAATTCTTGAAAAAATCGGCGCCGGCGGTATGGGAGCGGTCTACAAGGCCAGGCACCAGCTGATGCACCGTCAAGTGGCTATAAAAATGGTTCTTGCGCAATTGAGTGCCAATTCCATGACGCTCAAACGTTTTACTCAAGAAGCCCGTGCCACCAGTCAACTCAATCATCCTAATATTCTTACCGTTTTCGATTTTGGGATTTCGCCCAGCAATCAGCCGTATCTGGTGATGGACTTTTTGGAAGGGGTCAATTTCGGCAGAGTTTTGGAAGAAACTCGCCAGATTCCAATTGCGCGCGCTATTGGAATTTTCCTGCAAGTCTGCGCGGCTCTGGGACACGCCCATCAAAAAGGGATTGTGCACCGCGATTTGAAACCGTCCAATATCATGCTCATCGAGCTTGATGGGCAGCCGGATTTCGTCAAAGTTTTGGACTTCGGCATCGCCAAGGTGCTTTCCTCTGTTGATGGCGAGACGGACAATCTCACGCGCACGGGTGAAGTTTTTGGCAGTCCGCTATATATGAGCCCCGAGCAGTTTCGCGGCAAGTCTATGGATGCGCGCTCCGATATATATTCACTTGGCTGTGTCATGTACCGCAGTCTGGCCGGTATTTGTCCTGTGACGGGTAAAGATGTTCTCGAATGCATGTACAAACACGTCAACGAGTCCATTCCCCCGTTTTCGGTAACGGCTCCGGAAGCTGAGATTCCTGAGCGGCTCGAGCAGATAATCATGAAGGCGCTCGCCAAAGATCCCGATGAACGCTACGCTTCGATGAATGATTTGCGTGCCGATCTGGAAATGTGTGCCGAAGAATTGGCATTGGGACCGCTCGGTCCGGCATTCTTGCGCTCAGGCAATTTTACTGCCTCCGATCCGGCATTGATGGCTTTCCCGAGTGGAACTTATCGATCGGTGCAGCAAGGAGCAACTCCTCCTCACGGTCATACACCTGCATCCGGTTCATATACCCAAGTAGACAACTCCAATTTCCAGACTCCGCAGCAGGCAGCCGAAGCTGCTGTTCAAGCAGCCGCTCAAAGACAGGAAGCAATGGGTTTGGGCAAAACATCTCCGCACGTCTTGCCGCCAGGAGGCTCGGTTGGTGAAGTGGAGGCGTGGGTCACGGGACCACAAAACATTCCTGCCGGATCGGACGGTACCGTAGGTAATGTCACAGGCAGCATCTCGATTACCGGACCTGTTGTGCCACCCGAGCAAGTACGAAATCTTGACTCTGGTGTCGCTTCTCAAAATCAGCTGGTCATAACTTATTCGCAACCGCAAGTGCATCAGAAAGCGCCCTTGGATATGCGACTCGTGGCTGGCGGAGCGGTGGCATTGTTCTTAGTAGTGGGCGGATTGATCTACAGCCAGGTGGCAAACAATAATACGCCCAAGCCGAATCAACCTCATATTGTCGCTAATCCAAAGACATATGAGGATTTCACTTCCAGCGGTTTGACTCATTATCAGGAAGGTCGCTACGCAAATGCAGTGAAGGAGCTGGAAAAAGCAAATGATCTGGCGCGCAAATTTGCCGAAACCGACAAGCGCAAATTGGAGAGCTGGATCAATCTCGGTGAAGCGTATGTCGCCTATGATAACTTCAAAGACGCCGAGTCCTGCCTCAATCATGCCGACATCATTTTAAAAAGCCAGAAGGAAACAAAGGGCAAAGAATACGCACGAGTACAACAAGATTTTGGCGAAATGCGCTTGAACTCCGGTGACTTCAATGCAGCGCAGCCATGCTTTAAAGCGGCTTACGAAATTCGCATCAAGATGCCAGGCAACGAGAAAGCTGATGCTGCTGATTCTCTGCAGGGACTGGCCTCTGTTCTTATTCAAAGAAGAGATTTCCAGGGTGCAATCAAAAAATTGCAGGAAGCCAAATCATTAATCGAATCGACGTCCGGAAAAGAAGATAGAGACTACATTGCGATTCTCACAGACCTGGCGCGTGCCGAACAGTTGGCCGCAAACAAACTCCCTAAGGACGCCAGATCTGCTCAACTCGCCAAGATTGGTCCACTTTATGAGGAAGCTCTTCAGATAAGCGCCAAAGTTTTTCCATCCGATCATCCTCAAATTGGAAAAATCAATTTGGCTTATGCAACTTTGCTCTACACTCAGGGCAATTTAGGTGATTCTGAAAACCGCTTCAATGAAGCGATTCGCATTACCACCAAAAATGGCGGCGAGAAGAGTGTCGACATGGCGCAGATGAAAGCATCACTGGCAATTTTATATCTGGCACAAACACGATATGGTGCTGCCGAGCAAGCGGTTGCCGAAGCAATTTCACTGGGGACGTCAAAACTCGGTGAGACCAGCGATGCAGTAAAACGCTGGAAAGAGTTGCGCGGTCAAATTCAAAAGGCGCGCAAACAGAGTCAGCGCTAAGTTTTACCGCCCTGTCAGTTCGCTGGGCGTAAATCCTATGTCTTTCGATCCAAGCAGACTCTTGGTCAGGCTGCCTCCGGCTACGACCATTTCATGCATAGCTTCATCTAAATGACGATCGCGAACCACTATTGGATCGCTGTCCGGTGCGGCAAACAGCGCGGCTTTGCGCATCAGCTCGCCGATAAAGGCGCCGCTGGCTCCGGCAGTTCGTTTGATGAAAACATCCATGTTTTCTACTTTTACTGTCAGTCCTTGCGAATAGACATCGAATAATCTCTGGCGGCATTCAGCATCCGGAAGCGGCACTTCGTAAGCCTGATCGATGCGACCAGGGCGAGAAGCCAGTGCCGGTTCCAGAATATCTGGACGGTTAGTAGTGAGAACGAAAAGCACATCTGTGTCATCGGACAAACCATCCATCTCGTTCATCAATTCAAGCAAAAGATGCTGATTGCAATCATTCCTTTGAGTGCGATCTTCGGCGATCAAATCCACGTCTTCGATGATGACCATGGCCGGTTCCAGCCAGCGAGCGAAAAAACAGGTTTTGGCAATCAAGCCCTGACCGCGGCCTGTCACCAGCATCACTGTTCTTTCCTTCATTGCCGAGGCCAGATACATCGCTGTCAATGTTTTGCCGGTGCCGGGTTTGCCGTGCAAGAGTATGCCGCGCTTCAATTTGCGGCCGGCATTCTTGAGCGCCTGACTGTATTTGCCGACTTCTGTTGTTTGCCTTTCAATACGCTGCAAAAGACCTTCGGGCAAAATGATTTGATCGCGTGTGATATTCGGCACCGAATGAAATTTCAATGTTCCGCCGCCTCCCATGCCGGCAACCGGCGCGCTGCCGTCAATTACCGAAAGCATTTTGCCGCGATAGACATTGTTTTTCCCCATATGGCGCTGAATTTCTTTGATAAACTTCTCGCCCGACTCTCGGCTGTCCGCCATTACATCAATAACGATTGGCGACGCTCCGGCGAAATCCATCATCGATCCCTGGCGCAGCAGCAAAGCCAGCTTAGGCTGTCCACTGATCAAATAAAGACCACCCTGAACACAGGACAGTTTGCGCCCGTTGTCCAGTTCCATATTCAGGTATTGCACCGTGCCTTCTTTGGCACCGCCCAGTCCGACAAAACTAGCTACAGATTGAGAGGCGACCAGATCAGCCAGCGAAGTGCCGGTCAGGTTATTGAGAAAACCACCCTGAATGCCAAGGATACTGCAGCTGCGCCCGTTTTTCGTAGTCAGCTCATCGAGCGCTATTTGCAGATTGGCCTGATTGTATCTTTCGAATTGCTCGGTAACTATTGAAAGAGAGGCAGGATCTTTGCCCATATGCTCGCTAATTTTCGTTCTTAAATCCTTGGGTAGGAGGTTGTTCGGGACCAAGTCCTTCATATTGAATCCAGAGAAAGTCATCTAAATTTCCTCCAGTCGACGCGATAGAATCGAGTTTGAAATAATTCGGCGAAAACGAGCTTTCTTCATTACAAGGCCGTTTAATCGCTTATGGTCGCGATGCACTTCTTTTCTTAATCCCGCTTCAACTATGCTTTCTAATCGTTTTGTGCAGCGGTTGGCTTGCCGGAAACACTTATAATGAGGCGGCGATGCGATTTTTGGAGACGGAATCTTGGGACTGGGCGGAATGATTCATCAAGCCAAGGGGTGGCTGTTTTACCTCTTCGGGCAGTATGACGGCGCCATTGTGGAATTTTCGCAAGCAATCAAAGATGCCCCGGACAATGCTAATTGCTGGAAAGGGCGCGGATTGGCACACTTTAAAGCGCATAATATCGATCTGGCTCTCAATGACCTGAGCAAATACATTACTCTCGACGACAAAAACTTCCGAGTTTTCATGGCGCGTGCTGACGCTTATGCGGAAAAGGGTGATTATGATCTGTCCGTGCAAGACTATACGCACGCTCTGGCACATAAACCGGATGAGTTTCCTGCTTATCACATCTATTTAGATCGCGGCGCGGCGTACATTATGATTCGCGAATTGGATAAAGCGATTGATGATTTGACCAAAGCTGTGACGGCAAAACCTACTTCTGTAGAGGCATATCAGAGTCGTGGCATAGCCTTTCGTTTAAACAACCAACTGGACAGGGGGTTGTCCGATTTTGAAAAGGTAATTGCAATGGACAGCAAATACCATCAAGCTCATTATCAGAAAGGACTTCTCTTTAATGATATGGGTCAATACGAGCAAGCTGTAGAATCGCTTACCAAGTCAATTTCGTTACGTCCGCAATTTCTGGTTGCCTATTTTGAGCGAGCCAGTGCGCTCATGAATCTAGGTCAGTTTGAAAGAGCGATTGCTGATTACAACGTCTGTGTCGATTCAGACGCGAAGTCCGCCGTTCCTTATCACATGCGCGGTTTGGCGCACGTTCGCATGGGTCAGTATGATCTGGCGCTCGCCGATCTTGCCAAGGCATTGATGAGAAAAGAAGGTGATGTGCGCATCCTTACGGATCGAGCTCTGGCGTTTTTTCACAAGGACTATTTCGATCTGGCGCTGAAAGATTTGAATCAAGCCCTGAGTCTCGATCCGAAGTACTGGCAAGCCTATTCGATGCGTGCACTAGTGTATGGAATGATGCCGCAAGCCGACTATCAGAAAGCACTTTCCGATTTTGAAACCGCAATTAAGTTTGCGCCGATGGAGGCGGAAATTTATAATCGCCGTGGTTTGGTTCTTGATGAAATGGGAGATTTCGAAAATGCGCTGGCCAGCTTTGATGCTGCACTGCAACTCGATCCCAAGACATTCAACGGTTATTACAACAAGGCTCTGACCCTCCACAAAATGGGGGATTTGGAAGAAGCGAAGAAAAATTACGACCGTGCGATCAAAGTAAACCAGGCACTAAAGGCGGTGCACCTTCGCCGCGGACAAGTTTTGCACGAGCTGGGAAAACCTGCGCAAGCGCTGGAAGATTACAATATCTGGTGCAAGGAAAACCCTGATGACAAGGAAGTCTATGTGCTGAGAGGAAATGCGCTTGCCGATCTGAATAAACACAAAGAAGCAATGAATGATTACAACAAAGCCATTCAGCAGGATAAATACAATGCTGTGGCAATCATGCAGCGCGGTCATTTAAAATTGAAACTGGGAAAAACCGAAGACGCGCTCAACGATTTCGATGAATCAATTCGTCTCAATCCCTGGCTGAAAGGGGCTCACATCGGCAAGGCGAAGGTTTATGGCGCAAGAGGTAATATTGAAGGTGAAATGCAAGAATTGGGAGAGGCCATTCGACTCGATGGAGCGGATGCTTCGTCATTTTTGAAACGCGGACGCCTGTTAGCGCAAACTGGAAAGTATAGACGCGCGATTTCGGATCTGATGCACGCTCAAGATTTGTTGCTCAGTCAGCAGAAGCGAGAGCAAGCCGCAGAGCTGACGCCCGAAATCGGCGCGCTGCAACTTACCGAAGCCAAGCTTTCCAAACAAGATTAAGTCCGCCCCAAAGCAATCCCGACTGAACGCGAAGAGCGACTCAATGAGAATCGCTCTTGCACAAGATTTCTTGCTAGCTGGAAGTCGCTCTACATGACTCTCAAGATTTCGAATACGAAAAGAGCGAATACGGAACCAGTGATAAAAGTTGCCACTACGATCATCCAGACCAGGTGAGCTTGTCTGGGCGTAAAACTTTTTACGACGCCAATTCGCGAGGCAATGAAATAGAGAAGCGAAACCAGAAGAAAAAGTACAAACCAGGGTCGAAGCATTATGCCGTTGGGCATAAATTGCGATGATGCAAGCAAAACAGCTGCCAGTGGGAAGCTGATAACTGATACATAATCCGAACCACGCAAGCGAGAACTTTCGGAATTGCTGGCTTGCCGTATATGGGCAGCCGCTGACGCCAGGTTGCCCCAAAAACTGGCTCTCAAGTGCTTCGGATCGGTCGCCGCGCCGCCGCCTTCGGGCGTCGTGGTAGGTTCATCAGACACAGGGCAATCCTCCTGAATGGGTGACATCATTATTCCCAGAAGATTGAAACAATCGCGCCAATGTCGGTTTTGACCGATAAAATCAGGCGCGTTCTTTATATAAGCCTATGTTTTCAGCGTTTTTTGACGAGACGAAAGAGGGTGACTACAAGGCTGAAAAATGCAGCCAGGAAGCCACCGACGACGCCTGCAGCGACTCCGGTCTGCCAATCTTTTTCCAGCTTTGCCGGCTGATTTATGCCTTCTTTCGAGAGTGCTTCTCTAAAGGTAAGTTCGTTTTCCTGACTCGATTTGAGTGCGCGTATTGCTTGTTCCGGACTGAGTCGGCCGCGCCGCACCAGGCTGTGGCAGCGTTCTGCCTGTCTGCGCAGTCCATCGTTAATCAATCCAGATTCGACAAGAAATGTCGCACTTCTGTGGGTATCCTGCAGCATTAGCTGATAGGCAGCTGGAAGATTTTCCTGATCGAGTAATTCTGCTGCACTCAACAAATCAATAAGACGTCCGCCGTGGCGTGCATGTTTATTTGGCGGCAAGCTACGTTTGTCTTTTGCTGGGCTCTTTTCCGCAACCTGCGCAGAGTGAGGTCGAGGACGCACTTCGTGCTTTTCGATATGAACAGGTGCGTCGTTTGTTTCAGCAGGAGCCTTTTCACTTTCTTCAATACTCTTGGTTTTCGGCTCTGTGTCTCCATTCTGTGATTGTGCTTCAGAGTGAACAGGCTCTTGCTCAGGCTGATTAATCTCGGCTGCCTCTTGCTTAACCGTGTTGGATGAATTTGGCAATTCGGCAACAGTCGTCTCTTTTGCCTCTTTCATGCTGCGTTTTCTATGAGTGGCCGGCACTTCGCTCAACTCATCGATCGTTCTCAATGCTTGTTGTTTGGTTCTGTCTCCGGCTTTCAACCAGAGTCCGAAGGCTTCTTTCAGTTTTTCGATCGCTTCTTCATTGGAAAGCTCGCCGTTGGTCACCTTTTCCTGAATTGCACTGATGCTAGGGAAAAAACTTGGTGAGAGGGCACCTTGAAATACAAGAGTGCTGCCTAAGGGCGTTCCGTATTCAAAACTGGTTTTTAGAGCATCATCGATTTGCTCCTGGCTGACCAGGTTGGAATCGACCAGAAGGTCGGCGAGGTTGTTGGCGCCTTTGCCGTACTTGGGACGGTGATTCAGGTGCTCCAGGGCTTCCTTGACGCTGCAAGCATGTTTATCAATGCGGGTTAGAGCTTTCAAGGCGGCATCCAGAGGGATCTCACCTTCTCGCACCAACGACTGCAGGTCCAGTGCAGCATGCAATAGCTTCTCGGTCACGCAACCGGAAGTGATTAGCACCCTACCGATGGGAACATTGAGCCTTTTGGAAACTTGAATCGCCTCTGTGATATCCGCCGATGATACTACCCTGGCGGTTACCAACATGTCTCCAACTCGAACCATTCTGTTGTCTTTAGGCACGAGAGTCCCTCTTGATGCGGTTTTCGCAGCGAGCAGCCAGAACGGTTTGATGACGCGACCGTGTTTTTCCGCAAGAACAGGTGCATCCGCACCGGCGGGAGGCTTAACTCAGAGGCTGATGATCATAGCAGTTTGGCAAACTGCTTGGCTGTAACTGTCAAGAATGTTATGTCCAGGTCTTTCAAGCACCACATGCAGTACTAATTCCCGCAGGCATGCAGCCGTCTGAGCGCAGCTCGCTTATTGAATTCTAATTTCACATTTGCCGGAGCTTCCCGAGATCCGGGCGGATGTCAGGAGAAAGTGTGCTATTCTTTGCGACCAATCAAAAACACATGGAGTCCCCTCATACATGTCATCCGGTCAAGCTGATAGCGTCTCACACCCCTTTGAACTTTCAACCCAAATACTCACCGATGCCGGTGCATTGAAGCGATTCGTCGATGCCAACTTGCTGGCTTTCGTTCGTTGCGACGTTAGTGGAAGATATTTTGAAGTAAACAAGGCAATGGAAGACTTGCTTGGTTACAGCAAAGACGAACTTGAGTCAGGTGCAGTGAAATGGAATGACATAACGCCTCAGGAGCATTCGCTGGTTGATCTGGGCGCCGTTGCCGAATTGGGAAAAACAGGCAAGGCCGGACCGTTTGAAAAGGAGCTCTTGCACAAAGACGGCAGTAAAGTGCCGGTTCTTGTCGGCGTGGTTAGCCTGCCAGAGTATCCCGATCAAGTGCTTGCGTATCTTGTTGGACTGCAGCCGAAGACTCTTTCCGAGTACAGACGTTTTCTGGAAGAAGCGCATTTTCAACTGCTGGCGGACAACATCCCGCAGTTGGTCAACGTCTGCGATGCAGAAGGGCGGGTTATCTACAGCAATAAGCGCTTCATCGACTATACAGGACTACCCGTTCCAGGGGAGCAGCCTTATAAATGGGAAGCCTGTGTGCACCCTCAAGATAAAGAGCAAATGCGCCTGTTAGGCGAAAAGTGCGTTGCGGACCGCTCGATTTTTGAATGCGAAGCTCGGTTGCGTGCACAAGATGGGTCATATCGTTGGTATTTGATTCTTTCGGTGCCTATCTTCAATGCCGACGGCACGATTCGCGAGTGGTTCGGCACATCTACCGACATAGACGACAAGAAGCGCCAACAAGACGAAATTCGAGAAAGCGAGCTGCGCTTCCGCATGCTTGCTGATGCCATCCCTCAAATTGTCTGGTCTGCAGACGCAGAAGGGAAATTCACATTCTTCAATCACCGCTGGACTGAATTTACCGGGCTTTCCGTTGAGCAGAGTTTAAATGACGCCTGGACTCTGCTCATTCATCCGGACGATCTGCCGATTTATCTGTCCGAGTGGAACAAGGCCCTTTCGAGCGGCGACAGTTATGAAGTGGAATTTCGTCTCAAGCGCGCCATCGGCGTTGGCAAGGTCTCGGGCAATCCTTATCGCTGGCATCTGGGTCGTGCAGTGGCTCTGCGCTCACGTAACGGTTCAATCGTAGAATGGTTCGGCACCTGGACGGAGATCGAGCCCCAGAAACGCCGCAACTCTTGATTGCCTAGAATTATCCGACGTTTGCTCGGCTTTGTTTGAGATGCAAGAGAACGTCATTCTGTGACGTTTTCACACACTTGAACTGAACCTGTTTAGGTTTATATATTAATAGTGTCGGGAACAACTATTTCGGCGCTTGTCGCAGCCTTCAAAATGTTATGTTATCGGCGTCTTTCGGTGCGGAAACACACAATTTTGGCGATTCCAGCGATAAAGCGTCCATTGGTCCTTCGGTGTTTGGCTTACTAGCCAGTTAGGTGAGTTTTCATGTCCTCTATCAGCAAAGAGCTTGCTGAGCTGCTTGTCGACAACGGCTTGCTTTCTGACGCCGATTTGGAACAAGTTGTGCAGGAGAAAGAGAAAACCGGCGAGCCGGTGCGCATTATTCTCGAGCGCCTGAATTTGGCGACGGAAAAACAGTTGAAAAATACGCTGGAGCTGCAATACGGCGTCAATTACTTGGCTCTTCACACGATCAGTCCGGAGCTTCCTACTGTAGATCTTTTGCCGCATGACGTTATTCGTGAGCATCATGTGGTTGCCATTCATGTAGACGGCAATCGACTGACTGTTGCAATGGTCAATCCTGACAGCTCTTCTGCGATGAAGGCGATCAAGGCAAATGTCGACATGGACATCAAGCCGCTGGTCTGTTTTGAAGATGACTTTGAGATTTTTCTAGATCAGATTGAAAAGATGCGTCATATGCCCGATCGTGCGGTGGCGCCCGTCGATGACAGTGATTTTGCAGAAGGAGCGGAAATTCAAGACCAGCCTGAAGAGTCGGTTCAAGAACCGGTCGAAGAACAAGTAAATCAGGAGTATGCACCGGAAGACGATATCCAGGAGCCGTCGAATGCCGCTGATACCGCTGATGATACCGATGCAGCGCCAAGCGAAACAAATTACGAGGAATCCGGCAGCCAGAACGCAAGCGATGGAGAGGTCGGTGTCGATTTCCATGAACAATCGCAGGAGTACGCCGGTGAAGAGTATGCTGCAGATGAAGTTACAAGTGAAACAGTCGCACCGTCGCCGCCTTTGACTTCAGGCACTTATTCGGTCCAGTACGATACAGGATCTCTGGATGCGATAGCAACGCCTAAGGTCAGCACCGGCGAACTCGATGCCATTGCTTCTCCCAGAGTTAGTGCCAGTGACCTCGACGCTATTCCGACTCCCAAGTTTGATGCGGGCGAGCTGGATTCAATTCCGGCACCGAAAGCGGAGCCAACCAGTCCTCCGCCTGAAAAGCCACAACCTAAGGGTATCGGTGCACTTTTCCGCAAAGACAATAAAGACAATGCGCCACGGAAAGCTGACAGCGATCCTAGCCAGGAAAAGTCGGGCAAGCTGTCTGCCTTGAGAGGCATGATGGGCGGCAAGAAGGGTGGAAAGAAGAATGAGCCTTCTGCACCACCGCCGCCACCTCCTCCCAGACCTACAGCTCCGCCTCCGGCTGAACCTGCCGCTTCAGTCAATCAGGATGGAACTGCTGGTGGTGCGGAAGAACCGCCGAGCAAATTTGGCGGAGCATCGCTTCTCAGCAGTAAATTAGGCAGCGCCGCCCATAGCAGTCAGGGCGCCAAGAAATTTTTCAAAGAAAAGCGAACCGATTCACAGCCGATTGTTCCGCAAGAGCCGAAGGCAGAAGAGGGCGTTCCTGGCTGGATGAACCAGATCGACGAGAACACACCACTCGAGAGCTCTCCAACTGCAGAGCAGACCAGTGATGTTGTTCAAGAGTACAGCGATGAGCCTTTAGTAGAGAGTGTTTCCGATCAGGACACAGAGCAGGCTGTTGCTGAATACCTTGAAGAATTGGGCTTCGATCCGAATGCAGAACTTGCACCGGCTGAGCAGGTTTCTGCAGAGACGCAGGCAGTTATAGAGCACGAACCAACCGAGACTGCGGTAGACCCGGTTGCGGACAGCTTCATGTCTTGGTCGCAAGAAAACTCAGATTCTGAAGGTCAGGCTGTCAGTGATGCCCTTGCGGAAGCCTCCGACGCCCTGGCTGCATCCTCAGCAGCAGCGGAAGAAGCACTTGCAGGCGCCGAAGAAGCCTGGGAAGAAGCTTCAGCTGCTGCCGAAGAAGCGGTTGCCGCAGTTGACTTGGCGGAAGATAACGTTGCAGAGCAACCAGGTGAAACAGTCGAACCGGAGCAAGAAGTAGCGTACGAACAAACCGAACCTGCATCCGTTGAGACTGCAGCCGCCGAAGTGCCAGTAGAAAATGAACTTGTAGCCCAAGACGAATCGCTTGCTGAACAAGTGCCGGAAGTGTTAGCAGAAGAGATCGAACAGCTTCCTGACGTTACAGAAGACTTGGCGGTTGTGGAAGCAGTTGAGGAAGTTCGGCCGGAATCGGAAGCATTGGTTCCACAGCATATTGAAAACGAAACGGCAGACAATGAGGCTGTTGAAGCTCAAATAGAAGTTGCGGCGCCTGAGGAAGAAATTCCGGTTGCTGAAGAAGTCGTCCAAGGATTTTCGGAGATTGTTGAAGAGGCGCATGAAGACGCAGTTGCTTTATTAGATGAAATTGCCGATCTTGCTGACACTCTTGCAGAAGAAGTTCCAGCGGCAGAAGAAGTCGAGTTGGTGACTGCAGCTGAAACAGAGTCGAGCGTACCGGCTGCCGAGTTCGAGGCGCCTGGAGAGAGTACCGAACAATCGGTGACAGACAGCGCAGAGCCGCCGCCTTTTCTGCAAGAGGATTTATTGCAGGAGATGGGCGTCGTAACTGCCCAGCAAATTCCTGCTATCAGGAGTGAATTATTTACGTCGGGTGAAAGTCTGAGTCAAGTACTTGAACGACTTGGAATTGCTGGCGAAATGGAATTGTCGGATGCATTTGATATGCAGTTTGGTGCAACCTATATTTCACTCTCGTCCATGAGCATAGACAGTGAAGTTCTCAACCTTGTGCCTGCCAAAATCATTGAGCAGCGCAAGGTATTGCCTGTCGGTAAATCCGGCAACCGCATCACAGTCGCCATGGTAAATCCTGATGATCTTGCCGCAGTCAACGACATCAAGTTCCGACTGAAGGGTATGGAAATCAAAAAGGCCGTCTGCTTAGAGGACGATTTTGAACGTTTTCTGCGCACCCATTTAGTGCAATCCAATGGAGAGCTTCTACTGGCTGGAGCACCATCTGCGCCACCAGCCGAAGATGTGCCGTCAAATGGTGTTCCTGCTGCACCTGTTTCGACCGATGTTGTTTTGGAAGTAAGTCCGCCTCCGGACATCTTGCCGGAAGTTTCCGAAACTCCAGCACCACCTGCCGTCTTGCAAGCCGATGCAGCTTCACTTGAAACGTCAGCCCTGCCCGTTCTCAAGGCCGAGTTGACTGAAATCGGCGATGAATTCGACATCCATGATAGTGAATTCTTGTCTGGAATTGAAGAAGTTCAGGCGATGGCAAACCTTACGTTTGGCGATCTGGAAGTAGTCACAATTCCAGAGTCGTTGGAAGCAGATGAGTTTGCTGACATAGAAGATTGGGGTGATGATGCTCCGGCTGATGAGAATCTGATGTCGAATCTGTCAAGTGCTGCTAGCGAAGAGCGAGCAACTGAATCGACCCCAACTCCGCCGCCAGCTCCAACTCCAACTCCGCCGCCAGCTCCTGCTGCACCGACTCCTCCGCCAGTTCTTGCTGCTCCAACTCCAACTCCAACTCCAACTCCAACTCCAGCGCCAGCTCCGGCTCCACCTCCGGCTCCAGCTCCAGCTCCAGCTCCAGCTCCGGCTCCACCTCCGGCTCCAGCTCCAACTCCAGCTCCGGCTCCAGCTCCAGCTCCAGCTCCAGTTCCAGCTCCAGTTGCACCGGCACCGGTACCGACGCCGACTCCACCACCCCCAGTGCCGATCCCACAAGCTCCGGCTCCCGTTCAAGCACCAACACCAGTTCCGGTTGCGCCTGCGCAGCAACCAGCAATTCCAGCTATGCCGCCAGGAATTGCCGCACTGGCCAAACCGCCGCAACCGGGCTTGCCTTCATCAACTCCTGCCGTTCAGGCTACGCCTACATCCGCACGGCCGGTCTTGCAATCGACCTTACATGAAATTCCAGCTCAGAAAGCACCAGCTGTTCCTGGTACCACCACGGCTGCACCGTCAGTCGCACCACCACCGGTGCCACCAACCGGCGTTGCGCCTCCGCCTCCAATTTCACCGCAGCAAGTGCCGAACTTGAACGTCCAGCCGCAATTGAATATTCCCGCGGGTGTTCCGCCGGCACCACCGCTGCCTTCTGTTCCAAGTCCGAGTCTTCCTACGGCTGCAGTTCCTCAGGCTCCAGTCATTCCTGCCAGACCAGCAATGCCTGCAGCTCCTGCCGTACCAGCGACACCACCCGTGCAATCACCTCCCGGTCAACCACCGAGAGTACAACCAGCCGGGTTGGTCTCTCCGCCGATTCCTCAACCAGCAGCACCGGCTGCACCACAGCCTGTGGCTCCCACTCCAACTCCGGTTCAATCTCCTACACCTCCGTCTGCTGCTCCGGCAGTCCCAGCGCCGAAACCAGCAGTCATGCAGCCTATTCCTCAAGCACCAATAGCACCTGCTCAAGCGCCTACACCACCTCAGCCGGCAGTCATGCAGCCGGTTCCGCAAGCACCGGCACCAGCACCGGCACCAGCACCGGCACCAGCACCGGCACCAGCACCGGCACCGGCACCAGCGCCTGCACCAGCACCAGCACCGGCACCAGCACCTGCACCTGCACCTGCACCTGCACCTGCACCAGCACCAGCTCAGCCGCCCGTTGTTCAACCCGTGCCGCCAGCGCCGGCAATACCGCCTGCGCCGCTACCGCAAGTGCAAACTCAACCGGCTCAAGCAGTTCCTCAAGTGTCACCCGTCCAGCCGGTTGCCTCTCCGCCTCCAGCTCCGAGTGTAGCGCCTGCACCGCCCTCGATACCGCCACAAGCCGTGCCTCAAGCAGCAACTCCGCAGGTGCCACAACAACCTGGAGCCGCTGGTGTGCCGATGCCGCGTATCAATCCTAGTCAGATTCCGGGTATGCGGGCGCAGCAATCCGGTTCAAATCCAGCTGTTCCAGCGCAACCTGTTATGCCTCCTCAGCCAGCGCCTCCTGCACCTCAAGCACCTCAGGCAGTGGCACCCGCAGCCGCTCCACCTCCGGCGGCACCTGTAGTACCAGCCCCGCCACCTGCGCCACCTGGACCTCCACCACTCGATCAAAATCTTTTAGCTCTGGCTCGAGATATTATCAACAAAGCTGCCGATAACGGATTTTCTGATGTCCATATAGAGCCGCAATCAACCGAATTGGAGTTGCGTTATTGGTACGATGGTGCGCTAATCGAAGCAACGAAATTAGAAAAGCATATTCATGGCGAGTTGATTCGCTGCTACAAATCCATAGCCGGTCTGTCGATGGAAGAGACAAAGAAACCGCAGGATCGCAGGCTGAAGTGGACAGATACTGGTGCCGAGCTTGATATTCGCATCACGACGATCCCATCTGAACATGGCGAGATGGTGGCTGTTTCAATCAAGTTCGAAGAAGAGTAACTGAGTTCGATCTCAGATCCGCGTTACCTTAAAGCAAGCTGGGTGCGATCATCTGCAGTTCGCGTTTCATTTCGAGAATGTTTTGAAATCTTCTTTCCGGTTCTTTCTCGAGCGCCGTCATCACGCAGTTGTTGAGCACCGCTGGATAGTCGCGCTTGGTGCAAATCTGATGAAGGGGTTTCGGTTTCTCTTCGACGTGTTTCATGCCCAACTCTTTTGCGTCTGTGCCTGAGAAAGGTGCATGGCCGGTAAGGGCTTTGTACAGCACGCAGCCCAGTGAATATATGTCGGAGCGGGCATCTATGCGTTTGCCTTGCAATAATTCCGGACTTGGAAAACCACAGTTGCGGAACAATCCAGGGGTGTCATGCGTGTTGGGAGGATGGGTTCCAGCGCGCTCGCAATAATAGAAATCGATGAGCTTTACTGAGAGTTGGTTCTTCTCCAAAAAATGGATCATTATGTGATTTGGCTTCAATCCTAAATGCACATAGTCCTGTTTGTGCACTGCATCCAGCGCATCGCATACCTGGCTGGCTGCGCCGATGATTTCGGACATCTCGATCTCGTCGCGGCGCAACAATTCAGCCAGCGAAGCACCATCGCAATATTCGCCGACCTGGAAAGGCATGTTGCCAGGCAATGTTCCGGTATCGAAAATGCTGGCAATGTGGCTTTCGCTGATTTGCGAAACAATCTTGGATTCGTGCTGGAAGCGGTGCACGAAATCCGCCAAACCTTTCAGATTTGGCAGCAGGATTTTGAGAACGACTGTGCGATCAAAAAGCTTTTGCCTTGCTTTGTAGACTGCACTTTTGCTGCCTCTAATCGGACCTGCGACCAATTCGTATCCGTTTCCGACGGTTGTATTAATCGAAGGTAAAGCCTCCTCAACCTTGACGGCGTCGACATCCAGAAGGAAGGCGCCATCTTTAGGACAGGTTGTGCTTTGAGTTGGATGAGATGCCTGGCAATTTGGACACCATTTCACAATCCGTTCTCCTCGATTGGCTATATCGCAGCAACTAAGCCTTTACTGCAAGAGAGCCGTCACTCTCTTGGCGGATTGCCCGTGAAGGCCGATATAGAAGGCTCACTGTTTTGTTTAGCCCACAGAATGGCGGCCAGTAACACCCTAACCGGTCAGTTTGAGAAAAAATTCACTGAGAAAGCTCTGACAGGCGACGTTTTGCGTCAGGCAGTCGGGCATCGCTCTGAGAAGTGGATTCGATAAATTTCGAAAGTTCTGTTTTTGCCCCCGGCTTGTCTCCCAATTTCTCAAGAGCTCGGCTCAGTCCGAAATGTGCCTCAGGATCGCTGGGAGAGATATTCGCAGCCTCGCGATATGCATCTGCGGCGCCCTTTAAATCGCCATCTTTTAACAAGGTGGATCCGAGATTTATGCGTGCGGACGTCAGTTTGGGATTGAGAGAAACAGCTTGACGCGCGTGGTCGATTGCCTGGGGTAAAGCTCCTGCCCTGAAAAGAGCGACGCTCATCGAATTGTGCAAATCAGCGTTTTCCGGGTAGAGCTTAAGTGCCTCCTGCAGGTAACGGATGGAGCCGGATGTATCACCCATTTTCGAGGATGCGTCCGAGAGAGCAATTAGAACCCCTCTGTCTTTTGGATTGAGGCGATAAGCGAGGTTCATCTGCTTCAAATATTCTTCCGGCTGATTGAGTTTTCTCAATGAGAGCGCGTAATTGTATGCGAACAGCGCATCATTAGGCTTAGCTTCGCATGCGCGTTTAAACATCTCTGCTGCTTCCTGCCAATTTCCCTTGTAGCCCAAGACGGTTCCATAGTCACTGAGTACGTCGGCATATGTCGGATCGATCTTGAGAGCTTCTTTGTACTCTGCGATCGCATCGTCCATTTTATTATTCACAACTGCGGTATTAGCTTTTATGTAGTGAGATTCAGCTGAGAGAAACGCGTTTACGCCGGATGGTATGCCCGAAACCTGCTCTGCGGGCGGAACTCCAATCACTAGATCGTTTCCGGTCCAATTCGATTTGAGAACAGGTGATTGTTTTTTGCCGCCCTTGCTGAAGTGGCTCGTTTTGTATTCAGTCATTTCTTTTGCTTTTGCAAACGCGACGCTGAGTGGCACAAGACCGTCATTGGCGCGCAAACATTCAATCAAACTGGATGAAAAATCATCTCCATAAGTTTCTTCATTGGGGCGGCTGGAGGACAAAATGATGTTTCCTTTACCCATGATCACTTTTTCAAGATCGATATTGAAGCCATGGAAAATCGCTTTGGCACCTGATTCAAGGCTGGCGGCACCGGAATACTTCGATTCCAGGACCAATACAATGCGGTCTGTTTTCACATTCTTTTTGAGGGTGCTCATCAAATCCTGCATTGAAAAACAGGTGCCATAAACATTGGTCAGCGTCGCATCGTAAGCGGCGAGATATGTTCCACCTTCAATCATGGGAAAGGCTTCTGTGGCAAGGAAAACGACGACAAGATCATCTGGTCCGGCGAGCGCACCCAACCATTTTTCTCCCAGTGTGTTCAGTACATTGGCTCGGGTTGCGCTCGTATTGACGAGCAGGCGCACATGCTCTTTATCGAAGCGACCGCCTTTGGGATCGACAAGGTAGTTGTAGAATTTGTGCGCAGCCTTATCCATGACCAGGTCGTCGCCAATCAAACGCTTTTCGGCAAAGTTGGCGATGCCTATAACTACCGCCCATTTTTGCTTGACCGGTCGGTTGGTGGCGTTGACATTGGGATTGATGTCTTGCATTTCGGTAAACTGGATGCCCTGCCCGGGGCCTTCCGGAACAGGCGTATTAGCCGTGTCGGCGGACAGAGCCGCGATCGGAAAAGAGAGGGAAAAGGAAGCAAGCGCCATCAAGGAAACTAGAGAAAACCTCGGACGACCTTTTTTAGACATTTACATAATCCTTATAAGAAAAGCGCCTGAAATTATTGATGGTGCAATGCGATATCTACCGCGAGAACGCCGGTATCAAGGCATACAAGCCTGGTCATATTGCTGCGCTTGTTGTTTTGAGCAATAGCAGTAGTTTCTGCAATGTCGGCTGAGATTATGTTGGGCGCTTCCGAATCGAAAGACAGTTTCATTCTGGTCGGCACGATGTCTTTCGAGCCCGTCTCGCCGATATATGCAACTTCGATACGATCGCTCGTGAAGTGGTTGGTGTCCATTTTCTGGCGTGAGAAAACAAGACTCAATTTTTCAATGCCGGGTGTATTGTCAAACGCCAACCAGCCTTCATAGGGAAGCGGATAGTCGGAATCGGCTCTCAGGATATTGTGCTCTTGATTCTCGGGTGGGTAGAGAACGGCTTTTCCGCCGCTCGTTCCCTGTTTGAGAACAACATATGCGTATCCATCCACTTCAGGAATAACGTGAAATCGAATTTCATCACCTGATTTAAAAGCAGTGCGGCTGTTGCAGCGGAATTTCTTGCCGCCCCGTTTGAGCTCGATCCAGTAAGAAATACCGGCATTGTTGGTGATCGTTTCGGCCGGCCCATCGGCAGGATTTGCCATGGCAAGAGTATCTTGCGGTTTTGTATCGACCGGTTTTTCTTTATCCTTGTTGGAAGCTATTTGAATGTCCGGTGCTTGGGGGTTGTCGTGCACTGAAGCAACAGTGTTGGGAGCGCTCATGGCTAGCCGGGAGTCAGGCAGAGGCGTGACATTTTTATCAACCCAGGCAAGAACATAGGCAATGATCTTGTCGTTAAATTGATCGCTCTCGAAAAGCAAGTGTTCGGAGCTTCCGCTTAGAACAAATTGGCTGTTTGCTGTTCCCAAAGCCTTCTTGAGGGCAAAAGTCCCCGCCGGCAAAACGAGATTATCTTTGCCGCCTTGAACGAAAAGCACGGGCGACTTTTGGATAAGGTGCGCCATCTCTTCGTTTTGTTTCATAAAAGACTGAAACTGCATGAGTTCGTTGGGCGAAAATTCCATCCGCGCCAGAGGATCATTTTTCCATTGTTGACGCAACTGCTCATTGGTAGTTGAGCGTTTGAGAACCATTTTGCCTACATTAATATTGGCGTCAAAACCGCGAAAGATTGCATTCAAGGCAATGTGCAATTCATCGTCGCTGCCGCGATAACGATCGCCGGATGGAACAGAGCAAATCAGCCCTGCTACTTTGTCTTGATTCATAGCTGCCCCGTGAAGCGCAAAAGCGCCGCCCATGGATTCGCCGGTAAGAATAATTGGCAGGTCCGGATACTTCGTTTTGATAGCCGTAAGAATTGAATTAAGGTCGTTGAGCGCGCTCTTCAGATCAACCTTTTTGTATTGCTTATATTGCTGCCATTCACCAAACCCGCGCACATCCATGGCGTAAGTGATGATGCCTTCCTGAGCCAGGCGCTTGCCGAAGCCCTCATAATTCCCTTTGTGCAGACCCAGTCCGTGAATGCAGAGCATGACCGCTCTCGGGGTCACGGTGGGATCGGACCAGCTGGCTACCGGAATGTTGACGGAAGGCTGGGCGACAGGAACTTTGGATGCGGCCAGGGCGATTGTGTTAGGCAGGCTGATGCCGCACAGAAGTGTAAACGCCAGGCAAGTTGCAATATGCTTCATCGGTGCTCCGGAATGCTAGGTCGATTGTACGCCTGAGATCTTTTGTCAGCAGGTATGTAGTCTTTACTGGGACCCCGAAATAATTAGGGGGAACGCTTGAAAGCCGGTATATCGTGCATTGTAGAGCGCATACGTCCAGAAACGCGACCCATTACGCAAGTTTTTAAATATTCTGCTTCCTCGAGGCGGCCCGAGGCCAGAAGCAGCGTCGCGTAGTTCTCAAGAACATTGATTACATCAGGATGATCGGCGCTCAGTTTCACTGTACGCACATCCAAAGCCCGCTTGTAGAGCGGTTCTGCTTCGTCATAAAGGTTTTGAGTGTGGTAGAGCATGGCTAGATTTACCGCAATTGTGGCGACATCCAGGTGATCTTTGCCGAGACTGCGCTCGTAAATCGTAAGAATCTTCGTGCAAATCGGTACTGCTTCTCTGTACCGGCTCTGTTCGTATAACAGCCCGGCCAGATCGTTGAGTGCTTGTGCAACTTCCAGGTTGCCCGGGCCGAATTGTTCGGATTTGAGAGTAATCACCTGTTCCATGACTTGCTGGGCTTCGACGAATTTTTGCTGATGAGAAAGCGATTCGCCCAATTTGGACAGCATCTGGCAACGTCGCTGATCCTTTGCAGGAAAAGCCGATTCGGCAATTTGAGCTGCCCTGCGAAAGAGCGGTTCAGCTTCTGCAAACTGACCTTGCGAAAGAGCCTGTTCGGCTTGTTGTCTGGTTTTGTCGAATTCCTGGCTCATTGGGTAAATGCTCCCACCTGCATACCCTCGCGCGAAGACGAGATGCTTTCAGCAATCATATTCCCGGCATATTCTATTTCCTTTTGCTGCCGGTGTCCCCCGAAAGCGGGATTTTGGCGAGAAAAAATGCATTGCAATTTTGGCAAAGTCTGGTACCGTATCTATGTACGGTAGGTGATTCAGTACATTCTGTTCTAGAGGGGTTGGGCTGCAGGCGCAGTCTTGCAGCCTCCCTTGGATTGAAACACGGATGTTTACTTGTTCTAGCAAGAAGGCTTTGCAGCTCATACAATGGCCGCTATGGATGTTACGACGGTGAACTCTCCAATGCCTTCAGAGGCGCTCGATTGGGCACACCCTTTGGTTGCTCAGTGGTTTCGCTCACGCTTCGGCACGCCGACTGAGCCGCAAATTGCTGGATGGCCGCATATCCTTGCCGGCGAGACAACGCTGATTGCGGCACCCACAGGTTCGGGAAAAACTCTGGCTGCGTTTTTGGTTTGCATTGACAAATTAGTTCGCAAAGCACTGGACGGCAAACTTTCCAATCACACCGAAGTCATATACATATCGCCGTTGAAAGCCTTGAGCAACGACGTCGAGAAAAATTTGCAGGTGCCGCTCAAGGAAATTTTTGATCTGGCAATGGAAAACAACCTGCTGATGCCGGAAATTCGTACCATGGTGCGCACCGGTGATACTTTGGCTATTGAGAGGCGCACCATGCTCAAGCGCCCTCCGCACATTCTTGTCACCACACCTGAATCGCTCTACATCATGGTCACGGCCGAAAAGACCAGGGCCATATTGCGCGAAGTGGAGACAGTTATCGTTGATGAAATACATGCTTTGGCCGACGACAAAAGAGGAGTGCACCTTTCACTGTCGCTTGAACGTCTTGAGTCGCTCACCTGCAAACCGCCCAATCGCGTCGGACTTTCAGCAACGCAGAAGCCGATTGAATTGACAGCCCAATTTCTCGCAGGCAACGGCAGAAATTTGCCTCAGGTTGTTGACGTTGGTCATAAGCGTCAGCTCGATCTTGCCGTGGAAATACCCGAATCACCTCTGGGAGCGGTTGCTAGCAACGAGCTCTGGGATGAGATTTACGAAAAACTTTTGCAACTCGTCAAAGGTCATACGTCCACTTTGATCTTTGTTAACACCCGCAAACTGGCTGAGCGGTTGGCGCACAAATTAGGCCAAATGATCAGCGAGGAGAATGGCGACGATTCGGGTGAAAGTCTTGTCCTGGCTCACCACGGCAGCCTCTCACGAGAATTGCGACTGGAGGCTGAAAAACGTCTGAAAGCTGGTGAGTTGAAAGCACTTGTTGCCACTGCATCGCTCGAACTTGGTATCGATGTCGGTGCAATCGATCTTGTCTGCCAGATAAGCTCGCCGCGCAATATTGCTGTTGCACTTCAGCGTATCGGTCGGGCTGGGCACTGGCGCGGTGCCATTCCTAAAGGTCGACTGTTCGCGACTACTCGCGATGATCTGCTCGAGTGTGCGGCGTTGATTAAGGCAATAAATGAAGGCGATCTCGATCGATTGCTTATTCCTAAAGCATCTCTTGATGTGCTTTGTCAGCAAATTATCGCCGCTTGCGCTACACGTGACTGGCGCGAGGATGATCTTTTCGATCTGGTAAAGCGAGCATATCCGTACAGCGAATTGCCACGCACGGATTTTGAGAGTGTCCTGCAAATGTTGGCAAGTGGACTTTCAGATGTAAGAGCGCGCTATGGAGCGTTTTTGATTCGCGATCGAGTCAACGGTATAGTCAAGGCCAGGCGCGGAAGTCTTTTGGCGGCAGTCACCAATGCTGGTGCCATTCCAGAGACGGCAATGTTTACTGTCCTAACCGAGCCGGATGGTTTGATGGTTGGAACACTAGACGAAGATTTCGCCGTAGAAAGCTCGGCAGGCGACGTTATGCTGCTTGGGACTACCTCCTGGATGATTACAAAGGTAGAGGGCAAAGCAGGACGAGTCTGGGTAGTCGATGCGAATGGTGCACCGCCCAGCGTGCCATTTTGGCGTGGTGAAGCGCCTGGCAGAACAAAAGAACTTTCCGATCAACTGTCCGGTTTGCGCGAGGAAATTTGCAGGCTTGCTTTATCTTCAGCAGAAGAAGATTTGGATGGAGAGGAAGCTGAATGTTCATTTTCAGCAGCCGCTAGTAAGACCGGAGTACCTCGTTACGGCGCCGCCCGTGCTGAAAGTTGGTTGGTGGAGAATTGTGGTCTCAGTAAGTTTGCTGCTTTTCAAGCCGTATCGTATGTTCTTGAGGGACAAGCTGTTCTTGGTGGCATACCTTCTAAAAAACTGGTCATAGCCGAACGCTTTTTCGACGAGGCCGGCGGCATGCAGTTGATCATCCATGCTCCTTTCGGCAGCCGCATCAATAAAGCCTGGGGCATGGCACTGACTAAAAAGTTTTGTCGTAATTTCGATCTGGAATTGCAGGCTCAGGCAACTGAGAATGGTATCAATATTGCCTTATCAGAAAGACATAGTTTTCCTCTTGCTGATGTCTTTCAATTCCTCAGCACCGAAACAGTGGTTAACGTGTTGGAGCAAGCCATTCTTCAATCGCCGCTGTTTACAACGCGCTTTCGTTGGTCGGCCAATCGCTCTCTTGCTCTTTTGCGTTATCAGGGCGGAAAGAAAGTTCCTCCACAGATTCAACGCATGCGGGCAGAAGATCTCCTTACTGCTGTATTTCCACAGGCAGCTTCATGTCAGGACAATATTGTCGGTGAAATAGAAATTCCCGATCATCCGCTCATCAAAGAGACCATGAAAGATGCACTCACAGAGGCCCTGGATATCGATGGCTTCTTAGAAATGCTGCGCGATCTGAAAGATGGTGTAATTGCGACTCACGCTATCGACACGCCGGCGCCTTCGGTTTTCTCGCACGAAATATTGAATGCCAATCCTTATGCTTATCTTGATGACGCTCCTTTGGAAGAAAGAAGAGCCCGTGCTGTTGAACTGCGTCGTGTGCTGCCGGACTCTATTGCCTCAACAGCGGGAAGGCTCGATGAGTATGCGATTGGTCAAGTGCAGATGGAAGCCTGGCCGGACATTCGCAATGAAGACGATTTGCATGATTTCCTTTATACGGTAATTGCAGCGCCTCCGCATCTTTCTATGATTATTCGTGATGGCGGCATGATCAATTGGAGCATTCATTTTCGCGAGCTGTTGAAGCAACGACGAGCCGGCGTGGCGACTGTAGACGGCAATGACTATTGGGTAGCGACGGAAAGAAAGAAAGCTTTTCTGGCTATCTATCCCGATGCAAATTTTGAAGACCATCTGCCTGATATCGAAGAAAAGACACTTTCTCGTGAAGATGCCATCGATTTGATGATGCGTGGTTGGATGTGTTATCTCGGACCTGTCAAAGCCGGTGTTTTGGCCGAGCTTTTAGTCTTGTGTCAATTCGATGTCGACGTTTCGCTTTTAAGAGTAGAAGCACAAGGCTCGATCATGCGAGGAAAGTTTACCGGGCTCGAAGAAGAATGGTGTGACAGGCGACTGCTTGCACGCATTCACCGTCTGACAGTAGATGGATTGCGCCGCCAGATAAGACCCGTCAATCGAGAAGAGTTCATGTTGTTTCTGGCTAGATGGCAGCATGTTGCACCCGGAACCCAACTGGTCGGTGTACGTGGACTGCAGCAGATACTGAGCCAACTTCAGGGCTTTGAATTGCCGGCCAACGCCTGGGAAACCCAAATTCTTTCCAAACGCATTCGCAAATATAGCTCTGAAGACCTTGATCAACTTTGTATGACGGGCATGATTGGCTGGGGAAGAATTTCACCGCATCCGGCGACTGTTTTGCCGGCAGATCCGGCACCCAAGAGATTTTCTTTCAAGCGTCCTCGCTACGGTATGCCGATCGTGCGAACACTTTCAGAAAAGGAGCCTGCTCAAGCAGCGCCACTGCTTGACACGCCGCCGCTCGCTGTGCACGTAATAACTGCAAATGAAGAAAAGAGTCAGGCTCTGTCACTGGTTAGCGATACCAATCTATCAAAAGAAAGTGCCGGTCGCAGAGTAATCCCGAGCAGCGTTTCACCAATGACATTTTTCATACGTCAAGAATGCGACTGGATTTCCTACTGCCGTCGCTCTGCTGAGAATATCGATCAATATTGTCTGTCTACTAATGCTCGATTGGTGTTCAAACACCTGAGAGAAAGAGGAGCTTTGTTTTTTGCAGACCTGACTCGTTTTACGGGGCTGCTGAAAGCTGAAGTGGAAAATGCACTCTGGGAGTTAGTGGCTGCTGGGCTTGCCACCGCCGATGGTTTTGACAATTTGCGTGCGCTGATTGATCCCAAAAGACGCAGTGGTCAGGGTAGCGCTCGCGATTCTCGCCCCCGAAATGCGGCTGGACGCTGGTCGGTACTTGGTGAATTGACACTGGATGAGGAAGTCAGTGCAGTCGAGAGTGCATGCATGATGTTGCTCAATCGATATGGAGTTCTTTTCAAGGATCTGCTGACGCGCGAAACCACTGTGCCGACCTGGCGTGAGATGTTGCCGATTTTGCGCCGAAAAGAGGCGCGCGGTGAAATCCGTGGAGGGCGTTTCGTATCAGGTTTTTCAGGAGAGCAGTTTGCACTGCCGGAGGCTCTGGAGTCGCTGCGGGCCAATCGCGACCAGCCAACGGACGCACTAAAGTCTATTGAAGTTTCATCGGTTGATCCGCTCAATTTGAGAGGAATTATTCTACCGGGTGAAAAGGTTTCTGCCAGCTCAGGTCGTTTCCTCAATCTCGGCGATGATTCAACTCCTTCATTCGTGAGAGAAAGCTCCGAGGTAGACTATCAGGCTTCAGTCTCCTAGCTTTCTGTACGAATGTGCGTCGATAGTCTTACCGGTTCTTCTTTCGACCTCACGACAAAACTATAAACCCTCTGCGCACCAGGGTTTGAGGCACCCATCATTTACCTTTTGCATGGACTCGCTCATGTTCGCCCCTGATCTTGCCGTAGACGATCCAGTTGGGATCACTCTCAACATTCAAATTGACTTTGTAATTGGCCGGCACTTTGAGAGCGGCTTCAGCATCTTGTGCGATTTTTTCGGAATTGACATAAAAGAGATATTTGCGAATTCCGTTATGGGTTTGCACTGCTACAAACCTTCCGTGGTCCGGCTTAGTGATGAATGAATTCAATTGATCTTCAACTTCGTTCAC
Source organism: Cyanobacteria bacterium PR.3.49 (assembly GCA_013997645.1). GTDB lineage: Bacteria > Cyanobacteriota > Vampirovibrionia > Obscuribacterales > Obscuribacteraceae > QKMZ01. The sequence continues at coordinate 25,528 of PNKB01000019.1, forward strand.
CTTTGCAGTTTCGTCTTTTTCCGGTCTTCCATCGCGCGTCGGATGCAGAAAGCCGATGGCATAGACTGCACGAAACGGATACTTTGGATCGGCGGGTCTCACAACCATGTTGATACGAACGAAAATCGGCTTACCGTTTGCTTCGCCTCTGCCTACGGTCCAAGACTCATCTGAGGCACCCGCACTCAGGGCAGGGCAAAAGCATGAAAGTGAAGTGAAAAAGCCCAGTAATGATCCTGTAATGCAGATACGCGTGCGAGAGAATTGCATGTGTTGGCGTCCTTTTTATCGGTCAGCTCAATTATTGATCATTGAAGATAATTTGATCGCAAGTATTGGCGAAGTTAAAAGCTCTTTTCAACACATTTTTCTCATATCAGCTCTCTTGGTTTTTGAATTATGTACATGCCGATGCAGAACAAAATTGTTGCACCAACTACGACTATGTAGAAGTGAGGGCCAAAACCAGTCTTCACTACACAGTCTTTGGGATTCGCCGGATCGTAGTAGATTGTGAGAGTCGAGCCCGGCGGATTATCACGTCTAACGTCTTCTTCTTTTGGTCCTAAAGGATCGATTGTCCACGTGTAGTTTACACCTGCATAGGTGATACCATCCACGGTGAATTGAAATGCTATGTGAGGTCTTCCGAAAAACTCAGGTAGAAAAACTTTCGTGATCAATTCGTCAATCGGATCATACTTCGCGCCGGCTGCCAGAGCGGATTTGAACGTGACTACCTGAGCATCTGCGGGCTTCCATGTTTGACTTTGATGAGCCTGATGAACATAGACGAATTGGCTGAGCAAAAGATAAACTGAGGTCATCATGATCAGTCCGCCCAAAAGCGGTCCCCAATCGCGAAATAGATACTTCAATAACAAAGCTAAATCGTTCGTGCTGGAAACTCAAGCCAGATGCTTGAAGGCTGCTGCATCATGTAACCGCGATAGTGCCTCTGCCAGTTATGCATGAAGTCTTCCTCTGCCATTTCTTTCACCACTGAAGCAGGCAGTTGCATGTCGATTTGTTTTCTGCGTCCATCTGTGCGGTACATCACTCGCGCAATACGGTTGTTCTGTGAATAATAAGCGGCAATTGTCGTCCAATTGCTCATGATCGCCGCTTCCAACTTAATTTGGAATTCGTCCACGTTCGACGTCGACTCATTAATGAGAACACGGCAGCAGTCGGATAATTGCACGACTGCACCGATGGTGTCGACTAGTTCGTCCGGCTCAAAAATCTCGACTTCCCGTTCTTCCATTTCCGGCTCACATTGAGCGAGAATTTCGGCAGCGGCCTTTTTTGTCACTTCTTCTCGATCGAAAATAATCTTCGGCGCCGGCGCTTCATCGTCAAAGGCAGTTGCGGATTCTGCAAAAACACCCTTGGGAATTTTGACGGCTTCAATTTCGCTTTTTTCCGGCTGGTGTTTTACCGGCGTTTCACGTGCCATGAAGTTGGCGCGATAAACTTCTTGCTCTTCTTGTGTGGGAAGAAAAATGGATGTGCCGGGCTGGATGTAAGGAATTCTCGAGCTGCCGTCACCCATCATCTTGACCATTGGTCGATTGATGGTTACCAGAAGTCCAACAAAGCGTGTATCGCCCATGCTGTTTTCGGCGATTTTTTCGAGCGTGTCTCCAGCCAGAACGTAATAACGAGCTCGATTGAGCCCGTGACTGTTTCTTGATGCCGGCTTACGTTGTGCCCATCCGGTCAGCTTTTTGAGAGCGCCCATATGTAAGCCGAATCGGCCGCTTCCATTCGTCGATGACATCCTGAGCTCCTGCTCAAAAATAAAATTAGCCCTTGTCAAGAAGATACCAGAGACAGGTCATTTTCCAAGTACCAGTTTTCTAATCAAAGTGCCGCCCGGCGCACTCATTTGCCAATTTCTCCATTGACTGAAACAGGCGTAAAAGGGCTTGCAGTCATGGTTATAACCGTGAGGTGCGTGCTGGAAATTGCCCGCGAGCCGCTTTATGCCAGCCTGGGCGAGGGTGGGGATATTCCCATCCGACCGGTTAGGGCAGATCGATCACGATGATAGGTTTCGCACTGAGCTGGTCGATGGCAATCTCGCCCACACTGTAATGCACGATTTCGCCGCCGTGCTTGTAGGAAACGCTCTCTCTATCCGCTTTTAACTCTTCTAAAGTAGTTTTTGCGGTCTGCGGCTCGATTTTCTTCAAAAGGGACACTGCATAAAGGCGTCCGGCCGGGCTGGCATTATGAGTCATCCAGATGACATCTGTTTTAACGCCGCTTCCGGCTTTGGCTGCTTCTTCGAAGGCCTTTCGCAAATCGCTTTTGGGAGCATTTGCCGGCAGGCGCGAGTCTTCGATCAGCTTGGCATTTTTCAAAGTTTCCAAAAATGCTGGTAACTTGACTGTTGATTCTTCGCTGGTGGGCGTTTTGGGGGTTTGGGCCGCATCCTCGGCACGAACTCCATTACTTAATCCAGACAAAAGTAGAAAGCTAACAATTAGTGCGTTACTTGCGGGTTTCATGGGCATATCCAGTTTGTGGACCATTGCGTGATTCAATTTAGCACGCTGACGGTGGGACACGCATCCAGTCTGGACTTCAAGATTGGGCGGTTTCTGCTACCTGCGAAGCTACTATTGATGAGAGCAGAGGACACACCTCGCGCCGAAAATCCCAACCCCTAACCTTTGTGAATTCAACCTGGGACCAATACAAAGATGCTGCCGAAGCGGCAGCGGCACGTGGCGACTTCGCCACTGCCGAGTCTCTCTGGACTCAGCTGCTGGCAGCGGCTGATGCTGCCGGGCTTCACGATGCGCGTTTTGCGCTCGGGTTGGACAGTCTTGGCAAAGTGTATGCCGCTCAGAAGCGTTTCGCTCAAGCAGAAGCAGCTTATGCCAAAGGCATTCAGGTTAAAGAAGCGCTTTTCGGACGAATGAGTATCGAAGTAGCAAAGACTTGCAATTTCCTGGCAGCTCTTTGTTATGAACAGAACAAATTCGACAAAACAGAGGCTCTTGGGACCAGAGCGCTGTCGATTTATCAATCCCTTTTGGGCAACGAACATCCGGCAGTGGCGACAATGGCCAATAACCTTGCCCGGCTGCAGCAAAAACTGGGCCGACCCCAGACAGCTCTTGGACAGTCACAGGCACCGGCTCAAAACTATCCACAACAGGCTCAAGCAGTGGCTGCGCATTATTCTGCGCCGGTTCAAGCCCCTGTAGCTGTAGCTCAACCGCCGGCCGCGCCGCCTGCCCCGACGTACTCGCAGCCGGCTGCCGCTCCTCAATATGCTCAGCCGCAAGCACAGCAACACGCCGGCTACAACAACAGTCAGGTTCAACAAAATCCGCAATATGCTCAACAAACGCAGAGCGGCAATTTTGCAAATCAAACACAACCACCGTCGCCACAGTATTTTTCAGCGTCTCAATCACAACCACAACAAGCTCCGCCCCAACCGCAGACACCTTCTCCGCCCCAACCTCAGCAGCTTCAGCCGCAAATACAACCACAAGCGCATCAAGCTCAGTCACAACAGTTGCAAGCACAGCAAATGTATCAGCAGCCACAAGCTCAGCAGGCTCAATCTCAGCAGATGCAGCCTGTGCAACAGCAACCTCAATATCAGCAACCCGTCGCGCCGGCACCGCCCCAGCCACAGCCGGCGCCGCCAGTTTCTCAACCTCAGATACAACGCCAAGCGGCTCCACCTCCTCAACCGCAGCCAGTCTATACGGCGCCTCCTCAGCAATATCAGCAACCTTCACAGCCTGTTTATCAGGCGCCACCTGTACAGCAGCCGGCCTACACGGCGCCGCCACCACCACCACCACCATCGCCACCGCAGTATCAAGCTCAGCCAGCAGTGGCAGAGCCGGCCGCGCAAGTGGAACCGAAGCCGCCTACACCCAATCAAGCCCGCGTGATTGCAGAGAGAAAGGCAAAACAAGCAGAACAAGTATGCGAAGTTTGCGGACGGTATTATTCCGGCCCGGGATGCATGCAGTGCACTCAGTCACTGACACCGATCGACTTTGGATTCGACTCGCTCAATCCAAAACGAAAAGATCAGCGCTGATCGATTCATTTCTTTCTGAACACGTCTTCAATAGCCGCTCGAGCAGCCAATTCCGCCTTGAGTGAATCAAGCAATGTCAATTCCTTCTTCAGCCGTGCACTGGTGTCGCACAGTTCCAGCAATTCCTGGCGATCGATAGAAGAATTGAAAAAGAGCGAAGCTACCCAGTATGAAAGCAGCACAGGATCGCTAGGCATATCGTCCGGCATGAGGTTTTCTTTGTGCGTCAGTTTGTTGGCCAGGTTGACGACATCACGCAGCGCTTTATCAACCATACAACCGGCATACGTCGCTTCCGAATCAGGAGCGGAATCTTCCAACCACTCAACCTTGCCAATCAAATAGGGTGATTCCTTCACGATTTCTACAACGCGAAAACGCTGCAGCCCGACGGTCATAATGTTCATGCGTCCGTCTTTGAGCCTCACCACATCACTGATCTCGGTTGCACAGCCGATGTTGACCGCGCGAGACAATGTGGGGTTCCAGAGCAAAACACCGAACTTGCGGTCATTTTCCAGAACAGTGTTAATCATCAATCGATAGCGATTTTCGAAAATGTGCAAGGGTAAAGGGCGCCCTGGAAACAGGACGACTTCTGGCAATGGGAAGAGCGGTAAGTCACACAGAGAAACAGAAGAAGGTGAATGCATTTAAGCCAACTCTTGACTGGACCTATCGGTCCGAGCAACTCTACTCTTTTATCCTACTCTGCCGTTGCGATTATTGCCTTAGCTCTAAGGCTTGCCGCCCGCTTCCTTATCCGGGCTTGCGCTCTGGCTTGCCGAAGACTTGTCGCCAAGCAAGTATTTCTCGACAAATAGTACGGTCGAATAGAATTGAAAATCACTGTTTCTTTTCTTAGCAAAGCCGTGACCTTCGTCTTTTGCCGACAAATACCAGACTGGAATACCGCTTTTTTGCGTGGCGTCTACAATCTGTCTTGCTTCGCTGGCGGGCACTCGTGGATCGTTTTCTCCCTGCACTACGAATAGCGGTTTGCTTATCTTGTCCACTTTATTCAGCGGTGCAATGCTCTGCAAAAATTCACGCATCTTCTGGTCGCGCTCGTCGCCGTATTCGACACGTCTTAAGTCGCGTCTGTATTCCTGCGTATGCTCGAGAAATGTGACCAGGTTGGACATGCCTACGACATCCACCGAGCAAGTGATGCGCTCCGGATAGAAGGTGGAAATCGCCAGTGTCATGTGACCGCCGTAACTGCCACCAGTCACCATAATGCGATTGGAATCGAGGTCACTGCGTTTGGCAATCCAGTCAAACAGCGAATTTATATCCTTGTACGAATCGACTCGTTTGAAACCGTTGTCCAGTTTCAAAAATGTCTTGCCGTAGCCGGACGAGCCGCGGACATTCGGAAAGATCAGAGCACATCCCAATTCGTCCAGGTAATAGTTGAGCCGGCCCATATATCCTGGACGCGACTGACCTTCCGGTCCGCCGTGCACGACAACAATAACGGGGCGTGGTCCTGTGAACTTGGTGCTTGGCTTATAGTAGAAGCCGGAGATATCTTTGCCGTCAAAGGTCTTCCATTTTATAAGTTCAGGCTCCGAAAATTTAGACGCTGCCACTGGTCCGGTTTCACTTTCCGTCCAACGCTCGACTTTTTCGGTTTTGGTATCGAGGCTGAAAATGTCAGTGGGCATGCGCGAACTTTGCACCTGGAACGCCAGGTCGCGACAATTTTTGTGCCAGTCAACACCAGAAACTTCCCCCAGAGGAATGCCTTTCGGCGCCCAGTACTTTCCAGTTGAAGTATCCATCAAATAGAGTTTTCCATAACCGTCTTCATTGACGACAAACGCGATCGTTTTTCCGTCAGCAGCCAGATCGATTTCTTGAACGTCCCATTTGATGTCGCTTGTGAGGGGTTTCAATTTCTTGCTTGCCAGGTCCAGATAGCATAATGTCTGGAATTCTGAGCCACTGTCTGTGGTGACATAAAGCCCCTTTCCGTCCGCCGAGAAACGAATGTTTTGATAACTGGTTTGTTCGCCGGGTTTCCTTTCCGTAAGAGCCGACATTTGCCCTGTGTGCACATCGAGGAGCCAGAGGTAGCTTTCATTAATCGAGACATATTCAGTGACGGCCACCTTCTTGCCGTCAAAGGAAACGTCGCTGACGGAAAATCCCTCGCCTTTGACCTGGGCTAACAGTCTGTCGGTCTTCGGATTTTTCGGCTCAATTATGTAGACGTCGTTGTTTTTGCCGTCACGACGGGTAGAGTTGTAAACGAAAAACTTTCCATCTTTGGAGAAGCGACCGCTGGTATTTCTGGATTTGCCGTCCGTAATCAAGGTCGCATTGCGGCTGTCGGTGTCATATCTGTAGAATTGAAAAAACTCGTCGCCACCCCTGTCTTTGCTGAACAGGAAATAGTCGCCCGTGCCCGGTTCAAAGCTTCCGCCTGAAACTCTGTCCGGATAGAAGGTCAATTGAGTCCTGGCACCCATCGGCATTTTCAGGTGGTGAATCTGTTGAGTGTCGCTGAAACGCGTATTTATCAGCATTTCTTTTCTGGTCGGATGCCAGCTAGAAATCATTGCATGCCGAAAATGCGTATACTTTTCGCAGCCGGACACCACACTCAGTGGCACTGGCGGCACGCCCTCTATAATCAAATTATCCGGATTGGCAAGAGTGTCATCCTTTGCTTGGGCAGGAAGAACGAGACTTATTAACGAACCGCAAATGAAAAGCGGCATCAGCATTGCAGTGGTGGCAAAAGCCAACTTCGTTCTATTCCTGCTTGGCATTATTTCCCCTCGCTTGTTTGTGATTCAAGAGCCTATTCTTGTCCCTCTTTTCAAAAGTTTTTCGCTGAAGAATGAAAGGCATGCAGCTAAAAGCAATGAAGCCGCCATTGTATACAGACCGGCATGAAAATTGCCGCTGGCTTCTTTGACGATGCCAACCACATTGGGCCCGACAAACCCGCCCAGGTTGCCGGTGGAATTTATGAAGCCAATTCCAGGCGCTTTGATTTTGGAGGGCAGAAGGGATGTGCCCAGTGACCAAAATGGCCCCACCGTGCCCCATATACCGAAGGCGGTAATACTCAATGTGACAAGAGCCATCCAGGGATTGGTCATAAAAATGGTGAGGATAAAACCGGCAGCGGCAATGATCGCAGAGACGGCTACATGCACACGGCGCTCACCTGTTCTTTCTGAACTTCCGGCAATCACCATCATTCCCAAAGCCTGGAATATTGCCGGTATGACTGTCACCAAAGCGGTCATTGAATCGGATAAACCGCCAAAACCTTTGATAATCTGCGGCAGCCATAATTGAAATCCGTACATGCCGAGGGTCAAGGAAAAATACAAAAGAGAGAGCAATGCCAGAGTCGCACTGGTTTCCCGTGTAAACAGTTTCACCGATTTGTCGCTTGCGCAAGATTGCTTTTCTTTATCTATTGTTTCAGACAACCATGTCTTTTCATCGGCTGTCAGCCAATTAGCATATTGCGGGCGATCCGTCAGAAAAAACCAGGTGACGATACCCATAAGTATCGATGGAAAACCGGTAATGATGAACAACCACTTCCAGCCGGCCAATCCCATAAAGCCGCCCATCTCGAGAATTTTTGCTGAGATTAATCCACCTAATACTCCAGCTGCCGGAATGGCGGCCATGAATTTTGCGACTGCCAGACCTCTTTGTTTTTCGGGAAACCAGTAAGTCAAGTAAAGGATCATGCCGGGAAAAAATCCGGCTTCTGCAGCGCCCAGCAAAAAGCGCAATGCATAAAACGAGTGTATGGAATTAGCCAGAGCCAGAGCCATGGTTATGGCGCCCCAGACGACCATGATCGCGCATATCCATCGGCGGGCCCCGATGCGCTCCATGACCATATTTCCGGGCGCGCCGAAAATGAAATAGCCAATGAAGAAAATGGCCAGGCCCAGACCAAAATCACTGTCCGTCATTTTTAGATCGTCATACATTTGCAAGCCGGCAAAAGAAACGTTGATGCGATCCAAATAGGAAAGAATGTAGAGCGAGAACATGTACGGAATCAGACGGCGAGCTACTTTCGCCAGAACTTTTCGACCGGCTTGATCGATTTTGCCAGGGGATGTTTTTTGCGTGTCATCTTTGACGTCGCTTGCTAGATCGTCCGCATTCATATGAGCGCCGTCAAAAAAGGTTTAGGGAAATCCAAACACCGCGCCGCCGTTGCCCATGCCGTATGCACCGGGCATGCCGTAGCCACCATATGCAGAGCCGGAACCAAAGTTCATCATCCCGCCTTGCATAACGCTGGAGCCGACCATCGAGCCGACTTCACCGAGAGCTTTAGCCAGACCACGAAAGAAAGGGTGTCCGTGATGCGCATTGCTTGATGCTGGCTGTGGTGCTTGCTGACTGTAAGAAGGCTGCGCATACTGCTGACCTTGAGACTGAGTATAAGAAGGACTTCCGTATGCTTGTTGCGGGCGATAATTCGGCGAATAATTCGGTGTTGCGGCAGGAGCCGAACCATCGTCGGATTGAAACTCCTTTTGCAAATCAGAGCCGTAATTATTCTGTCTGGCATAGGCTGTTCGTTGCTGCGGGTTCTGGATAAGCGGAGCAATATTCACTTCTTGATCGGCACCGGCTCTTCCAGCTTGTTGCTTATGCAGGAGTTCGACCGCCGACATCAGCATATTCACTTGCTCAGGTATAGACGCATGAATATCGGTCGGGTCGGTTGGAAACATTGCTTGCTCGAGGGGGCGCAAGCGTTCAATCATAGGTTTTTGCGGAAACGACTGGCCTTCAATTTGTGTTTCCAGCCAGGCTACCTTTTGTTCGATGCTGCCGTTGCGCGGCTCGCTTTGCGCAAATGCTTGCGGGCTGTTGTATTTCTTGTCGGCATACTGCGCAATTCTATCGACACGGTCGGCAAGATCTTCGCCCGCGTGTGATTTGCCAAAGACCTTCAGTTCTAATTGATCAAGTCTGTGCTTGATCGGTTCGCCCTGGTAGCTTTTACCCAGGATTACCTTCTCCAGTTCAGTGACGCGTGGATAGTCGGTGCCGCTGGATGTGTCCGAATCATCAGGATCGTTGGAGTTTTGTCCAGTACCTGACCCATTTTGAGCACTGGTCTGTTGCCCACCCTGAGCGGTTGCAGTACCGGTGCTGGGTGCTGTTTGGGGAGGAACGGCATTGACCAGTGCTTGAAGCCGCTCCTGATTGTCGCCCGTGCGGGCTTCGCCGAAAACCATTTTCTCCAGGCGGGTAAGCCTGTCTTCCATTGTTTCCTGTGGATATGTGTGTTCGAAAAAACGCGTTTCTAGACTATTGAGATCTTGCGTGGCAGCTAAGGTGCGTGGTGCCGAAAGGCAGAAGGCAGAAAAGAAAATCGCCAGTGACAGCGCCCATACACACAGCCGGGCAGCCAAAAGTTGCAGACTCGATTTGCCGCCGAAATTGGAAGTCGGCATAAGCTTGATCTTCATCGCACAGATTATATCCGCTCATTGATGGCTCAAACAGTTCCTGTACTTCATAATGGTCAAGCAGTAAAACTATATGAGCACTCGTATAGAATTGAAACTGGGGTATTAGCAAAGGCGTTCGGCAAAGCCCGGTGGCATGGATATCGACAATCTAGATTGGGGACCCGATGAGGTCCAGGTCTTGATAGCGGATGCGGATAAAGCCGTATCCGAGCAACGTTTTGCCGATGCTGAACCGCTTCTAATTCGCGCCATTCAGCTGCTGGAAACTCCCCAGGGCGCTGTCGACCCTGACATGGCCAATTGCCTACAGAAACTGAGCGAAGTTTATTGCGCTCTTGATGACTTTGAGAGAGCGGCGCCGATCTTTGAGCGTTTACTCATGCTCGGAGAAAAGATGCTTGGCAAGCATGACCCGGACATGATTGTCATCTCCTACCGCCTGGCGACGGCGTATGAATTGACAGGCCGCAGCGATGATGCAGGGGCAATGTATGCACGCGCAGTTCAGAATGCCGAGGAAGGTCTGGGCACAGGAGACCCGCTCACTAAGCGCTTCCGTGATGGTTATGCCGGATGGTTGGAGCGCAAGGCCCGCCCCACTGAAAGCGACCGTGTCGATTTCGCGCAACAGGCAGGTTATGGTGGAGCTGACGGTTTTCGCAAGCGCGATACTTTTAAGGCAACTAAAGAACTCGAGCTGGAACTCGAGGCGATGCCCGATCAATCCGGTTCTACGCAACCAAAGACGCGAGCGACTTTCAAGGTTCGCATGCTCAAGACGCTTGGTCGCTGGGGACACATAATCATTCCGGCTTTTTGCTCGCTCTTGCTTTTAATCGGCGCATCTTTGTGGATGCAGACCCTGGTCAAGAACAGCTCGACCAAAGGTGTGAAGTCCGATGCTGAAGTCTATGGTCGAGTTGGCACAACCTATACATCGCTGGATAAAACACATTCCGTTTCTATTCTCGACAATGATATGGTGCAAATGAGCTTTAACGGTGCCTCCCAGAAGGTGCCTTATGTGTTGATCACCAACGGTCTTCTTGATGCGCGCAAAGTTGTAGAAGGCTACTTCGTTCCTCGCGAAAAGTGGTATCAGTTCGTCGACGACCAATTAGTCACAGAAGATGGTGGCAAACTGTATGCTAAGACTGCCGTGGAATGGCGGGTAATCGAAGGCATGCGCCGCATAGTCGATTTCGCGCAGAATTATTTCCGAGTCAAAGGCACGTATCCTTCCAATGCCGATCGCTGGAATACTCAACTGGTCGCCAAATGGGTCAACCCTGTTACTGGGCGCGCAGAGCCAATCAGACTGCAATCGGTCTCATTGGATGTCGGATTATCTTACATTTTTGGCGGTGCGGAAACCGTCAAAAAGGCGCTCGAGTACCTGGGCACAGGTGCTATGTGGGTTGATGAAACCAAAGCGGATCAATGCTCAATCAAGTGTCTGACTACATTCGGAACAGAGAAGTCTGTAGACGGATTTAGGTCGAAAGACTTTTATATTCACGGATTCGATCGCAACGCCACTGTATTGCCAGGCGCAACGAAGAACGAGCATACATTTGTTTATTTGAGCAACGGCGAAGACATCATGGCCCAGAAAGCTGCGGCCGCTTTAAAAGATAAAGCCTCCGGCGAGCGCCTGATGCCGCAGCGCGTATATCTTGTGCGTATGAAGGATGCCGGCGACCCCTTCCTGGTGAAAAACGCCGGTTATTTCTTGGTCGGCGCTTTGGCTGCATTTTCTTTTATTCTCTGGGCGTGCATCGACCTGCCCAGCCGTCTCAGACGCGAGGGTCCGAAGGTGCGCCTTCTGGAATTGGTTACTGGCATTTTTGTAATCCTGCTGGCGGTCCGCTACTGTCTGAAATTGCTCGCTTAGAGATCTTTTTAATTCTTCCTATCCGATGAATGTCACGGCCTTAATTTTGCCGCTTCTTTCGACGGCTAGAATGGGTTGTTCTTTAGCTCGCCCGGGAGTTCTTATGCAAGAGAAACAATCGGTAAGCACGCATCCCAATCCGAAAGATCGCAACCGATCGATCATCTGGGCACGTTTCGCGGCTGACTCTTATGAGTGGGTAATCCTTTCCATCCGCGCTACTCGCGTCGCTGCCGATGCGGCGTCTCAACAGCTTGTGTCGATTGCGATTTTGGGGCCAGGCGGCAAGGTCTTGATGGAAAGTCTGATCAAGACACAGGAATTCAGTGCTCGTGAAGCTTTGGAAGGACATGGTATCGACTATTCCGTTCTTCTAAAAGCGCTGCCTTATGAGGAAGCTGTCAGTGAGATTAAGCGAATAATCGATCGCAAACAGGTTTTTTGTTGGGATCCTTTTGAAATACGAAAAACACTTTCTGCCGTGGCTGCAGCCAATAAAGAGAATGCGCTTGCTCTGTCTCTTATCAGTGTTGGTGAAGAATACGGGCGTTTTCTTGGCAGGTTGAGACCAGGCACTTCCAGTTATGAAATTCCTGAGCTGAAAGGCGACAGCGCTGCAGACGAAGGGCGAAGCGTACTTCAAGCGATTCTAGAAATGGCCGGCAGCAGTCAGCATCTGGATGGTGCCAGTGCTTCGCCGATGGGTTGGACCGGCGAATTCTATCGCCCGAAAGCTTCTCCGGCTGAGAAACTGAAAGGACTTCTCGGTCTCGAGTAGATAAGCCCTGAAATGATTGCAAAAATAAAAGAGCGCGCCCAAAGGTCCTCCTATGATGCGATTGTAATCGGCTCCGGCGTTAATGGACTTTCGGCAGCAATTACGCTCGTCTCTCAAGGCATGTCGGTTCTCATTGTAGAAGGACAATCGACAATAGGAGGCGCGTGCAGATCTTTGCCTCTCACTTTGCCGGGTTTTTCCCACGATATTTGCTCCTCTATTTATCCGCTTGGTGTAGGGTCGCCATTCTTTCGCTCGTTGCCGCTGCAAGCGCATGGACTGAAGTGGATCCATCCGGACTTGCCCTTTGCGCATCCTTTTGAAGATGGCAAGGCTGCACTTTTTCATCGCTCGATTGAAAAAACTGCAGATGGACTTGGTCTGGATTCGGATGCGTACAAAAAGCTTTTTTATAGCCTCAATCCTGACTGGGATGAAATCGCGCCGCTAATGCTGAAACCGCCGCATCTTTTGCGCTATCCGTTCGGACTGGCGCACTTTGGCATGAAGGCTTTGATGTCTGCTTCCGTTCTTGGCAAAAGAAAGTTCAAAACAAAAGAAGCCCGCGCACTGCTCATCGGCGTTGCTGCGCACAGCGCGCTGAGAATGGACGCGCCAGCCTCTGCCGCATTTGCATTGGTGCTGTCGGTGGCAGGGCATCTGGTCGGCTGGCCATTTCCTGAAGGCGGGGCGCAAAGTCTAACCAACGCGCTAATTTCCTACTTCCAAAGCCTGGGCGGCGAAATTCTTATCGATGCGCATGTCGAGTCGATTTCCGAGCTGCCGCAATCTCATTTGATTTTGTGTGATATTACCCCTCGTCAATTGTTGGAAATAGCTGCAGATCGCCTTCCTGGATACTACAAACAACAGCTTCAGCGCTTTACCTATGGACCAGGTTCATTCAAGATCGATTGGGCGCTTGATGCCCCTGTGCCATGGAAGAATGAAGACGTCGCGCGGGCCGGGACCGTTCATATCGGCGGCACATTAGAAGAAATCGCAGATGCAGAGGCTCAAGTCGTCCAGGGTAAACATCCTGAGCGACCGTATGTGCTTCTGGCGCAAACCAGCCTATTTGACAGACAAAGGGCGCCGCAGGGTAAACATACTCTCTGGGGATATTGTCACGTTCCCAATGGTTCTACTTTCGATATGACCGAACGGATAGAGGAGCAAATCGAACGAGTAGCGCCTGGATTCGGCAAAATTATCCTTAAGCGCAGCGTGTTGCCGCCACAAAGAATGCAAGAAGAGAATCCCAATCACATCGGTGGTGATATCAATGGTGGTGCGCTGAGCCTGGGACAACTATTTGCCAGACCAAGCTGGCGGGCGATACCATATTCGACACCAGTGCCCGGTTTATACCTTTGTTCTTCCTCCACTCCACCAGGCGGCGGCGTGCACGGAATGCCCGGTTATTATGCGGCTCAATGCGCCATTCATAACTGGAGATTCTAGAGTTAGAGTTTACGGAACACGACTCGACGGTTCAATTGTCTTCCCATGGCTGTTGAATTATCCGCAACCGGTTTCGTATATCCGAATCCGGAAGGTTTTAACCTTGCCGGGGCAATGCCTAAATTGACCAGATAAGTTTTCACTGCATTGGCGCGGCGTTGCGACAATTTGATGTTATATGTCATGCCGCCAATTATGTCGGTGTGACCTTCAACGCCGAGCCTGAGTTTTGGATGTTGCTCCAGATAAACGGCAAGTTTGTTGAGAATCGGTTTTGAGACTGTGCGGATCACTGATTTGTCGAAATCGAAAAGAATGGCTCTGGTTGTAGCTTCTCCAGTATCTTCAAGTGATTTGATTATACGTCTGGCTTCCGAATCAGGATCGACCTTGTCGTCTTTCAATAGACCATCGAGTTTGGGGTGCCGAAGTTGCACCAAGTTCCAAAGAAAAGGCCCGTGCCCTCTGACCAGAAGCGGAAAGTTGGGATTGTCCAGAATCCAATAGTGCCAATGATTGTCAGTCTCAGCGCGAATGGTGCGAACAGAGACGAGGTGATCGTTTACGAAAAGCTCGGCCGGTTCGATGTTGACCGGACGAATCGAGTGTGGCAGAGGAAAGACTTCTCGATTATATTTCAGCGGAGTGTCAGGACCGTCCAGTTCGAAGTCACTAACCTCACCGCGTTTGAGTGCATTAAATACAGCATCGGACACGCGCAAAATGTTCGTATAACCAACCAGCGTGCAATTCTGATGTTCAGGATAAAAAAGACTGACCTTTCTTGAAGTGTTGACGTCGTGAATCTCGGTGGCACGAATGCCTTCACCTCTGGCCGGAGGGGTCATATGCCACTTGTAACTGTATCCAGTGGCGTTATTGAATTCGATATCGGCAACGAAACTGTAATCGCCGATGTGCTGCCATCTAGTGTCGACACCTTTATTAATCGGGAATACAACGCGGAGATCTTTGAACATTGATAGTTTGTCGGTCAGATCTTTTTTAGGCGCCGGCGGCGGCGGAACCTGGCTTGCCGGTGCTTGCGGCTGGACTACTTGAGGAGCGTTTTGAGATCCGGGAACGGGCGCTGTGGGGATTGATGGCGACGGGGCAGAGGACGACCCAGGTGCCGTAGCAGGTGACGTAGTCGGCTGTGCGTGCACGTCCAGGCGCAAAATCAGGAAAATCAGAATAGTAAGCAGGGTCGCCTTCACCGTGGTCTCCTTGATTTGTACGAAAAATTCGTACTTTATATAAATATTCAGCGCTGATTATTTCAGAAAAGGGCGGATTTCAAGCCCAAGCTTAGTTATCTATAGCCCGTGGCTTTTAATTGCTTTACAACAAAGGCGAGCATAAGGTCGAACAGTCGCTACTTTTAAGTCTCAGAATCAGGCGCCGGTCTTGGTTTTGCGATTTAATCTGGGGCTGCGAAACTGGCTGAGTACACGCGTGTATCACAGTTAGACCAAGAGGCGTTGCGAGGAGGAAAGGTCATGAAAGCTCAAAAACGAAAGATCCTTATTCTGTCCGCGGCAGCCCTGCTTCTTCTGGCAGAGCCTGCCTTTGCAAGAGGGGGCGGATTTGGAGCTGGTTTTGGCGGCGGATTTGCCGGAGCGCACGGCTATGGTGGATTGGGTGTACATGGATTTAGCGGCGGATTTCCTCATAAAGGAGATGTGCATGCAGGCGACAGAGCGACCAGTACGCCTTAAGAAAGTCCCGGTCTCAATCCAGAGCCGCAATCAGTCGAAGGTGAGCGTGCTCGAAAATTCGCAAAAGAATTTGCCGGAGCGCTCAGTCGGCTACAGATATTGGCACCACAGGTGGTGCAGTATCATCACCTGCAACACAAGACAGGTGAGCACTAAAACAGTAATCGAATTTGGAAAGGCTGTTTACCAGGTGTTCTGGTCTGAAATGTATGAACTCTTCAGTGCCTGGTAGGCGATGTATCCATACACCAGAAACAAAAGAAGGAAGCCGATGCAATAGAATTTGAAACTGAATTTCAGCAGCGGCCTGACAATAAAGTCAATTAAAAGTATGCCTGTACCGGCGCCCATGGATGCGGAGCCCCAATTAAAAGAGAGAATGGAATTTCGACGATAACGACCAGCCGCTCATAATAAACTGACACCGCATTTGACGTCACGAAATCCAAGATAAAATCTTTCGCTTGGCAACTGTTAATGTTTAAAATAAAGTTCCAAGTCTCAGGCTGCGTAAGTCTTTTACGACTTTTTCAAAAACTGGAAAGCGCACCACATCAGGTGACCGGCTGGTGGCTTTGCAACTGATCGGATGCAATCGGGCCACCTGAATATGTAGGAACATCGCGCACTATCAGTAGTTTTCCGTATATGTTGTTAGTGGACTGGTTGGTGTGTTGAAATTTCGCGCGCGCGCAGAGTCCGGATTTAATAATGCTTCAAAGCCTTCTCCATTCCGTGTTTTCACGCTTTTATAAGACCTTTTCCCAATCAATTCTCTGAAAAGTTGCTCCGTCCGGCCCCGGCAAAGCCACCAACAGAAGACAGTCTTTCGGCAGAACTGCTTGGAGTTTTAGTAAGTCCGCCTTCTTCCAATTGACCGCCGATATCTTTAGAACTCGCAGATTTTTGAAACTGGCCAGGTCTGGCGTACAAGCAGGCGTAATGGCTGTACCTAAAAGCTCCAGTTCCATCAGTTGAGTGTTTTTTGTGAGAGCCTTGATGCCTTTGTCAGTGATCTTGGGGTTCAAGGTGATATCGAGGCTATGCAGTTGAATTTTGCCAAGTGAATTCAGATCGTCATCGTTTAAATCTGACTTTGACAATCCCAGTACCCGAATATTTTGATTGAGCAGGCAATCCGCAATTGCTCCCTTTGCTCCGCGCACGCCGCTGATGCGCAGCAAGGTCAGAATTTTGTAGTTCTTCAGCTTTCGAATCGCATCGATTGATGTTTTAGATTCGCAAACGTCGATAGCTATCAGGTTGGGCAGATCTTCCAGCGCTCTAACACCCACATCAGTAATCGGCAAGCCGTTGAGGACCAGCCCTGTAAGGCTTGTGTAGCGCGAAACATAAGCCATAGCCGAGTCGATAATCGGTGCAAGATTGTCCTCATAGCGTCCGATTTTAGTGGCCGTAATCGTCAAATTTGTAATGTCATTTGCTCCAAACAATCTCAATGTATTGGGACGTTCTGCTATCAGCTTGTCTTCGGTTTCGAATTTAGTTTGAGTATTTAGAGGCACAACCACTTCACCTTGAGCGTTGTGCTCAATCCACTGCGCTTTTGCAGCATCGAAATAGGCAAATTTCCCCAGGCTGATTGCCGGAAAGTGAAAAACACGTTTTCGATTGGCACCGCTTCCGGATTCCGTGAGAAACATGCTGCGCGCTGTTGCCAGGTCATTTATGTAATCGTGAACATCGGACTGCAAGATTTCTCGCTTTGTTTCTTGATGCAGGAAATGGGTCATCAAAAGACTGGTCAAGGCGATTGAGATGAAATTTGTAAGGACGATTATTGTTATGAAACGCAGGTTGGGCGTGGATTCTAATTCACTCTTCTGAGAGGTTGACGAAACATCCATGTGATTTTCGGCAAAACTGATTTTGCTTGCTGCCTGCGGATGGTGCAAGGCGAGCAGATCGTTAGCCAGATCAATACAGCTCTGATATCTCGCGCCCGGGGTTTTGGCCAGAGCCTTTGAGATAACTTGATCGAGCTGGAGAGGATACTCAATGCCCATTGAAGCCTCCTTTAAGCTGGGAGCTTCCAGAGATCGATGCTTATTCATCACATTGAGCGCCGTTTCGGCGTGGAATGGCGGAGCACCTGTTAATGCTTCAAACATTACGCAGCCGAGAGAATAAATGTCTGAGCGATGGTCGGTTTTCTTGCCCATACATTCTTCCGGGCTCATATAGAGAGCACATTCGAGCATAGCGCCCGCACTCACTTTTGCATGCAAATCCAAAGACGACGCTTCCGCGTCAAAGCTCTTAAAATTGACCAGCTTCGGAACATATGTGCTTACATCGAGGGAGCGGTCAAGAACAATTTTGTCCGGATTGAGAGCACCGTGCAAAATGTTTGCTGAATGTGCAGACTCAAGCGCGTAGCAAATTGGAATAAAAATCTGCAGTACTTCATCAAGAGAGAGCCTGCCCGACTGTTTTGAGTATTCATCCAAGTTAGGACCCTGAAGCAGATCCATCAAATAGAATGGTCTTGATTCCTCGATATTGCCTTGATCGTGCACTCTGACCAGATTCGGATGCGATAACTTGGCGGCTGTTTGAATTTCCTTTCGAAAAGCGGCAAGCAGTTTGTCGCCCGGTTTTGATTGCCATAGAGTTTTAAGCGCAAAGAGGCGGCCCGATGACATTTGCTCGATTTTGTAAAGGGCTTGCACCTTTCCTTTTGCGAGCAATGAAATTACGCGAAAGCGCTCTTCAATAATGCTTCCTGCCGGCAGCAATGCGGATGAATCGTCATCATCACCAGAAGATGCGAGCGGAAAGTCAGCCTCTTTTGCGCCGGTGCTTCGATTCTTTTTCTCAATGTCGGACATAACATATATGTACCATTTCAGCCTGGTTTTAAGCCTTCAGCAGATGCGCTCGAGTCTAGCGTATCGAATGCGACTCGCCTGCACCGGGCTCTTTCAGTTTTTGAGCTTGCTCGAATATCCAGGCTTCGACAATCTCTGCTGTTCGCTTGTCGTATTGCCCTTTTTCAAAGATCAAATGTTCGGCGTCGTCGATAAGAACATATTTTTTGTTCGGTGTCTTGAGTGCATTGTACAAGCGCAACGTTCCGTCTTCTTTCGAGAGTTTGTCCTTTGCACCTTGCAAAATCAGTACAGGAGCGCTCTCGATTTGTTTGGCTAGATCATCGCTCTGATTCATAAATGTTGCAAACTGTGCCATTTGTTTTGGCGTCATTTCCAGCTTGGCGCGGGGATCTTTCAACCAGTTCTCACGCAGCTTCTTGTCGCTGGTTGCCTTCTCGACCAGCTTATCGCCAACGTTGAATTTTGAATTGGGCCGCACCATCCGTAATGCCACCTCGACTGCTGTTTTCTTGCCGCCATAATATTCAGAGCCGGGCACGGAGGCTATCACACCTGAGACGCACTCAGGAAAAAGGGCAGCGGCTTGCAAAGCAATGGCGCCACCCATTGATTCGCCTAGAAGAAAGATTGGCACGTCCGGGTTCATAGTTTTTACCCAGTAGATGGAACTGCGCAAATCCATCATTGTCTGGTAAAAGTCCAGCTTTTTATTTTCGTCAGGAGAGTCTTTCCAACTGCCGAAGCCACGAACGTCTATGGCATAGGTCGAGATTCCGCGTCCGGCCATTTGGTCGGCAAAGCCGGAAAATGACTCTTTATGCAGCCCAAAACCATGAATCGAAACTATTGCGGCGACCGGCTTTGCATTTTTGGCAGGCCATGAGGCAAAAGAAGTTTCAAAAGCCGGTTTTGCTGGTGCCGGGGAAAGAACGGGCGACTTTGCCTGAGCAGGTAATTTTGGCTTGAGCGGCGCTTGCAAATGGAAGGGTATGGGCGCTGGGCTATTCGGTTGATGAGTGTTGATTTGAAAGTCCGAATGCACCAAGGGCTGCGGTCGGCGTGGCGGCTTGTCGGCAAGCGACCGAGGGGGAAAAAACAGCGCGGAAAACAACAGGCAGCCGGCCACAATGCTCGTGAGCTCAGAATCGGATTTGCTCATTTTGTGTATGGCTAAATCTCTTCTCGCCAGTTCCATTTCGTCATACGATTGTTGGCATCGAACTTTCTTGTTTCAATCGTCAAGTCGGGAAGCTCGGCTTCAAGGTTCTGGACATCCTTTGCCGACCACTTATCCTTGCTGACGGTGAGAAGAATCAGATGTGGCATCTTCTTCAGATGTTCCGTAATCTCAGGAGTTACCGAGGTTCCGGCAATACTCAAACTGACAAGGTTTTTGAAGCTCT
>PNKB01000020.1 GCA_013997645.1 Cyanobacteria bacterium PR.3.49
CTCTTCCGATCTGCGTCGCCGCAGGCTCCCAGGTTTTTCGTCGGGTAGAAGCTGATGCAGGCAGCATCGCCGAAACTTCCGGTCGGCTTTCCTTTATAAGAGGCGCTGATCGCTTGGGCATTGTCTTCGACAACTTTGAGCGCGAAGCGGTCCGCAAGCTCCATAATCGGATCCATATCGCAGGATTGACCGTATAAATGGACCGGAATAATTGCTTTTGATTTAGGTGTGATTACGCGCTCGATGGCTTTGCAATCAATATTGAAAGTCTTCTCGTCGACATCGACGAATACAGGTTTGGCGCCGCGAATTGCAATTGCTTCGATGGTGGCAGCGAAAGTGAAAGGGGTGGTTATTACTTCATCGCCCGGGCCGATATCGAGGGCCCAGAGGGCCAGTATCAAGGCGTCCGTTCCATTGGCGACACCGATGCCATGTTTGGCGCCGCATATTCTGGCAATTTGCTCTTCGAGAGTCTTATTCTTCTGACCCATAATGTAGTTGCCGCTGCGCAAGACTTCTAAAACTGCGGCTTCCAGGTCGGAGGCGATTTGGGGGTATTGCTCCTTGGCGGAGAAAATCGGAATATTGTTGCTCATGACAAGTGCTTCCAGTCCTTAAGTAACTCGGTCTGCCCGTGTTCGGAACTGGCACATACTATCCGGTCTGATCATGGCATCCAAGATCAACTTGATAAGATTGGACCTTCGATCTGTCTGATAAGCATCTAATGTCTCGAAACGGTAGCAAGATGGATTTTGCATCACTCGGTAATGCTTATTAGAGTCCTTTAAGCCTGGTCTACAAAAATAAAGAAGGAGGGCTCTCACCCTCCTTCGATAATTTCGATTCCTGAAAAGATCAGGGAATTAGCGCTTGCCTTTTCCTGCTACTGCAACGGTGCGGGAGAGAGCATTGGTTACGAAAAGATTGAGGCTGACGCCTTCTCTTTCTGCGCGATCAACGAGCGCTTGGTGGAGCGACTTAGGCAGGCGCACCGTGAACTTGCCGCTGAATTTGGTGTAGTCGGAATCCGAGCGGGCTGCTGCAGGACGAGTAGCCTTGGCTGCATGTTTCGCTACGTTCTTGCGAGCAACAACTTTGCGGGCTGCAACTTTCTTGTGTGCCGGTTTTGCTGCTTTGGCCTTAGGAGCGGCTTTAGCTTTAGACTTGGCAGACTTACTCTTGGAACTGGCCATTGATTCACTCCTTTTGCTTTGGGGATCTTTAGGCACCACTCGGGCAAAATTCCCTCTGGTGCGCAAGGCAATTCGGCAAACCGAAATGCCCAGCCGGGCCGCCAAATTTATGTCGGGCGACTCGCTAAGTTGGTATGCCACCTACCACCATTCTAGGTGGCATATAGATTGTACCAAAGGGTGCTATGTCTTTAACCGTCGGTTGGATATATTCTTCGCCGGTGATACCAGCGGTGATTGCGCAAACCCTGCTCCACCGCTGGTGCGCACCACTTTTGATGGCTGATACCACAAAGATAAAAAGTTACAGAGTATTACCGATGGTGCCTTCGTTGAATGTCAAAGACAGGCTTTCCGTCACATAATGCCGCTCTTTTTCATTACTGCTCTGCGCTGGCGAGTATTGAGCGGCGGGGATTTTGAGGTCGATGTTTCTCGGCAATCGGCCTCTGCCGGTGGTTCTAATTCATGGCGCTGAATTCGGTGCGGAATCGACCCCGAATCCGGTGCCTTTTCCAGTACCGAATCCGGCCCTAAATCCGGTGCTCGATTTGAGCACCTTCCGACCGCCGATTGCGGTTGTTGGGTGATGGCTTGAAAAGTTGATTATTTTGGCACCCCTGCCTTTTACCTCCGTTGCTCCGCCTGCCGCAAGTGGTATCGATCAGGGTGCTTTTTCGCCTTTTAAAAACTCAATTCAGCAAGGTCGCTTCTGCCCTTTGGATCTGACGACCCAAGGGTGGGACCAAAGTGAGCCGAAAGTAGAACCGATATTTGCCGTACGCATGTCTGGTACCCGGCACCATACTTGGAGCGATCGATAGGGCAAAACCTTTCCAGTTTCGTCTCTGCAAGCCCCGAATGCCCCCACTGTATTAGTGTTTGTGGCTTGCCCCTTGCTTTTGAAGTGGTATCGGGTATGGGGTGACACCAGGGGCGGGGTGGTACCGTCCGTGGAGTGGCACCGGGGGTGAAGCAAGGTCAGGCAACGTGATTGTGCTCGCGAACGCTGGGGGCGGCGACGAAGGCATTACCGGCGATGACCGCAACGCGTTGTCCGTCTGAGTTTAAGACCGACTGGTCTGAAAACTCCCAGCCGGGCCCGTGGGGCTCTTTCTTTGTTGTCAGGTGTAAGGGGCGGAGGTTTGGCAGGCGCAGTGTATTATGCAGTCTGCATAATTGCTGGTGCCGTATGGAAATACTCGTCGTAAAACTGAGTGCGATCGGTGATGTCGTTCACAGCTTGCCGGCTCTTAAATTGCTGAAACGCCGTTTGCCCCAGGCCAAGATCACCTGGGTCGTCGAACCGCTATCGCGCGATTTGCTGGCCGGAAATCCTGCCGTCGATCGCGTGGTCCTATTCGACAAGAAAGAGTTCAAATCCCTCTCCACCAAAGCAATCAAGGAATTTGCAGGGCAATTGAATACCACCAAATATGATTGCGCCATAGACCTGCAGGGGCTTTTCAAGAGTGCTGCCATTTGCAGAGGTTCAGGCGCCAAAAGAATCTTCGGTTTTTCCGGTGCACGCGAAATGGCACCACTTCTTTATACGGACCGCATAGATACGGGCGACTACTTTGCCCACGACAAACACGTTGTTCTTCACAATATGCGGCTGGCAAATGCCGCTGCCAATGCGCTTACCGGTAAAAAGGAAGATGTTTCCGACGACAAGACTCTTGCTTTGCACTGCGAATTTTCCCTTCCTTCTATAAAGGATGCGTCGATACAAAAGATTGAACAGATTTTTGCCGAACAGCAATCTGCCGGTGAAGTTTCCCATCTGGAGCATGCACCTCTGGTGGTGCTGATACCTGGCACGACCTGGATAACGAAACTCTGGCCGATGCCCTCTTGGTCGGCGT
The DNA here is from genome assembly GCA_013997645.1 of Cyanobacteria bacterium PR.3.49. GTDB lineage: Bacteria > Cyanobacteriota > Vampirovibrionia > Obscuribacterales > Obscuribacteraceae > QKMZ01. Next base: position 3,068 of record PNKB01000020.1, read on the forward strand.
TGGCAGAGAAGCTGTCAGCCGGCGGATATCGCATTGCCCTGGTAGGCGGAAAAGCGGAAATCGAAACTAACAAAAGTCTTTCCAAGGAAATCAAATCGAAGGTGAGCAACGCCAATGTTGTTGATTTGACCGGCAAAACAAGTCTTTGTGATTTGATGGCATTATTTTCTCGCTGCCGCCTCGTGATTGGCGGTGATACAGGTCCTCTTCACCTGGCTGCGGCAATGAACGGGCCAAAGATCGTCGGTGTCTACGGGAGCACTCCTATCGGCCGCAACGGTCCATTTGGAGAACATTGCACGACGGTGTCGACATCACTCGAGTGCCAGCCCTGCTTTTCCAAAACATGCAAAATTTCCACTCTTGCTTGTCTGACCGAATTAAGTCCTGATGCTGTTTTCAGCGCGGCGATGCAGGCGAGTGAAATCAAATGAGATCACAAGAAAGCAAAAGAGGCCGCAATGCGACCTCTCGAAATTTGCTTAGATTGGTCCGGACTATTCCCAGATCCACTTATTCAAACTGCCTGACCATTCAACAAGCTCTTCCGGCTTGAAGAAAATGCCGATCTCGCGCTGTCCGTTTTCCGGGCTGTCCGAACCGTGCACGATGTTGCGGCCGATTTCGACTGCCAGGTCGCCACGAATCGTTCCTGGTGCAGCATCTTGCGGCTTGGTTGCACCGATTGTCTGGCGAGCCAATGCAACTGCATTCTTGCCTTCAAGCGCCATCGCCACGATCGGGCCGGAAGTGATGTAGCTGACCAGACCGTCGTAGAACGGCTTGCCTTTGTGCTCACCGTAATGTTGTTCGGCCATCTCTTTTGTGACCTTCATGAATTTCATGCCGACGATTTTCAATCCACGCTTTTCAAAGCGTCCGACTACCTCGCCCACCAGAATTCTTTCCACACCGTCAGGCTTAACCGCCACAAATGTACGTTCTACTGCCACCTGAAAACTCCTTAAATAAGACCTGCCGGACAGATACGCGATTTCCCGGCTAACGGAAACCCATCCTATTAGATCTGATCGCGAGGGTGCCCTAACTCATCCAATGAAGTTAACAAAGCCGCGAAAAAGATCGAAAAGAACAGTTGTCACGCGATCTAAGAAGTCTTAATCAGCTTTGCAAAACGAGGGTCGAGGAGGCGACGACCGGCTTCGTCGAATTCGACGTTGTAAAGCTCTTTGTCTTTCTCGCCGATCACTTGCACCACAGTTCCGACTCCGAATTTCGCGTGTTGGACTTTGTCCCCGACGCTCAATCTCTCGAAAGCGACCGGCGCGTTTATTTCTGACGAGTGCGCAGTTTTATCCGGCGGCTGATTGGGATCCATTCTCATGGCGCGTGGCTTGGCGGGCTGCTGCGGGCGTGAATCATAGGGAGAATTGCCTGATCTGTTGGCACCGCCACCGTACGAACCGGAGGAGCCGCCTCCACCGCCGTAATTATTCGGTCTGGAATTGCCACCATAATTGGTCGGACGCGAATTGCCGCCGTAATTATTGCCGTAGTTATTACCGCCGCCGCCGCCTCTAGATTGACCACCGCCAAAGCCGCCGGTGACAAATGGGTCGTCGTGCGAGATCGCTTCTCTGCGCTCACCGGCAGGAGGTGGATAGTATCCGGCTAGAAGACCGGGCGTGATTTCTCTTAAAAAGCGGCTGGGCACTGTGTAATTGGATGAGAAGCCGGAGCCGCCGGCAGGTCCGCGTCCCAAAACCATGCGTTTGCGAGCCAGGGTCAAATAGAGCGAATCTTCCGCACGTGTCACGCCTACGTACATCAAGCGCCTTTCTTCTTCCATTGCCGTTTCAGAATCGAGCGATCGCATATGCGGGAACAAACCTTCTTCCAGACCGGCAAGAAATACGATAGGAAATTCCAGACCCTTTGCTGCGTGCAAGGTCATCAAAGTAACGGAGTCTTCGCCTTCGCGCACAGCATCAAGATCGCTGACCAAAGAAATGCGCGTCAAAAATGAATCCAGATCCGGCTCATCGGCAGTTTTTTCAAATTCCTGCGCTACTGCCACTAATTCGCGCACGTTTTCAATGCGACCCAGTGCCAATTCATCTTTCGCCGAAGTCGCATCCTCCTGCAACTTGTCGATGTATTTGGTTTCTTTCAACAATGTGTCGAGCAGTTGAGACACAGGAATCGTCTTGGACAGCATGTGCCAGCGATTGACCATCTCGCCGAATTCTCTCAGCGATTTTCCCGTCTTCGGTGCGATGTCTCGAATCCCTTCGGCTTCCAGACAGGCCTGCACCGGGCTGATGCCGCTGTCGAGCGCATATTGATTGAGCCTGTCGACAGTGGTTTTTCCCAGACCTCTGCGCGGAACATTTATCACGCGATTGAAAGATTGACCGTCTGCCGGATTGTAGATCAGCTTGAGGTAAGCCAAAACATCTTTGATTTCCTGGCGCTCGTAGAATCGTTTGCCACCAACCATGGTGTAGGGAATATGATTGCGAACGAGAACTTCTTCAATCGCCCGGCTCTGCGCATTCGTTCTGTAAAGTATGACTACTTCTTTTAAAGTGCGACCGCGAGCATTCAAGCGCTTCAATTCTTCAACGACGTAATATGCTTCGTCAATTTCGTCCTGAGCTTCGAAGCATTGCACTTTGCCGCCCTTGCCGCGATTGCAGCGCAAGACTTTATCGATGCGTTCGCTGTTATTGGCGATGATGCTGTTGGCCACATCAAGGATGGTTGCAGTGGAGCGATAATTTTCTTCCAGCTTTATCAAGCGCGCCGGTTTGAAATCGCTCTGGAAGCTGAGCATGATTTTGTAGTCTGCTTTTCTCCAGGAATAAATCGATTGGTCGACATCGCCCACCACCATGAGTGTGCGTTCTAGCCACGGATCTTGCCCGAGAACTTCTTCAGCCGGCTCGGCCAGCAAGCGAATCAAGTCGAATTGCGCGCGGTTAGTATCTTGAAATTCGTCCACCATGATGTGGCGAAAACGATGGTGATAGCGAGTGCGGACCCCCGGGCAAGTTTTTAAAACTTGAGTAAAAGTAAGAATTAGATCATCAAAATCCATGGCGTTATTGCGCGCCAGATCCGAATGATAGGCAAGGAAGATTTCAGAAAGGCGCCCTTCGCGGTAGCTCTTCGCTTCCTGTGCGTAAAGCTGAGCGGTATAGCCGTCGTTTTTGAGCGCCGATATTTGATAGCGGATGTCTCTGGGCACGAAGACTTTATCGTCCAGGTTCAATCTCGAAATCACGCCTTTCATTAGGCTCAAGGAGTCGGTTTCGTCGTAGATGACAAAATTGCTTTTCAGCTTGTGACCTTCAGGAGTAGTGTAATCCTCAATGTCGAAACGCAAGAGTCGTGCGCAAATGCTGTGAAAGGTTCCGATCATTGTCCGTCTGGAGGTTTGCCAGCCGACTATCTTCTCGATACGGTTCTTCATCTCCTGCGCTGCTTTGTTGGTAAACGTTACCGCCAAAACAGTCTCGGCTTCCTGCTGCATTTCGGTGAGCAGGTAAGCGATACGGCGAGTCAAGACGGTCGTCTTGCCCGAACCGGCACCAGCTATAACCAGACAAGGACCCCAGCCGGCGGTGACCGCCTCCACTTGCTGGGCGTTCAACTTATCCAGAAGCTCGCTATTGGAGCCCATTTGTTCAGGTGTAGAGCCAGTTTGCATTTCCAAATCAGATCCCAGTACCATGCCTGCCTAGTGCCTCATGACATTGTCTCAAGTGCAATTATGCTATGATTCCAACCGGCTTTTCCGAGCTTTCCGCTTGGTCGGCTTCAACCCGTAAATCCTCGTTTGCCTAGCGGTTCAGCGAGAGTTGGGGCTGTTGAACGAATCAGAGATAAAAGCCTAACGGGACAGCGCCTAAGTGTTGATTATAATTTGTAAACTGCACCTTCGCCAAAACCCCCGTTTTACTCAATTTGAGACGCAGGCCCGGTAATCTAGGTTCTGCCTCGACAAGATAAATTCTTGGTACTAACAACTCGGATAACCCCAACGGATATACGCGATGCCTTCATCTGAATCGACCTCCGCAACTCTTCCTTCCGTCGATGAACTGGCGCAGGAACTTTTACTAATTCAGCAAGGCGGTCCGAAGAAAGTTGCAATCATCGGCACCCGAAACCTCACTCTCACCCACCAGCAACTGGTCGAAATGTTGACCTACGCACTGGTGCTCTCCGGCAACCAGGTGGTCACCAGCGGTGGTGCAAACGGTACCAATATGGCCGTCATCCGCGGCGCCAAGCGAGCCAATCCTGATCGCCTGGACATTGTGCTTCCTCAGACAATCGGACAGCAGCCCAGCGAAGTTCAAGACCTGCTCACCAATGTCACTCACATAACCGAGTATCCCGAGCGCCGGACGATGACCCTGGCGGAAGCCTCCAAAATCTGCAACCACGAAATCATCGACCGCAGCCAGCAAGTGATTTGTTTCCTCTATCACACAAGCCACACGCTGCTCGAATCGGTCAATTACGCCAAAGAAAATCGCAAGATTATTACATCGTTTTATCTGGACTAGGCTTCTAGAATTAACGGTTTCAGTGCTTAAATGAAGATGTGTTAGCAACCATCTCGAGTGAGCATATGAAAGAACTGAGCGTCATCGTTCCGTTTCTCTCTTCTCTGGCAGTCGGCCTGGCGATATTTCCTTTCTACATAAAATGGCTCAAGTCCAAGCAAGTGGAGCAATACTTGCGCGAAGAAGGACCGAAAAGTCATGCCGCTAAAGCTAAAACACCGACGATGGGCGGACTCGGTTTTATCGTCGCTATATACGTCGGCATAATTCCGGCCCTTGTTATGTCCGGGCAGGCGCCCTGGGCCTCTCTTTTGATCCTTGCTGCCGCCGGCGCTTGCGCGCTTCTTGGATTTGCCGACGACTTCGGCAAAGTGACCAGTAAAAGTAATAAGGGCATCTCAGGCAAATTCAGACTGGGCGTCGAGTTCACGCTGGGTCTTATCCTGGCTCTCGGACTGTGGTTCCTGACCTCCGGCGCGGGCACGGTCATCCTCTGGCCCTCAGGCGACGGCTCAATGTATTCTTTCTCCTTGCCTCTTCTGGCATTTATCGGTGCCTCGATGTTCATCATGGCTGCCACGACCAATGCGATCAATTTGCATGACGGCATGGATGGACTGGCGGGTGGGACGTGTTTTCTCGCGTTCGCCACCATGGCTGTGATTCTCTTTGTCACCGGTCAGCACGCGAATGCAGCGATTGCGGCGGCGGCAGCAGGTGGGTTGGCTTCTTTTCTTGTCTTCAACAAGAATCCTGCCAAAGTCTTCATGGGCGACACCGGCAGTTTGTTTCTGGGCGGGCTGATGGGCGCTCTTGTTATGTCCGGCGGTCTTATCGTCTGGTTCGTGCCACTCTCGCTTATTTTTATTGCCGAGACCGTTTCCGTCATGATGCAAGTCAGCTATTTCAAACTGACCAAAGAGTACAAACCGGAAAAACCGATGGCACCGCTTATGGTGGCGTGGCATAAATTGACCCACAAACTTCCCGGTGAAGGAAAACGCATTTTTCGCATGGCGCCGCTTCACCATCACTTCGAGGCAGTGATGGCAGAACGCAATACTGGTGAGGCTTCCGTCGTCTCTATGTTCTGGTTGGCGCAAGCGATTCTGTGCGCGGCTATTCTCTCGGCCTTTTTTCTGGGCGGCGCGAAGCTGCATTAGTTCGACAATCAAAAAATTGAGCTTTTGAAAAAATCAGCGAGCAGCAGAAACTTCAGCCATATATTTTCTTCTGACTTTGAGCAAACGTTCGATAAGTTCGTGCGTGTTCTCCGGGTTGTCGCACAAATAGTCGGGTCTGCCCATCCAGTGTTTGCCTACTCTTACGGCAATGCCGCCGCGGTTTTGCACGTATTCGAAACCTGGCTCATCGGCTTCCGAGTCACCGGCAAACATAAAGAACGTTTCGTCGATTGTTGAGTTTGTCAATTCATAGTGTTCGGCTACATTGGCTAATCCCAGCCCTTTGTGCCAGTCGAAATCAGGCATGAATTCTATGCTGGTCTGCAATCTGCGGCGGCGCAAATGCGGCACTTGATTGAAGGCGGCTTCAACTTCCGCCTCTATTTCTGCCATCATATCTGATGGCGTCAAATGATAGTGCAGGCAAATGGTCAATTCGTGATCTTCAAGAATTGTTCTTGCTGCAGGCGTGACGATTTGCCGCAGTTTGTCGCGCAACGCGGCAATCGACTCTCTGTGATGATCGCCCACTTGAATGTGCCTTTCGTTCTCCTCGGCATAGAGAATTTCCATGCCGTAGTTTCCGGCCAGAGTGAGTGGTGCATCGCCGAAATCATTTTTCAAAAATGGGATCGGTCGCGCCGAAACGATCGCAATGTGCACATTCGGCATTTGCGCCAGCGTCTTTAATGCTTGCACTGTTTCTGGTGGCACTCTGGAGGCGGCCGGGTCGACGGTGAACGGCGCCAGCGTGCCGTCCCGGTCAAAGGCCAGGAGCCAGTTCTTTCTATGAAATAGTTGGTTTAGCCTGTACTCGACCGGGTTCAATCTGACCTGCCTTTCTTTTAACCCTGATCGCCGGTAACCAGCGATGCAGGATGGTTCTTTTGCACTTTGTCGCGCTCGGATTTCGGCAGCTTTGTGCAGCGATCGGCGTCCACTCTTGCCAGAGCTCTGATGCGCATTATGCTTTCAAGACCGGCTGGTGTAATGGCAGTTCCTGAAGCTTTGACATAGCGCAGTCCTTTCATAAGCGAAAGAGATTTGCATCCGGCGTCGGTAATTCTTGTGTCGCTGATGTCCAGACTTTCGAGTTTGTCGAAGGATTTTATCGTTTTCATACCTTCATCACCTATTTTGGTGTCGGCGATATACAACTCGGTCAATGCCGGAGCTTGGGATATCGACAACAAAGCCGGATCGGTGATGCTGGTTTTGCTCACATTCAAGATCGAAAGAAATGGTGCCGACTTGAAAGTGGCCAATGCTTTGTTGGTGATTTTGGTGCCGCTTAAATCGAGAGTGCGCAAACGCATGTTTTTCAAATGTTGCACGCCTTTGTCGGTAACGCTGGTGTTGGAAAGAGAAAGCTCTCTCAGGTTTTTCAGCTTAGGCAGATTGGCCACACCGGTGTCGGACACGCCTGTTTTAGACAAATTGAGTGATACCAGACTCGATGCTATTAATAGTTTTGCAACGGTTCCGTCATTGACTTTGGTGCCGCTCACATCCAAACCGATTAAATAACGGAAGGAAGGAACCGCATCGAAAGTGGCAGCGGTGATGTTTGTATCTTGCAGCGAAAGATTGTCGAGCGCGCCAAAGGAAGAGAGCTGTTTCAGCCCTTCTTCGTTGATATTTGTTTTGTTGAGGTTCAAGCCTTTGAGATTGCGCAAGCCGGCCAAGCTGTATACACCACTGTTACCCACTGATGTGTTGTTGAGCGAGATGATCTTCAGCGTATCGATTTTTCCGAGAGCGGACAGACCTTTGTCTGAGACTTTGGTGCCAGTAAGATCGATTTGAGAAAGTTTCAGTCCGGTTATTTTGGAGAGAAATTCGTCTCCGATATTTGTATCGTTAAGGATTAAATCGCGCAGACCGGTCATTTTGGCGATAGCGCTGCCTTCCAGATCAGAAATATTGCTTTTGCTGAGAATGAGTGTTTTCAAAGCCGCCTGCTGCGAGAGCAAATTGACGTCTTTCATGCTCAGAACGCGACCGGCAAGATTGAGAATGCCTGTCTTTTTCGACGACTCGATAATTTTGTCTAAGGGATCTTCTTTCGGCTGAAGCTTGGCGCCGGTCAGTCCACTGCCAGGCAAGATTTTTGGAGTACTGCCTTCTCCGGCATAAGCCGGCTCCATCGAAACGCTGCCCAGACCAACCGAAATTGAGACCAGAAGACATGCAGTAACTCGCTTGAACATATACAACACCTTCCCGCACAGGGGCGAAATCGTGACCATAGGCGAGGAAGCTTACTTTGAAACAGCTTTTCTTTCCAGTGCAATTGTCTAAGGGCCGCATGCATCCTGATTCTTTCCCTCCGCTCAGACACGGCAAAGGTCGACGGATGCTGCCGCTAAGAACGAGCAGGTAGCGGTTCACCAAGATTAGGATCTCAAGAATATACTCTTGAGTATAAGAGAGTAAAGAAAATCGGTGGCAGCTAAAGTTACACAACTGGTTAAGGACCTTGTCTCCCAGCAGCGCTGGGAGGAGGCTTACTCCGTCTTGTCACGCTTCACGGCTCAGGGGCCCACCGACCCGGAGCTGGAGTATCAGTGCGGTGTGCTTTCCTTCAATATCGGCAAATATGAAGACGCCGAACGGCATTTCAAGGCATCCTTAGCCATTGATTCGGCGAATGCTGATGCCCACTATTACCTGGGTTTGACGCTGCTCAAAGACAATCGTCCTCAAGAGGCGATGCCGGAATTCCGCGAGGCATGCGAGCGCAAACCCAATTTTGCCGTCGGCCATTTCCACTGGGGACTGTCGCTTGCTCAGATGGGCAGCCATAGAGGCGCGATCGGGCAATTTAACCAGGCTGCCAAACTAAACGTACGGCTGTCTGCCGGCTCTTACCAGGCTGGCGTTTCCAGCTTTCAGCTCGGACAGTATCTGGAAGCCGCACAGTATTTTCAAAAGACATGCAGCCTGGAGCCGCAGATGCCTGAGGCTTTTAACGCTCTGGGCGTATCCCTTTGTGCCATGGGTAACTATCCCGATGCCGTTCAATGCTTTGCCATGGCCGCGCAGCTGGACGGGCGCGCCGCCATCGTTCATCGCAACTGGGCGATTGCTCTCAATGCGCAGGGCTTGCTGGAAGACTCCTTAAAGCATTACCAGGAAGCCATTACGGTGGGCGGCAAAAATCTGAACGCAAAAGAGCGCGCGCTGCTTTACAACGACTGGGCTGTCAATCTTTACAAGCTGGGGCGTTCTGATGAAGCAGCGGAAAAACTTCTGCACGCCATCGATGTCGATCCATTTTTGATGAATGCCCGGCTCAATCTGGGGCTAATTTACACATCGATGAAAGAGTACGACCTTTCATCCGAAGCGTTCGAAAAAGCACTGGACGTCAGTCCCAGCTCGCTCGAAATCGGGATGTATTGCGGCGTCAGCTATCTAGTTCTGGGCAGTTATGATGCGGCGATAGAAAAACTTACGCAGGTGCAGCAGAAAGGTCTGCGCGATGCGGAAGTAGACCTCTGGATCGGTCATTCTTACCTGGCTAAAGGTGAGCTTGATAAAGCCGAAGAGCATTTTGGTCGCGCCAATCTGGCCGATGAGAATAATTACCTGGCGGTGGACGGCATGGGCTGCTGTTATGCGCTGCGCGGCATGCACCAACAGGCGGCAGAAAAGTTCAAACAATCTATTCAGCTCAAGCCTGATTATGCCCTCGGACACTTGCATCTGGCTCGCAGCCTGGAGGAAATGGGACAGGGCGATATGTCCAAGACGGAGTATTTCCAGGCGGCAAAGCTCGACCCGGGCTGCTTTGTGCCGGAAAAAGAAGCGATTGAATTATTGCTTAAGGCTTCTGATTTCGACCTTGTCACCACGCGTTCGCTCAAACTTCTCGAGATCAATCCCAGCGATCTCGATGCGCGATTGGCTCTTGCCAGAGCCTATAAAGGACGCAATCAATTGCAGGAAGCGCTCGAGCTTTTGCAGAGCGTGGTCAGTGAAGATCCTGAGAACTGGCAGGCTTTCGCCTCTCTTGGCCAGGTGTTTTTGTCGCTCGGGCAATTCGTCGATGCCGATGATATGTTCCGCAATGCCGCCAATTTGTTCGACGGTGACTCGCAGATGTTCTACTTCTGGGGCAAGACTCTTTCTCTTCTCGGCTTGCACGAACTGGCTCTGGAAAAGTTCGAGAAAGCATGCGAAATCGATCCTTATGACGCCGACGTATATGAAGCGTGGGGCTCGACTCTAAAGATGCTCGGCAAGTTCAATGAGGCGGCTGAAGTGTTCAAGCGCGCCTCCGAGTATATCTGAGCATAATTTGACTATATTTAAAGAATGAGCACCCCTCAAGACAGCGACTTATACATAAAAACAGAGCAGCTGATTCACTTTCGGCTGGCCTTTTCAGTCGTCAGTCTGGTCGTTGCCGTTTGCATCTCCTGGCTGGCGCGCGAAGAACTGGAGATCTATCCGGTCGTTGCAATTATCTTGTTTGTGGTTTTTTATTCAGCGATTTTGCTTGGCGTTCTCAATACAGGTATCGCCGGCTCCGAGCGCTTGCTCAAGCGCATTAATTCCAGCCTGCTCGGGCTCGATGTAGTCAGTCTGACCGGACTGGTTCACTTCACTCGCGGTGTCGAGTCGGAGGTTTATCTTCTCTATTTGCTGCCGATTCTTCTATCCAGCTACACGTTTCATCGGCGCGGAATTTATGCCACGGCGCTTTTCGTTTCAATTTCCTACACCTCATTGCTTTTGGTTGAAAACGCCGCATTTTTGCCGTTTCTCATGGAAGGGCAATCTGATTCCGGTTTGGCCGCTGCGTATTCGCACCGCCTGTGGGGGCGTATCGTGGCTCGCTCGACCATGCTCGTGGCAGTGGCATTTGTTTGGGCACGCTTTTGCCAGTATATGAGCGGAGTGGCTCAGCAAGGCGCCAACCGTCTCCGCGAGCAGCTTGACAATAACACTCGTCTGATGACAGAGCTGGAAGAAAAAGCGCGACGCGAGAAATTGATCAATTACATCAATTCCGCTCTGCGCAGCACTCTCAATCTCAATCAAATTTTCGGCACCGCTGTTGACGAACTTGCCCAGGCGCTCAGGGCGCCGGATTGCGCTATTGTTTGCCGGGGGCGCAAGCCCAGCGATCCGCCTCTTATCGTTGAAGCGATCATCGACTCTCCTCTTTTTGCAAGCGAGAGAGAGAGCTTCGGCGACGGCGAAGAAGACGAGGCTTTTGTTCCGCGCCAGGAAACAGGGCGCTTCGACAGATCCCTCTGTGAATTCGTGCTGGCTAACAAATCAACTTACGAGAAGCGCGAAGATTCTGATGGCAAGCTGATGAAGACGTTTCTCTTTTTCGATCCTAGCCGCGATCCGGCTTTTGCGCCTATCAAAAATTCCGAGAGTTTGATGCAAATGAGCTCGCTAATCGTCCAGCCCATGATGTATGGAGAAGAATCAAAGGGAGTAATTTTAATTGCCGATCGAGACACGCATCGAGCCTGGACTCCGGTCGAATTGGAACTGGTAAAGTCGGTGGCCGGGCAGGTGGCTGTCGCTGTCGAGCACGGCGAGCTTGTTCAAGAATTGTCCAGCAAGAATGAAGACCTCTGGTCGAAAAACATGAATTTAGACGCGAAGAATCTCGAGCTGCGAGCCATTCAATCGCAGTTGATTCACCAGGAAAAGATGGCTTCACTTGGGCGTCTTGTTGCCGGCATCGCGCACGAACTCAATAATCCGATCAACTTTGTGCACGGGAATTTGCCTTATCTGCGCGAGTATTTCGAGGATTTGAAAAAGCTGATTGCCGCCCTTGATAATCTTTCGGGCGACAACAAGCCGGCTGTCGATGAGCTGAAAAATTCCATGCGCTACGACTTTCTGATTACCGACCTCGATCACATCATTGCCGACCTCAACGAAGGTGCCGAACGCATCCGCTACATCATCCGCAACCTGCGCAGCTTCAGCCGCCTTGATGAAGCCGAGCTGAAAGAGGGATCGGTGCGCGAAGGCATCGAGTCGACTCTGAAAATCCTCAGCCAATACTACGGGCGCGACAAAATTCCGGTGCAAACCGATTTCGCTGACCTGCCGCCGATTCTGTGCTACCCCGGACAGCTCAATCAGGTCTGGATGAATCTCTTGTCCAATGCTGCCGAGGCTGTCCTTTCCGTCCAAGCGCCGCTGGTGAGGGTGAAGACAGTCAAGGAGGACAATCGTGTAAAAATTACAATTTCCGACAACGGCTCGGGCATTCCGCCCGATGTGCAAAGCAAGATTTTCGAGCCGTTTTATACAACCAAGCCAGTCGGGCAAGGCACGGGGCTGGGTTTGTCTATTTGTCATTCAATCATCGACCGTCACGGCGGCGAAATTTCGTGCCAGTCCAGGGTCGATGAAGGCACCAGCTTCATCATAAAAATTCCTATCTATAACAGTGCCGCGGATCTGGCAAACGTCAGAAGCTCGGGCGATGGAGACTTTATTTTCGAGCCGGCCCTGAACCAGGCTATGGAGCCCGATTAAATTCTACTTTCACTTATTGTTCAATGTTGATATAAACTTGAGGAATGGCAATGCGTCACAAGATACTGCTCGTCGATGACGAAGAGGCGAACGTCCGCCTCCTCAGGCGCGTGCTCAGCGATGAGTACGACACTGTCGAAGCTTTGAGCGGTCAAGACGGGCTCAATTTGCTGAAAGAGCATGACATCAGCCTGATTATCACCGACCAGCGCATGCCCGGCATGACCGGCGTGCAACTTTTGAAAGAATCGCTGGCCGTTCGTCCCGACGCTATGCGTATCCTTTTGACCGGATACACCGACGTTCAGGCGCTCATTGACGCCATCAACAGCGGCCACGTTTATAAGTACGTTCCCAAACCCTGGGACAGAGACGAACTCAAAGTAACCGTCAAGCGGGCAATCGAGACTTATGAGCTCAAGCAGCGCAATACGCAGTTAGTTACTGACTTGACCGGCGCGCTCTCCCAGCTCGAGGAAGTTTCCCTGGGTACAATCCGTGCTCTGGCTGACGCATTGGATGCAAAATGCGACTACACATCTGGGCACAGCCTGAGAGTTTCACAATACGCTTTGCTGATCGGCAAGAACATGGGGCTTACTCCCGAGGAATTGCGCGATCTGGAACTGGGCGGCATTCTTCATGACATCGGCAAGATTGGTGTTCCGGAGTCTATTTTGTGGAAACCGGCAAAACTGACGCCGGAAGAAACAGCGATCATGGCCGAGCACCCGGTGAAAAGTGCGCAGATAATCGGTGATTTGCCGAGCCTGCAAAAAGCGAAGCGCTTCGTCATGCACCATCATGAATTCATGGACGGTTCTGGATATCCCGACAAACTGGCTGGCGACGCCATTCCTCTGGGGGCGCGCATAATTCTTGTCGCCGATGCTTATGACGCGATGACCAGCGACAGACCGTATCGCAAAGCAATTGGGCATGAGCGCGCCATTCAAGAACTGAAAAAGTGCGCCGGCAGGCAGTTCGATCCAAAGATTGTCGAAGTTTTGGTAGGCGTCCTGGGTGAAGGCGCCGAGCCTAATCCGCACGAATTGCCGGCGAGCCATCTTGGTGTTCAACTCGCTTCAATTGATCCAAAGCAGACTGGAAGACAATTTCTGCGGGAAGCTGAACGGCTGGCGCGCCAGGGTACAGAAAGCTCGCCTGCCGAAGTGAGCTAGATTCAGCCACTGCTTGCTGCGCTGTTAGAGCCATTTGAGCAGATGCCGCATCCGGATTTGCTCTGCCTAGAGTTTCATTTCTCAGAACTACAAAATGATCGACCCCGGACGGCATCAATACCGCTTCGTTGGTTGGGCCGAAGAGCGCCACCAGGGGCTTGTTCAAGGCAACGGCAAGGTGCATGGGTGCCGAGTCGACGCAAATCATCAAATCGCAAATATCGATCAGACCAACCAGCTCTTTCAAATTGCGCGTATGTCCGTACGTGGAAATCACTTTGCTGCCCGGCTTCAGCTTTGCATTGATTTGCTCAATTGCTTCTTTGTCGTCCGGTCCACCGGCGAGAATTACGTCCACACCAGGTTCTTTCTCCAGCAATTCAGCCAGCTTGCACCAATTTTCAGCCGACCAGGTTTTGTTTAAACCCTTGAGAATGGCTAAACGACTGGTTCCTGGGTGGATGAGTATGCGCTTTCTTTGGCGGTTGCGAGCTTTGTTGGCGTCGCCTGACGCGCTCCAGAGTTTTGCCAGCAGGCTTTCCATGGACTCTTTCTCTGGCAAACCTGCTTTTATGCGTGGTATCGCCGGTAATGCTGCCTTCGCACCCGGCAATTTTGCTATCAAGTCATGATACATTTGCGCCGCGTACTGGGCGCGGTTGAGCGGCATCGGCTCGGTGAGAAGATAGGGCGCCAATGAATTCGAGTTATAGCCAATTCTTCTGGGAATGCCCGACAAGAAAAGCAGCCCGGAAACCATCGGTGAGCTGCCGGACGAGACGACCATGTCGTAGCTGTCTTTGCGCAGAATGGTGATGAGGTCGATCAAATCGGAGCCGTATAATGGTCGTTTTTTTATGTCGAACGTTACTACTTTATCGATCAAGTCGGTGATGACGCCGATTCCGGCGGAGCGCGGTTCGACAAGCAGTGTGATTTCCGCTTCCGGATAGCTCGCGCGAATGCCTTCCAAGGTTGGCAAAAACAAGACTTCGTCGCCGATCCCGCCGAAATTAATAGTGAGAATTTTTGCTGGCGTATTCGTCAAGTAGGTGTATCTCAGGCATTGTGACTGCTGGACGAATATAATAATGCAGTTGGCATCTCAGGATTCGGCTTTGCGATCCCCTAATTGGTCTCTCATTATTATCGGCGCGGCTCTGGTCGGGGTTTTAGCCGGATATATCTATACTTTGATCGCCAAACCGCAGTTGCTCCCACCGGTGCTTCGCATCGGGGCTCTGCGCGAGCCAATGACGGTGCTGGTTTTGGGCGTCGATGTCGTCTACTCCGAGCGCGGCCGCGGACGCAATCAAGTCGCTGATAAAGATGCTTTCACCGGACGCTCGGACACCATCATGGTGTGCCGCCTGGACCCTTATCGAAACTCGCTAGGCGTGCTTTCCATTCCGCGTGATACACAAGTTCGCATTCCCAGTCATGGAACTCAGAAGATCAACGCCGCCAATGCGATTGGCGGACCATATCTGGCGCAAACCACCGTCAGCCAGTTTCTGGGCATGCCCATCGATCATTACATCGTGCTCAATGTTCATGGGCTTGTCGATCTCGTCAACGAACTGGGCGGCATTACAATCGATATTCAGAAGAAAATGCAATATATGGATTGGACCGCCAAGCTCAAGATCGATCTCGAGCCCGGCGTTCATACCCTCACAGGCAACCAGGCTATGGGCTTTGTTCGCTTTCGTCATGATGCACTGGGCGACATAGGGCGGGTGCAGCGGCAAGAACTCTTCATGCACGCGGTTTTGGATCGGGCGATGAAACCTGAATCATGGGCGAAGATCCCTAAATTGATGGAGATTGCCCTCAAGTATGTGAACACTGACATGTCCACGGGCGATCTGATGATGCTCGCTCAGTATGCGCGCGGAGTGCCTAAGTCGAACCAGTTTATGGCGATGATGCCCGGCAACTTTGCCGGCTCGGGAGACTGGGAAGTCAGCAAGACTGACGTTCGCAAGATGGTTGCGCGTTTGAATGGCTCAGCCTTCATGGTTGCCGACAAAGACGAAATGCGGATTGCCGTAGAGAACGCCAGCGCCACCAAGGGACTGGGCAACAAGTTGGCGAAAATGTTGCGTGATAGAGGCTATCGCCATGTCTTCGTAAGAGCCAGTAATGATGAGCGTCCAACCAGCTTGAAGCGGACCCGGATCATTGCTCAAAAGGGCAACCCGGAAGATGCAGAAATCGTCAAAGCCGATTTGCGATCGCATGGGGATATCGTCACTGCGTCGGTTGGAGATATAGAGAGCTCCGTAACGATCATGGTCGGAGATGATCTGGCTCCAGTATTGGCTGATTGAGTTGTCGTTGCATTTTGTGAAAACCTTTATGTAGACTCATTCTTCCACGTGTATTTGATGTCTATTTTGAACTTTCGCTCGAACCATCCGTGGTGACGCGAAATGTTAGCTGCGTGTTAGATCTGCGAAGATATCGATGTTGACTACGTTGTAGATGTGAAGCGCCTCTTCACAATTTTCCACCACATTGCAATCGTAAAAGTTTTTCCTTACAAAAATGGCATCTACTTAATATTGCGAATGCGGAAATCCCCACTGCCACAGCCTTTGCGGTTTTGCAGTTACGGCAATTGTTCAGAGAATATTATGATTCCTCTTGAAATACTCCCACCAACGTACGATGACGTGGTGTACAGTATTGGAGACGGCACTTGTTCGTGTGCCGCGCCCCTCCCAATTTTTCTTCCTCAGACAACTACGTTTCGGGCGAACTAGAAAGGCAGGCATCACATGATTCATTACGTATATGCAACTCGCGGAGGGTATCTCTATCAGGTGGGTCGTCATAATCACAAGCCTGCTGTAGAGAATGCCGGAGAATTCGTTCTTTCCGTTCCCGAAAAAACCTCACAAGCTCAAATCGACACTCTTGCTCACCGTCAATTTATGGATCATCTCCGTAGACCCAGAAGAGTAGAGCACGCAAGACACGGCCACGAAGTAGCCGCCCTCAAGAAATAACTAGTCTGCCTGACTAAAACCAATACTGAACCGCCCGCCCTGACCGCAGAGCGGGCGTTTTCTTTGTGCCTGATCGAAACAAGTAGTCCATCACAAGCGTGCCACCACCGGCGATGCATTGTCGTTGGCGACATTTTCAGCATCTCCTTGCAGCCATTGGTTACCCGATAGTGATTTTCGCCGATCCTGAAAATTCACCCTTATACGTGATGCGTGAATTAAAGCCCTGATGTCAAGATTAATACAGGTAGCCATGATTCCCCACATGCCAGACTGCCGCCCGCATTGGGCGCTGTTTTCGCCTGCCCCTTAAACAATACTCACAAGATTGGGTAATATGTAGGTATGGGATTTGGATATATGCCCGCTGGGCCTATCCGCCGGGGACTGTGGATATCATTGTCTGAAAGCGTACACGCTTGAGGACGGACGACTGGAAAGCATCCAATAGGAAAGCATCCAAAGGAAGGGAAGGAAATGCGTTCAAAACATAGAAATCGGGCATCCGGATTTACGCTTATCGAGTTGCTCGTTGTCGTCATTATCATCGGTATCCTCGCCGCCATCGCCCTCCCCAACTTTATTGGCGCCCAAGACAAGGCGCGCGAAGCTTCTGTGAAATCAAACATGCGCACAGCTCAAATCGCCGCCGAATCATTCGCGACCGACTCGGCAGGAACGTATCCCGCCAGCGAAAGCGACAATGGATACAAGAGCTATTTCCCAGGTGGCAGCAGTGATCCGACCGGCACTACAAGCGGTAATATGCCTGTAAATCCTTTCAAGGGATCGCCTGATCCGCTCGTTCAGGCACCCATCTCCTCAACCATTGCGGCTGCCAGGACATCCGGCGGCAGTTTGGGTGCTCCAGGAGCAGTTGGGTACAAGGCAGTTCCTGATGCTCAAGGTAACAACACCTCTTACGGAGTAATGGGCGGAAACAAGACCGGCAACGCGCTTTCCGGCACAACTGCAGGAACGTTCTTGGTGCTGTCGAATCAGTAGGTTTGACTGGCCTTAGTGCAGCACCGGGGAGAAAGGCTCCTCAACAATGACTTCCAATAACGGCTGGCAAATTAGAGCGCTGCTCGTATCGCTCACTTTTGCGGCCGTTATTCTGTCTCATATCGGTCTTGTCGCCTTGTTGCAGGAGACCCGCTTCCTTGTGCCTTCCGCTTCTGAGCCGATTTTGTTGAAGCCAGACGTAGTGAAGTTGTTCTGTTTGGGACATGAGCAACTTGCTGCCGACCTTTACTGGCTCAAATTCGTTCAGTATATTGGCGACTCTCGCGCCCGCAGAACGGACAAACACAACCATGCGTATGATTATCTAAATATTGTTACTACTCTCGATCCTCACTTCACGCAACCTTACTGGTTTGCTGCGTTTGTAGTCGGTGCCGAGATGGAACGTCCGGACCTGGCAAAAGCGCTGATTGAGCGGGGCATACAAGCCAATCAAAGCAATTGGTATTTGCCTTATATTGCGGGCATTAACCAATATTTGTTTGCACACAATGAAACAGAAGCCGCTAGATATTACCGGCTTGCTGCAAAGTTTCCTGATGCGCCCAAATGGCTGGGGCGGCAGGCGGAGATTTTAGAAGCGAAAATACCGTCGCTCGTGAAGGAAGTAAACACTTGGGATACGATCTATAGAAACAGCAATGATCATCTTGTTAAAGAGCGGGCGAAGGAGCGTTTGGCTGCCACATGGATGCGTGTCTTCAAGCTGTCTCCGAGCGAGGAAATTCGCAAACGTGCTCGAAAGGCGCTTACCGAGTTAGGCATTGAGGTCAGGTAGTTGATCCATTTCTGGAAGTTCGTCAGGATCAAGTCGTTTGCCAGTCTGGGTGATAAGATCAGGCTGTATCTATCTGGGAGACGGCCGTGAAATTCGGGGATTTTGAGCTTTCAATCGTCAGAGAATGCACGTTCAAATTGGACGGCGGCGCGATGTTCGGCGTGGTGCCGAAAACACTGTGGAATAGACTGTCTCCCGCCGACGAGCAAAATCGTGTCGAGATGCATTGCAATCTCCTTTTGATTGAAACACCGAATGGCAAAGTGTTAGTTGAAACAGGCATGGGCGATCGTTGGACCGCCAAAGAAGCGGAAAGATACGGTTTGAATTCTCTTGTGAAACCAGCGCAGATGCTGGAATCACTGGGTATTTCCAATGAAGAGATTGACTATGTGATCATCTCGCATTTGCATTTCGATCATGCCGGTGGTGGCACGATTTTGAAAGATGGAAAGTTGGTTCCGACTTTTCCAAACGCGAAATATATCGTGCAGAAAGGCGAATGGGAATTCGCATATAAAGCCAATGCGCGAGCCAAAGCAAGTTATCGCCCTGAAGATTTTGAGCCGTGGAAAGAGCATGGTGTTTTGCAATTAGTTGATGGAAATCACGAAGTTGTTCCGGGTGTTCATGTTTGCGTAACTGGCGGGCACACCAGTCACCATCAAGTTGTGTATTTCGAATCCGGCTCAGAGAAAGGTGTTTACTTCGCCGACATAATGCCAACCAAGAGTCATGTCTCACCACCCTGGGTAATGGGATACGATCACTATCCACTGGCAAGTTGCGATATCAAACACGAGTGGCTAACAAAAGCTGCGGCTGAGAATTGGCTCGTTGTCTTCGATCACGAGTTGGGAACACCGTGGGGAAGAGTCAAACTTGTGGACGGAAAGAAGTTCGAGTTTGAAGCTTTGCCGGCTGAAACCATCCAGCCGAAAAAGAGTACAGTTGTAGCCTAAGCACAAAAGCGTTTATTTCTTCCCGGCTAAATACTTATTGTGCAGTTGCCCGCACGCTGCGTCGATATCTGTGCCGCGTTCCAGCCGCACTGTAACTGTTTTCCCCGAGCGCCCTGCCAGGTTCTTGAACCGCATTTGAGACTCGCGAGAAGGTCTGTCATACAGCGCTTCTCCCATCGGATTCAATGTGGGATTGAAGGGAATCAAATTGATATTGCAATGCAAATCTTTCACAAGTTCGGCAAGGTGAATTGCTTGCTCCGGATGATCGGTTACATCTTTCAAAAGCACGTACTCAATCGTCACTCGGCGGTTTGTCTTCTCCACGTAATCGTGCATGGCTGCCATTACTTCGTGGATCGGATACTTTGTCGTTATGGGAACAATCTCTTCACGTGTCTCCGTATCTGGTGCATGCAGAGACAGCGCCAGTGTGATCGGCAAGTCCGCTTTTGCTAATTCTTTGATACCAGGGACGATACCGGAAGTGGAAACTGTTATGTGTCGCGCTCCGATGCCGACTGTGTTGATAAGCCGTTTTACAGAATCGATTACGGCATCCGTATTGAGCAGCGGTTCGCCCTGCCCCATATAAACGACATTGCCGACGCGCTTGCCCGACTCGCGTTGAATGCACATAATCTGGTCGATGATTTCCTGCGCAGTCAAGTTTCTCTTGAATCCCAGATACCCTGTCGCGCAAAAGGTACAACCAACAGCGCAGCCGACCTGGCTGGAAACACATGCGGTCAGAGACGGTCGATCTTGAAATGCCATTAAGACCGATTCGACCATCTTTCCGTCAGGCAATTGAAAGAGATATTTGCGAGTGTCGTCCCCGCTGACTTGTAAATGGGCAAGGTTGAGCAAGCCGACTTCAGCGGACTCTGAGAGCTTTTTTCTCAGGTCAGCGGATAGATCTGTCATCTCATCGAAGCTGCTCACCCATTTGCTGTAAATCCAGCTGTGGATTTGCTTTGCGCGGAATTTCGGCAGCCCCAGCTTTTTTACGAAGTCTTCCAGCTCGTCAAGCGTTAGCCCCGAAAGCGCGGGCGGGCGCCCGTACTTGGTCAATTCGACTTCGACTGGTGTGGATTGTTCGCTCACTGTTAGTTGTGTTTTAGCCTGAAACTTACGCCCCTGGGCGACGTCAACATAATAACAGTGCGCTTGGCATCTGTGGCTATTTGGCGCCTTTTGGAAACGGAATGTGTCCAAAGCTTAGAGGCAAGCGTTCTTCTCTGAAGTCAATGCTTAGGAGAAGGTTCAAGCTTCTGGATGTCATAAGGGCCGATGATACAATCAGAAACTAATAACATAGGTCCGGATGCCCACAGGTCGGGCTTAGCGGGTTTTCCGCTCTAGCGATGGGATGCAATATTAATCGCTCGAAACCGGCTCCACCTGTTCATTGAGTAAGATCGTTTAGTAAATCGTCGGGAGTGAATATCGAATGTCGGAATCCTGGGAAGAGCGTACGCGAACCTGGCTGAAAGGACTTTTTGGGGACTCGAATGATAAGCGCGTCAAAGCGCTGCAGCAGTACGTCGACAAGACTAATGCCCTCGAGCCTGAGATGAAAAATCTCACCGATGAGCAATTGAGAGGGAAGACTGCTGAGTTTCGCAGCAGGATAGAAGAAGCTTTGAAGAATGTGCCGGACGTGAAGCTCATCCCCGACGATGCGCCGAAGATGCCGGGACAGTTCCGCACGCAAAAAGACAAAGTGCTCGATGAAGTGCTCGAGAAGATGTTGCCGGAAGCATTCGCAGTTTGCCGCGAAACCGGACGACGCGTTCTGAACATGCGTCACTTCGACGTGCAGCTTATGGGTGGTGCAGCACTCCACTTCAACAAAATTTCAGAGATGCGCACTGGTGAAGGTAAGACCCTAGTCGCCACGTTGCCTGTCTATCTCAACGCTCTGACCGGTCGCGGCGTTCATGTCGTCACGGTCAACGACTACCTCGCTCGCCGTGACGCTGAGTGGATGGGACAGATTTACAAATTTCTCGGCTTGAGCGTTGGTTTGATTTACTCGCACCAGCCGGACGATGAGAAGTACGCCGCCTATCGTTGCGACATCAGCTATGGCACCAACCATGAATTCGGATTCGACTACTTGCGCGACAACATGCGCAAGTCGATTGATCAGCTCGTGCAGCGTCCATATTATTTCGCGGTAGTTGACGAAGTCGACAATATTTTGATTGACGAAGCGCGTACACCGCTGATTATTTCCGGCTTTCCGACCGAGTCGTTCCAGGACGTCTACCTCGCCTGCGCAAAAGTTTCGCCCATGCTGGAGCGCGGTCAAGACAAAGAAGACGAAGATTGCGACTACTGGGTTGACGAAAAGGGTCACAACATTCTGCTTACCGAGCGCGGTCAAGATCGTGCCGAGCAGATGCTGGGCGTGACGGACCTTTTCGACATGCACTTCAATTATCACCATCACATCGTGCAGGCGTTGAAAGCAAAAGAGCTCTACAAGCTCGACGTCAATTACGTCATCAAGCCAAATGAAGAAGGCAAGATGGAAGCAGTTATCGTCGACGAGTTCACCGGCCGTATGATGCAGGGGCGCCGCTGGAGCGACGGTCTTCACCAGGCTGTCGAAGCGAAAGAAGGCATTCCGATTCAGGAAGAAACTCTTACATACGCGTCGATCACATATCAGAATCTCTTCCGTCTTTATCCGAAACTGTCCGGCATGACCGGTACGGCGATGACTGAAGCGGCTGAGTTTCAGAAGATCTACAACCTTGATGTTGTTGCCATTCCTACCAACAAGACTGCAGTCAGAGGCGACCAACCCGACGTTATATATAAGACGGAATTGCAGAAATACATTTCCGTCGTCGAAGAAATCGTCGAATGCCATGAAGAAGGGCGCCCGGTCCTGGTAGGAACGACCAGTATCGAGAAGTCCGAACTTGTCGATGCGCTCTTGAGCAAGCCGCAAACCATGGGCGAAGTGCTTCTGAAGAAAATTCAGAAAGTCATGGACAGCATCAAGAAGCACAATCTGCAGAGCGATAACATCGAATCATTGAAGAAGCTTTTTGAAAGACCGGCGTTGATCGATCCGGTAAAAATGGAAGAGCTTTGCAAAAAACTCGAAAGTGATTACCCGAAAAAGCAGGAAGAATTCCTCGAGCGCGTCTACTCGGCATTGCGCACAGCGCGTGTAGTTTCAGCCGTGAGAAAGGGCATTCCGCACCACGTGCTCAATGCCAAGCATCACGAAAAAGAAGCGATGATCGTAGCGCAGGCTGGCCGCAAAGGCGCAGTCACGATCGCGACTAACATGGCGGGACGCGGAACCGACATTTTGCTCGGCGGCAACCCCGAGTTTCAAGCGAAAGAGAAAGTTCAAAAAGACAATCCGAATCTCAGCGAAGAAGAATTCGAAGCGCGCGTCAAAGAGCTCAAGGAAAAGCTCAAGGTCGAAACAGACAAAGAGCATGACGAAGTCATTGCTATGGGCGGGCTGCATATCATAGGTACAGAACGCCACGAAGCGCGCCGCATCGACAACCAATTGAGAGGTCGCGCCGGTCGTCAGGGCGACCCCGGCTCGACACGCTTCTTCCTCTCGCTGGAAGATCAATTAATGCGTATCTTTGGCGGCGACAAGATTGCTCGCTTGATGGAATTGATCCGCGCCGATGAAGAGATGCCCATTGAATCAGGCATGGTGTCTAAGTCTATCGAAAATGCGCAGAAGAAAGTCGAAGCGCACCACTTCGATATGCGTAAGCACGTTCTGCAATACGATGACGTTCTCAATACTCAGCGCGAAGTGATTTATCGTGAAAGGCGCCGGTTGCTCGAGCGTGCCGACCTGCGTCAGCAAGTGACGGATATGCTGCAAGAGCACCTGGATATGCTGCTGGAAAGCTATATCGATCCGGATACTCCGCCCGAATTCTGGGAGGAAGAAGGACTGCCGCAAGTCGTCGCTCTTTTGAAAAATGACATTCCGTTGCTGGAAGAACTGAAAGTTGAAGAACTGCACGGACTCTCATACGAATCGCTCAGAGAGGAGCTGACCAAGCAGGTCAGAATGGCTTACGAAGTGCGTGAACAGCACATCGGTATTGAACATATGCGCGAGATGGAAAGGCAAATTCTGCTGAACACCATCGACGGTAAGTGGGTCGATTATCTGCACAATATCGATCTGTTGCGCGAAGGCATTCACTTGCGCGGCTACGGTCAACGCGATCCCTTGCAAGAATATAAGCGTGAAGCTTTCGATATGTTCAATCGTTTGCTCAAGTCCATCAAGGAAGAGTCGATTCAACTGATCTTCAGAGCACAGCCTGTAATCATGGATATGGATGATCTCGAAGGAATGATTCTCAGCGAATTGAAGAATCTCGGACAGGAGGGCGACGAGTTGCCGGATCTCGACCAGCAGCAGTTTGCCGACCTGGTCAGCGGAATTATGTCCGGTAAGACGCCTGAAGAGCTCGGTTTGATCGGCAAGTCCAGCAGCGAAGAAAGCGACGACGTTGAGGACCTGGATGCCGAAGCTGACGAGAATTTGAAAAATGTTCTCGGTCACCTCGGTGAAGTCGACGCTAAAGGCGGCGACGAACCGAAGAATGGCGAGGATAAAGGCGCGACTGGTGAGGACGCAGACGACTCAGAAAAAAAGCCTGAGGTAAAAGCGAAGTCCGGTTCGCGCAAATCAAAAGGTTCATAAACCGGCATCGTGCGTATTCTATCGTTCGACACGACCAACAACTGCGTCAGCATTGCTCTTCTCGAGCACGATGTTTTGAAGGCGCAGCGCCAGTTTTCGCAAACTGGAAGTGAGCGCCAGGAATCAGTAACGCTATTGATTCCATCAATCGATGAGTTATTGCAGAGTATCGATTGGCAGAAAAACGATATTGATTTGATCGTCGTTGGTGTCGGTCCCGGAAGTTTCACCGGTATCCGCATCGGCGTTGTCACAGCGCGAACTCTGGCTCAGGCTCTTAATCTTCCCTTGGTAGGTGTGTCTCTTTTCGATTGCTATGCGGAAAGATTTGCTCCGATGCACGAGATGTCGCCGCATGTAGCAATTGTTCTTTCCGGTGGAAGAGGTCATTATTTCTTTGCGGCCTATAGAAATTCCCTTCCATGGAAGCAAGACCTGCTGATTGCGCCCACTCACGGCAACCTTGAGGAAATGAAATCAGCGCTTCAAGACGTCAATCAATGGCTCGCAGATGCTTCGACTTATCCAACGATATCTGCATTGCCAGAACCGAGGAAGCCTGTGGAAGAACTGCTTCCCATAGAGAATGTCGCTGCCAATCAGGGTGTCATCGCTGCCCGCCGAGTGTCGCTGAGTAAATCGCTCACAGCCCAAAAAGTTGCCTCAGCTGAAGTTTCAGAGGACAATAAGCGCGAC
Organism: Cyanobacteria bacterium PR.3.49; assembly: GCA_013997645.1. Lineage (GTDB taxonomy): Bacteria > Cyanobacteriota > Vampirovibrionia > Obscuribacterales > Obscuribacteraceae > QKMZ01. The sequence goes on from PNKB01000020.1 coordinate 27,683, forward strand.
GTGAAAGTCGGCGGTTTGAGGCAAGCGCTTTTAGAAGAGTTTTCCTACCGCTCTGTAGAACCGCTTTATTTGCGGGGCGCGTCAGTCACGCTGAAGGGAAGCGATGGGAAAGCGGCAGCGACAACTTGAGCTAAGAGCGCTCGCAGACGATGATTTGGACGAAGTGATGGAGATAGAGCCAGTCGCTTTCGGCAATCATCATTGGTCGCGCCAGTCTTTCAAGAATGAGCTGGACAACCGAGTCGGGCGCTACTATGCAGCAGTAGATGTTGAAGCAAAACAGCTCGTCGGGTATTCGGGTTACTGGTTAATCGGCGGGAATGGCGGAACGGAAGCGCATATCACCACGCTTGCCGTTCATCCTGATTGCAGACGCCGCCGCATCGGCGAAGTTCTGCTTATCAACAACATTTTGACCGCCAGACAGGAAGGCGCAAAATGGCTGACCCTCGAAGTTCGTGTTTCGAATGAAAAGGCGCAAAATCTCTATTTTAAATTTGGTTTCAAGAATCTCGGCATTCGTCCGCATTATTACCAGGACAACAGCGAAGACGCCCTTTTGCTCTGGACGGAAAATATTTTTAGGCCGGAATTTTTGCAAGTGTTTACCGAAAATCTCGAATCGGTCAAAAAGCAGATAAAGGTCAACTGGCTTGCGCCTGAGGAACTTCCGGAAGAGGTTTATGACCTCACCGAGCATCCGGTTCACTCTCAGCATTAGAAGACCGAAACAAAAGTCGCATGTTCATTTGACGCTTGACTATAGCCTTATTTAAAAGCGACAATAGGGCGTCCTGGCGTGCTCTGGTTGAAGGCAAAAGTATATACAGCGGGCTATTCCGCGCTTTCGCCTTGAAAAATTATCGACAGCGCCACAGCGATATCCGCACAGCAAGCGCAGCTTCCGAGAACTGAAAGACGTGCAACTGGTAGTACTACCTCATAAAGAAACAGTCCAGCCGCGGCGGGCTGTTCGCAAGTCGATCATCGGCCAGGTGATCCTGGTGATGCTGGGCATCGAGTTGCTGTTTGCCTCCACTTTCACTTCACTCGAGATTCCAGTGCCGACAGGCAAAAACCTGGCCGCTTCGGTTCAAAAAGATGCCGCTACGATACAGGCACGCATCCCCGAGCGCGTTAAGGAAAAGGTCGCACAGTACGCTCCTTCGCTTCGTTTTCCGCAAATGAGCATGCCTGACCAGCAAATTCGCTATTCGATTTATACACCGCAGACTCCGGTGGCGCTTTTTGTCGGCTACACGCTTGGCTGGCCGATAGCGACCATTTCCTGCGCGACCTTTGTGGTCATGGGCTTGCTCGGACCGCTCTTCAACTTTCACCCCTTTGCCGGCGGCGGCGGTCTGAATTACTACCTCGAGCCCGGATTCGGCTATTTGTTAGGAATGATTGCTGCTACCTGGGCGGTCGGCTACATCACAAGACAGAGCAGAACCTCACTGAGTCAGGCTTTGGCGGTGCTTGCCGGGCTTGCCTGCGTACACGTGGTGGGACTGGCGTACTTGCTTGGAACTTGTGTAGTATTGGCAGTAATTGACGGGAATGGCGCTCAACCGGGATGGCAGCAATGGTTGTATCAAGAATTTCGCAATCTAAGCTGGTATCAATTGCCGTACGATGCGCTCTTTGGGGTGTTAGCCGTGGGGGCGGGATTCCCGCTCAGGTGGCTCTCTGGGCGATTGACCGCGCCAGACATCAGCGCGCGCAAAGACAACGGGAATTTGAGAGAGCTTCTCGACGACTGAGCGCACAACCTGCGACTGTTGATGCTGAGCTTGTTATTCCAGGTGAGTTTGAGCAGACTCCGGTAAGAAGGCGCGGAATATCACGCGTGCTCACGTCCAAGCCGGCGATGCTTGCGGCATTTTCATTGGTCGCTGCAGGCGCGGCTGCGTTTTACTATGCGCGCAAAATCGAGCCGAAGAAGTATAAGCTGGAGACAGTAAGAGTAATTACCGGTGACGGCAATGCCTGGCGTGGGCGTGACGGAAACGGCAAACACTCACGCGGCGAAGAACGCGTCGAGCGAAAGATGTTTCGAATTTTGCATATCTCCGATTTGCATCTTGCCGAGCCGGAGAGCCACAAAATCGACTTCATTCGAAAGATTACCGACGATGATTTCGATCTGATTGTTTTGACGGGCGATGTTTTTGAAAATCACACCGGTCTTCCATACGTGGAAAACCTCTTGAGCCGCCAACCTCGCTTTGGTGCTTATGCAGTGCTGGGCAATCATGATTATTATGACTATAAGATGTTTCACAAAACTGTTGGGCGGATGATCAAAACTTACCGGCAGCCTAAGGAAAAGCGTGATGTCGAGCCGTTTGTGCAAGCATTGCAAAACGGTGGTTTTGATGTTTTGAGAAATGAATCGCGTAGCTTGAAAGAACACGGTTTGCACATAATCGGTATTGATTATCCCGGCATTAAAGAGAATGAGCTGGTAAGGCTGGCTGACCAAGCGCCTGAGCATCATTTGAAATTGGCTATCTTTCACCTGCCGCGCAATTTGCACCATATCTCGAAGGCAGGGATTCAATTGGCGCTGGGCGGTCACACTCATGGCGGTCAGGTCCGCATACCTGGGTACGGCCCGCTTTTTACCGACTCAGAACTGGGCAGGCATGAGGCTTCCGGCCTGATCAGAAAAGGGGACACGGCATTCCATATTTCCAGAGGGCTGGGTGCTGATCCGCGCTCTAATATTCGTTTTTTCTGCCCGCCGGCAGCTACGATAATCGAAGTGCATCATCAAATGCCGCGCAGCGTCTAGTATTTGTCCGACTAGATTTCCGCCCAAGGCCAGTGCGCTTGCACTTGTCGCCAGAGCGACGTGACACTGTTTCGCATCAGGCGAACATTGACATAATACTCGCCTTCACTCAAACGCGCTTTGATTTCATTCTCCTGAAACGAGCCCTGCAAGGGGTTCATGCCGTTGCCGGCGAATTTGCCGTCTAATATCACGGTGCGCATTGGGCGACCGCGCTGCACCCATTTTGGAGGTGTTTGAAAAACTATGTGCAGTGGTTGAGCCGGATCGATTTTGTTGACTGTGGCTTCCATGGTGGCACCACTGCCCCAGCTGAGCCTGCATTTTACGTTGGTGGCCAGGCGGAGAAACGAGAGCCTGACTACTTCTCGGTCATAGCCACTGGAGGCGTATTCGCCGGTGACATCAGAAACCGTCCAGGCGATCCAAACAAGAGTGAAGATCACCAGGCTGAGAAATATGATGATATTGAGACGCCTGGACGGACGAATTACATGCGCAAAACGCCCTGATTTTTCCGGTTTGCGCTGCTGTTTGCTGTCGGAAAAACTCTCCGGAAAGGGCGCTTGCTCTCGGTTTTGCCTCTGGTTCTGCCCTTCACCACCGCGCCTGCCACCACCCGGATTGCCCGAATAGTCGTTGGCAGAATTGCGTCTGGGTGGGCGATTCATGTGTCTATGGAATGTAATCCGGCTGGCGTTTGTAGAGGTAGCGAATTGTGGCGGCGTCATTGTTGGAAAGCACGCCGCGCCCGTAATAAACACTCATCAGGTCGTATGGATTGGTCGAATGCTGGTCGATGCCCAGTGCATGACCAAATTCGTGGCCTGCCGATGCGCGCATTTTGTCATTGCTCATCGGATTTCCTTGTTGATTGCTCGTGCGCAGAAGTATCACCACCGGCTGGAAGAGCGGCTGTTTGCCCTGCAAAATCAGCTTGTAATCGAAAATTTCTTTCGATGTATAACCGCGAATGTCGTTAGCAAAAAGACCCAGACCGAGCTTGTTGACGAAGTGGTGAGTCCAGAAAACATAGATGTCCGCTTCGCTTGGATCATTTGTCAGCACGAATTGGAAAAGCCCTTCTTTCTCGAACGCTTTCCAAAAATTGATCCCTTGCAAGGCTGCATCGTAATGAGGCGGTACGAAGCCTTCCGCCACCGGAAGGTTGTTTATCTGCCCGTTGTCGATTATCTCGGCAACCAGGTGCGGCCAGCGGTGTTTGCCGTCCACATTTGTACGGGGGACACCGAGCTCTTCGTCCAGAAAACCGTCAATGCTGGAGCCGCGTGAAATATAGACCTTGAGCGGCATCTGGTCCTGAACCCAGCGGACTACCTTGCCATTGAACAGAGCCTGGGGATAAACGCCGGATGGACCTGCTGCCGCCGCCTGTCTGCTGTTTCCAGCTCCGCCACCCGGTCGAGCTGGAGGTAATTGCCTTCCGCTGTAGCTGTTGCGAAATTGAGCCTGAGAGGCTGGCGGCGCCCAGGAAGAAAACAGCAAAGTAGATAAGAGAGCCGGTAGCAGAAGAAAGAAGACTGATTTCATGTGTAGACTTTGGCTTAAGCTTAACGGGTGTTAATTCTAAAGAGATAATACCCTAATAGTCAGAGCGGCCATCCCGGGCTGCCAAGAGTTAAAAGCCTCTGTTTTGCAAGTTTTTTTGCGATTTTAATTTTGTTTTTCTGTAAGACGCTCTGTCCGATAACGGAACTAGTCAAGATCTTTATGCTGTTCTTGGCAACAGGGCGGACTTTCCAGCCTATTCGCTCGTTGCTGTCGGCTGAGGCTGACAACCTGACCAGGTTTTGCCGAGGGTGATCCGGCAAGTGCTTGCCTGGTGGGGCTTTTCGGATGGGGGATGCCGGCGTGCTGGTCGTCGTCATGGGAACTTGCAAAAGGATTTCCCGTCTTCCAGCTTGTTATCGGTATTGCAGCGATGCCCGATAAAGAATGGATATGTAAGAGTGGCGTAAAGAGGGAACCTTCAATATTTCGTTACGTCGATCTTAAACGAAAAGTGAAGACAGACAACCTTTTCGGGAATATCGGGTACAACTGTATCAACGACATCGCAGACCCACCAGTTAGTGAGGCACTAGGGATAGAGCCTGTCGGGGCAGCACCGACCCTGCGGACAATTCAAAGACATAAAGCGGGATTGTTTTAACAGCCCGCTTTTTTGTTGCCTGTTTTTTGACTGTTTATTCTTCGCACATGCGATAACCAACGCCGTGCACATTTTCAATCAAGGAGTCATCTCCGGGCGCATCGATCTTGCGGCGCAGTTTCTTGATAAGGGTCCGCAAGCTTTCAGGAGAACGCTCGGAGTCAGACGTCCAAACCCTGTCTAGCAGAGCTTCCGGAGAAAAAACCTGACCTTTGTGGCGAATCAGAAATTCCAGCAATGCAAATTCCATGCGGGCTAAGTGGACCTCTTCTTCTCCTTTATAGACACGAAATGAGCTCGGGTCCATTTCCAGATCCTTGAATCTGAGCGTGTTATCCAGTGTGCTGCGCGGTCTTCTGAGCATGGCCCGCATGCGCGCCGATAATTCACGCAAGTGAAATGGCTTCGTCAAGTAATCGTCGGCGCCACTGTCCAGACCGTCTTCCTTGTCTTTTAAAGCGCCGCGTCCTGTCAAAATCAAGACTGGAGTCGGTCCGCCCATGGCACGAAACTGCAGCAATACTTCAACACCGCTGATTCCAGGCAGCGAAACATCGAGAATTATCATGTCGTATGTCGTCGTCTTCAACAGGTTGAGCGCCTCTTCGCCTGTCGGAGCAACATCGACAATGTGATGCTCGAAAGTCAGCCAATCTCTGATTGTGACAACCAGAGAAGCATCATCTTCGACTATCAATACCTTGGCCATTGAATTCTAATTATAATTGAGTCGGCAGGGCGGGATTCGCGACATGGCGCAACTCAATTTGAAAATCTCTCAACGGGGATTTTTGCTCGTCTCGATACCCTTGGTCTTCGAGATCATTTTCGTCAGCGTTTTGACTTCCCTTATCACGCAAGTCGAATCCGAGATGCGCCGAGAAGCCCATGCAAAAGACGTGGTGCGGGTGGTTTACAAGCTGCAGCGCGATATCATCGATTGCGCAACCGCTGCCGGTTCTTACAACCTTTCCCAAGATGCTTATTCAGATCAACGGTTTCCGCTTGCGCAAAGATGGATCAAGCAAGATTTGAAAGAGTTGGATGCTCTGGTGGCCAACAGTCCGGGGCATAAAGAAAAGCTCGAGCGCGTTCATCAAGTCGCGGAAAACGGCCTGAAAGTATTCGAAGATTTGAAGAGCCGCCAGGCGCAAACTGCAACGCTTGACTCTTTGATCGGAACAGGTGCGATGCTGACAAGAGTTCGCAGCCTGGTCGGTCAATTGGGTAGTACTACCCGCGATATCATCGAAGAGGAAGAGCGAATTCTCTCGCAAAGTCCGGTCATGCAAAGTCAGCAACGGGAGCTGGTACAGAAGGCGCTTATAGCCGGTGTCGGTGTCAATGTGATTGTGGCGATTGTGCTGGCGATGTTTTTCAGCAAGGGAATTACTGAGCGTCTGGAAGTGATGACTCAGAACAGTCGTCGTGTCGCTAAGGGCGAGCCGCTCAACGAGCCGGTCGATGGTGTTGATGAGATTGCACAGCTCGATCAGACCTTTCACCGAATGGTCGATGAATTGAATGAAGCTGAAAGACAAAAACAACAGCTTTTGCAGACAGTTTCTCATGATTTGCGCTCACCGCTCAGTTCGGTAAGGGGCATTCTTACTCTGCTTTCGGCCGGTGCCATGGGGGACATGCCGCCGAAGGCACTCGAGAAAGTCCGAATTGCAGAGTCGGATGTAGAACGTTTGATCCGCCTCATTAATGATTTGCTCGACCTGGAAAAATACTCGGAAGGAAAAGGCAAACTGGAATTTTCTCAAGTTCCTGTAAAGCGGCTTGTAGAGCGCGCTGCCAATTCTGTAATCGCGCTGGCTGAAAGTAGAGGCATTAATGTCAGCCGCACAATCGATCCGGAAAACATTTCCGGTGACGAAGATCGATTGGTTCAAGTCGTTGTCAATCTGCTGTCCAACGCCATCAAGTTTTCACCGGATGGTGGTGAAATCGAAGTAGAAGCAGAAGCGTTAGCGAAGAGTGAAAGCGGACAGCCCAAGCTGATTGAGATTGCAATATCCGATCGAGGCCGGGGCGTTCCTGAAGAGATGCGTGAAAAAATCTTCGAACGTTTTGAACAGGTGAAGAAATCAGATGCCACCGAAGGTGGTGGCTCGGGTTTGGGTCTGGCAATATGCAAGTCGATTGTAGAATTACATGGCGGAAGTATAGGTGTAAGAGAAAATCCAGGTGGTGGCAGCATCTTCTGGTTTCGTATTCCATCAAGTGATGACTCTGTATAAGTAAAACACTTACTGTGCCTGCATCGATTTTGTGCAGGTCACAAAAAGGTCACGAACGAGATACCAAAAGGTCACAAACTTTCCTTAACCTGGTTTCATCGGTCGTGAGAAACCGTGGGATCGGGAAGAGTCGGGGCGGAATTCCATTAAAACGGAACCCGCCCAAAACTCTCCTGGGAAACACTTCAAAAGATGCGCCAGCATCGTTTTTTCTTACTATCGATAAGAGCTGCAAGTCGGAGCCGGGCAACCGGTAATCCAACATTCGACCACCGAAGCTTGCCGCTCGCCCGCCCGACCTTGCAAGAAAAACCGGTGCTATTCGGTTGCACCGTACCTGCAAAATCAGCCTTGCGCGGCTGAATCCTCGCTTGCCGGTCGTGCCCCCAGCGCGAAAGAAGTAGATATAGACTGCCACCGACATCTGATCGAATTTCCGAAGCATACTGCTTTGCAGCACCATTTTTTGCCGACCGCCTGACCGCGGCGGCTTTGGAGCTTAAGGAGAAATCGCGCCATTCTTAGAAACAAGGCAAGGCTCCGCGACTTATTGTCGTGCGCTTTGCTTTGAGGCGTCGGCATATTTTTCTTAAACCTAACTGATACTGCTGGTAATGGCATAGCCACGACCGTCGGTTTCTTTCGCTCACCCTGCCCCAAGAAGGAAGGTTAGTTTATGGCACCTCCAAATTCAGACGCCGCTCCCAATCCGCGCACTTCAGAGCCCCGTGATACATATGCACCGCCGGTGGTTCCCTTTAGATTGCCTGCATTCGAGCTTTATGCTCCTACTCCTCCAGCCGCAGAGAAAAGTGACCCACGCTTCGCAGCGGCTGTGCCAGGCGCTTTCGACGCTTCCCCGCATGGGTTGGACAAACCGGGCACACCCGGCAGCAAACCTCTTGGTGGCTTAGATGGTGCCCGACAGGATACGTTTACGGCTCCTCTAAATCTTAACCCGCTCGACCGCAGCAAGTTGAAGCGTGACGAAGTCGTGCGCATGCTCGATTTCAATCAGCAAGCGCCGGTCGAGCTGCGCGTTGTCGGACCGCAGGGGGAGTTTATCGGCAAAGACAAAGAACGCGGAAACCGCATCACCGAAATCAATTTCGCCGGCGGAAAGAAAACGGCACTGGTTGGTTATGCCAGTGACTCTGCCACCACACCCAACCGTATCGACATCACGGAAAAGACGCCCGACGGCTTGCTCGGCCGCACCGGCTATCGGCAAGAGGAAAATGGCAAGTGGGGATTGTACGTCAACGACCGTCGTCTGACTCAATTGCCGGGAGAGGTAAAACTTTCGCCAGACGGCACCATCTCTCACGAGACAGGTGATGGATACTGGCACACCGAACGGCTGGATGGTTCTGCCGTTACAGAAAAACAACTTGCCAGTGGGGCGCGTGTCGCCGTCGGCAATGATGGGATGGTTAGTCAGGTTAGTCGCCCGGATGGCTCGAGAGTGGAAGTCGAGCGCATCGCCGGACAGATGGCGAAGGTTACTGAGACTGATGCGCAAGGTCAAAAAGTTGTCTGGAACAATACTGACGGCTCCTGGACCAGCGCGCAAAAGCCAGGTGAAGTTCGCAAGGACATAATGCTCTACAACAACGGCTTGCTGTCTTTCGGTGCCGGCGACACGCGCACGCATGTTATGGGCAACGGCAACGAGCTGAAAGAGTCAGCTTCCGCAAACAACATCAAGTTTGACGAACAGGGGCGTTTGCAAAAGATCACCTATCCAAATGGTGATACCCGCAGCGTCGTGTTTCAAGACGGCACGGACAAAGTCCAATCGATGACTTACACAGTCGGGAAAACCGGCCTGAAGTACGAATACAATCGCATCGGCAGTGAGGAAAAATTCGACTACAAGCTCACGGAAGCCAATGGAAAGACCAAATCAGGCAAGTGGAACGGCACCATTGAAGTCAGCCCGGACGGCACTTTCACGACGCGCGATGGTGAAGGAAACAACCGTAAGACGGACGGTTTCAGTACCCGCGTGCCGGTCGACGGCAAGACTTTTCTTGAAAAGAAAAATGCCGATGGTTCGACGCTGATTTGTGATTCCAAGAAAAATTTGCAAGCCGTGGTAAGACCGGACGGGTCAAAAGTCGAGTGCGAGAGAAATGGCGAGCAATTGACCAGAGTGACGGAAACTCGCCCGGACGGCAAGAAAATATCATTTAGTTGTGACGCTCAGACCAAAGCGTGGTCGGCGGACAATGCCATGATACCCGTCTCCAAGACGTCTCCCTTCGATGCCGACGGCAACTTGAGATTCAAAACAAATGACGGTTCGATGCACACTGTCGGCACCAACGGCAGAGAGCGTATTGTCACCAAGGACGGTGCAACGCTCGAGCATAATTCCAAGGGTGATTTGGAGAGAATTACCCAGCGCAATGGTGACTATCGGGTCATAAATCGCGATGGAGATAAAGTCTCCGGATTCACCGACTACGATAAAGCCGGTGCCGTTAAGCGTGACGTGAAGGGTGTTTCCGGAATTCAGCTGGAGGACAACGGCGACATCAAGATGGTCGACAAAGACAAAATTGTCGTCGAAAAGGCCAACTTCAATCGGGTTGAAAATGATGCCTTTGGACGGATTGCCAAAGTCGTAAGACCGGACGGATCGCACCGCGACTTTACTTACGACCAAGCGACCGGTGACTTGTCCAAAATCTCCGATGTGACCAAGACTGACAAGGGCGAACGTGCCGATGACTGGACGAGAAAACGGGGAGCAGACGGCAAGTTTTCGGACACATTCGAAAGGCTGCGCGCCCAGGATAATCGGGCAGTCGAAACACGCACCGGCGTCACACTTGATCCGGCTGGAGACTATACATATAAAGATTCCAAAGGTCGCGAGCGCGAGTCGAGAGTTTCCGAGCGCTTCCGCCGCAGCGGCGAAGGTTTCAGTTCGGCGACTGTAGAGGAAGCTCACTTCAATTTCCTCGACGAAATGCGCACCAATATCAATGACGAGTCTAAGCTCGAGCGCCTCGAGCTGATGATGAACGGCTTTGAAAAACGCCTGACCGATGCTGTCGAGCTGCGTGTAGCGGCCGGTGCCGGAGAGGATGAGGCGCGCGAGAAAATCGAAGCGAAAATCGCCACTACTTACGATCATCTGACGCGCCTTGTGCAGTCGGACAGCGCTGCCATCGATGACAAAGCCACGCGACTGATGCTGGCTGAAACTTTCATGTATCACGCTTGGGAGCCGGAGACTGTTAATCAGCAAGGGTGGGGCTCTTGCTGGTTGCAGTCTGGCTATATACCTTGCGGATTGGGCAAACATCCGGACGACATGGCCAAAGTACTGGCCGACGTCAGTCTCACCGGCAAGTACACCGATCGCAAGGGCAACGATTACAGCTTCAAACGAGACCAGCTCGGCATTCATCGCCGCGCCGACGGTGCCGGATGGAGCATTCAGACTGCCACGAAAGACAGCTCACAGCCAAGTCCTGTGGCGCATCGGTTTGACCGAACTATGTCTGTGATGGACCGCGGTGCCCGCTATGGCGGTGCAGGAGACTCCGGTCGCATTCGCTACGGCGGCGGCGGTCAAAATGAAATCATGCGCCGTGTAACCGGAGACCAGCTCCTGTACATCGGCTCGTATCCGCACGGACGGAAAGAGCGGCAAGCTCTTCTTGAAGCCGGAGGAGCCCAGCGCAGCGGCGGTCCCGGTCACGTTGCCACCCTGGCAATGCGTAAAGTCGACGGCGCCTGGGCGATTGTTCGCGGCGACCAGTACGACGGTCGCGATCGGGTTGTCTCGGTTATTCGTGACCTTAAGCAATGGTTGAACAACGGCGAAAGCGCACGCATAGAGCGGTCTTTTGCTCCTGAATGGAACAAAGACTTCAAGATTGCCGATTCTGTAAAACCCAGCGATTTCCGCCCGGGGCCCAACCGGCCCGACCGCGATCCGGACGACGATGACGACCGTCCATCACGCCCGGTCATCAGTTTCTTCCGTCGCTTCCGCCGGCGCTAAATCGCTCCGACAAACGGGCGGCCTTCTGGTCGCCCGTTTATGCCGAAAAGGCACAACTGCCACCCCATAAATCTTGGATGGCAAGCAGGGCGCAGGTCTTATAAGTTCACGCTGAATTCATGATGTCAGTATTAATCTAATAGTCGACCCCGTGCAACAAATCTGTAACTCTCGTTGATTACATTTGGAATCAACTCCCCCTCTTGCACATCTCCCGTTTCTAAAGCCATGCAATTACTAAATTCTGCTGCCTTTTCTTCTCCTGTTGGTTCCACTTCCACCGTGCCGGCGTCGTGGCTGGATAAGCTCTGCTTGCCTGCCGAAGAGACGTTGTCGCAAGAGCTGCTCAGCCAGGCGCTTTCCGCTCGCTTGCAGCAAGTTTTAGAACTATACGATGATTATTTAGTCGCCTACGATCGCTACCGTTCCAACCGCGGGCCCCGTCCTGAAGCGGGTTTGCTTGCTGTCCTTCGTTTCCTCGACGAATTGCGCCCTTCCGATATAGATGTTTTGATTCAAGCTCTTAAGCGCCTTGAAGTGGTAGCTCCATGCGAGAACGCCGTCAAATCATTCCAGCGTCTGGGCGCATTGATCAACAGATTGGAAGCGGACAGACGGCTGAAAGTGCTCGCGCTCTTGAATGAAGTGAAGCGCCTCGAGTCCCATGAAAAGGGAGAGTACAAAGAATGTTTTCTGAGAATCAGAAAAGACGAAATCGCTCGCCTTTCCATGATCGTGCACAGCGAGATGGAAATTTTGGAAAATTCGCAGGCTAGCGGTCGCATCGCCAAGCTGCAAATTGTCAAACTTCTGCCTCTCTTCATTCGCTACCGTCTGGCGATGGACACCGAAGATCTCGATCATGCCACCGAGCTGATTTCCGAGATGGGGCAATTTTCCCAAATGCATTTGACTCTCTTTGGTTTGCACCTGACAGTTAAAGAAATGGAAGCGTTTCAAAAGCGCATCAATCATCTCAGGCGCCGCAATCTGCAAATGTTCCAAATGAAAGGGTGGACGGAAGCCGCTCGCCAGGCGACTCGCCTGGAACAAGAAATCGCGGAGTGCTTCCTGGCTCTGTCCGCCGAAGATCGCTTGGAAGGGCAAAAGGCTCTTTGCCGATTTGAGAATGCGGAATCGACAGTTGATGAAATGGTGGCACTGTCTGATTTGCACAAGTATTCAGCAGACATTGCCACCAAGGCGAAAGAATGGCGTGCCCTGACAAGTGAAGTCTGCAAGTGCCGCAAAATCGGTCAGCAAATGGAAAGAGTGCAAAACGGCATTGCCATTTTTGGCGCCGGCTTTGCACCACCTCAGCTGGCATTGATGGACGAAGACTATGTGCAAAACAAAGAAAAGCAGGTAATAACCAGCGAAATGCGCGCTTTCATGGGTTTTGACGAACTCTTCAATTGCATGAACGCCGTCATGCAATACTGAGTCGAGCCGCCAATCAAAAGCTAGTGAAGGCTGATCTCTGCTGTCACTCTGCGGCTGCTTTCTACCGCGCGTGCTTCGTCCAGATGCGTAATTGCTCCGGCGACTACTTTCCAGCCTTCAGGCTTCTTCACCCAGATACGCATGAAATTAATGGAAAAGTTTCCGGACGGTCCCTGGTAGCTGCTGAAGCCGGTTACTACCACGGTGCTTCCCTGTTCCATAATTTTCAAGTCAGCAATTTCCACCCTGTCGAATTGCAGAGCTCTGCCCGGCTTGTGCCTGTCGACAATATAAGCTTTCGGTGAATGCGAGCAGATATCGCCGTCTGCCATGAGCACCAACCCGTCGTCGAAATACTTCTGAAAAAACGAGGGATCCGGCGCCAGATCAGCCTGCCGCAAGCATTCTTCCAGTTCAAAAATTTCCGCTTCGACTGAGTTCATAAAAACCTTCACCATAATTGGTTCCGAACGCCCCATGCCAGGCGTGCGAGTATACGGGGCAGTTGTTTTATCGTCGCCGAATCCTTAACAAACGGCATCCCGCGAAATCGGTATAATATGCCGTTGTTTTGGGCATTCCTGCAGGTTGTATATATGAAAGATGGCTCCGGTGAAAGAACAAGAGTAGTTCTTCTTGCGGCTGGACAGGGCAAGCGTATGAAATCGGACTTGCCGAAGGTTTTGCACGAAGTGCTTGGCAAAACCATTTTGGGGCGATTGATGTCTGCCGCCGACGAATTGAAACCAGAGCACATTCATATTGTTGTCGGGCATGAAGCCGAGCAAGTCGAAAAATTTATTCAGGATAACCCTTCCGCAACACCGGTTTCCACTCATTTGCAAAAGCCTCAGTTAGGTACCGGACATGCGCTTATGCAGGTCGCGCCCAGCTTGAAAGATTTTTCCGGAACTTTGGTGGTCTCGGTTGCCGATACTCCACTTTTGACGGGCGCAACTCTCAAAGCCCTTGTTGATGCACATAAAGAAAGCAATGCTGTGGTTTCGCTCCTCACTACCGATGTGGACGACGCCAAAAATTACGGGCGTATTGTTCGAAGCGAAAAAGGCGAAGTGACCGGTATTGTAGAGCACAAAGATGCGACCGAAGCGCAGCGTGCAATCAAAGAGATAAATCCGGCCATCTATTGTTTTGCCTGGCCGCAAGTAGAAGCTGCATTGTCTACTTTGAAAAACGACAATCAGCAAAAGGAGTATTACCTCACCGATGTGATCGGCTGGGCGCACAAGCACTCGCACAAGATCGCATCGTCGAAAGTGTCTGACTGGCGTGAAGTGGCAGGCATCAACTCCCGCCTGGAACTGGCCGAAGCGATGAAATTGATGCGCGACATCACCATCAATAATCTCGCCCTCGAATCAGGCGTCACTATCGTAGATACTCAGGGGACGTGGATAGCACCGGAAGTGAAGATTGGGAAGGACTCGGTCGTTTTGCCCGGATGCTATATAACCGGTGAAGTCGAAATTGGCAAAAACTGCACCATCGGTCCCAACACGGTCATGAAGGGCGTGGTGCATGTCGGCGATAATACGACTGTCACGCAATCACTGGTGCACAACTCTGACATCGGCTCAAACTGCAAAGTCGGACCCTTTTCGCATTTGAGAGAGCATGCCGTCTTGCACGATCAAGTCAAGGTCGGAAACTTCGTCGAAGTCAAAAAGAGCATCATCAACAACAAGACAAATGTTTCACACTTGAGCTATATAGGCGACTCCACGTTGGGATCCGGAGTCAATATCGGAGCCGGAACAATTACTGCGAACTACGACCATATCACCAAGAAAAAAGAACGCACCACCATATGTGATGGCGCCTCGACGGGAAGCAATTCGGTATTGGTTGCACCGGTGACGTTGGAAGAAGGATCTGTCGTTGCGGCTGGAACCGTAGTGACAAAAACCGTCCCCAAAGGCTCTCTGGCAATTACGCGCACGCCGCAAAAGAACTACGAAGGTTGGGCTGAAGAGCGCAAGAAAAAGGCTGAAGCAGCCAAGCTGGAAGCGGCCAAGCAAACATAATTAGTGCGTGCCGAAAGTGTCTTGAAATGCGTAACGCACAAGAGCGACGAAAAGGCATTCGATAACGCAGACCGACAGGACAATCGAGAACCAGGTGATGAGCTTGGTCTTGGTGCGCATCTTTTCGAACCAACCGACATCAGCGGTATGAAAAAGTTTGGTCTTTTTGTGACTAAATTGTCTGAAGCCGGGGTTGTCCGCAGGTGAATCTCATCGGACTTCTCATCTATTGATTTTGTCTTTCTTTTGCTCACAGATGAAACCGCCGAGTAAAGACTTCTCGATATTGTCATTTAAGCATTAATGAGTTCAATGGGGTTTTCAATAGTGCAATGGGCGGGCATTTACGGGTATCCTTCTCTGCAGAGGCTTTGGAGTCAAGAGACCCGCAAATTGGGTGAAGGACCGGGCTGTGGAGGCTTGTATGGCCGACGAGGAATCCAAAAAGCAGAATAAAGGCAATACAGGTTCGTCGGGCTCTGCGGGTGCCGGCTCATCCAGTGATGAGGTCAGACGGCCGGGTGAGGTTCTGCCGGGCAGCGACATGCCCAAGCCTTCCGACACCTTCAGCAAGGGCTTGCGTGCGATCTCGAAAGACGCACGGCCTGAAGATTTCGACGACTTGCAAGGGCTCTATTCCATAATGTACATGGAGCGCAAAGCGGAGCGCTATTTCAAGCGGGATCCCAACGCGCCTACTGGTCCTGAAGATACGATGACGGCGGGCAATAAACCGTACGATAAGACGGAAGGCTTCGTATTTCCGTACCGAGGTAAAGAGGCGGAAAAACTTGCCGAGTGCACAAAGTCAGAGCCAAAGGCATTTCTAAATGCTGCCGCCATGTACAAAGATTTGAGCAGGCATCTCTGGGCGCCGCGACTGTTGCGCCAACTGGTCGGCAACGAGATTCATTATTACGATCCGATTGATATTGAACGCGACAAAAATGCGCGCGAAAATATCATCAAAAGCAATAGCCAGACTTTTGGTTACCCCCAGGTTTCAATCAATGCGGTCAAACTCTATGTTCTCGAGTTTCCTATTCTGCGCCAGTATTTCGAGCGCAAAAAGCATCAGGGCGCTGACTTCGAAATTCGCGCACTGCTCGATCCTGAATGCGCCGCTATGATTGCCGCTGCAGTTTGCGAGCACCATTTGAAACTCTGGAAAGACCAGAATAACGAGGATGGAGTGCCCATTCCTATTAACGAGAAGACTCTGGCTTATGGCTATAACCCGGATGTTTACGATGTCAACGGCACACTGGAAACATCACCGGTGCCCATTTATGGTGCCAGAAAAATTTTGATGCCGTCGGAGCGTGTTATTGCCGCGAGCAAACATGTGAAGAAAGTGTTTGAGCGCGATTACTAAGCGTTTGGCTTGCTCATATAAGCGTAAAATATTTCGCCACCACGACGAAAATCAAGGAGTCGCAAAAAACTAGCAGGCACCATATTGCCACCGCAATTGTCGGTTTCAAATTCTTGAATCGAGATAGAAGGGAGGCTAAGTACATGCCTGTAAATGCCGGTACTGATGCGATAAGTGCTGCCAGGAATGTTGCCAGTCCCCCTTTCATAAGAATGGGATAAGGGTTGGTGCCGGGATTGATCATGTGATAGGCACCATCGACTAATGGTTTGCAGCGCACCATCGCGTAAAAAACTCCCAGAGGCACGACGAAAGATAGAATGGTGCGTAAACTCCACCAGATGAATCTCATGAAGGGTCCGTCGTCGCGCAAAACTCTGGCGGCGCCTTTCGGGGCGGTAAGGTCGATCTTGGCTTGCTCTTCGGCAGCCGCGTCTGAGGCAGCTTGCGCGGTATCAAGATCGAAGTCTATCCCGCTCTCTTCTGCCGGATTTTGTTTTTCGACCAAAGCTGCGCCTCTTTCTAGCCGTTAACCTTAGCCACTTTGTCTAGCCTTCCAACTCTGGAAATTCTTCTCTGTCCGCACTTTCCATGGTGGCAAGGTAGTCGAGACGGCGACGCTCGGCCTCGGCAAATTGCGGAGATTCGATAGTGAGCATCTTGACCAGATTCATTGGTATCAGATGCTTCGAATAGTCTCTCGAACTGGGGCGGTCCGTTTCACCATAGGATT